>NZ_JACLQJ010000001.1:0-257137 GCF_016648665.1 Streptococcus sp. 23.2
TATCCGCCATAGCTCAGTTGGTAGTAGCGCATGACTGTTAATCATGATGTCGTAGGTTCGAGTCCTACTGGCGGAGTATAATTCCCATTGCTAGACGTAGGTCTAGCTTTTTTTTGTTAAGTTATTTACTTGTTAAAAGTTTAAATTTCAGATATGATTATACTATATTTTAAATTGAGAGGTATTCTATGTCAAATTTTGCATCTGCTTTTACAACTATTTCTGTTTCTTCGGCCAAGGAGAATATTGATACAGCTGATAAATTTATTTTATTTATTGGACGTCCTTCTTGTCCATATTGTCAACTTTTTGAACCTAAATTATCAAATGTGGCACGTAATTCAAATCTTACTATTTTCTATATTAATAGCGAAAATAGTGAAGAATTAGAAGATATTCAAGCTTTACGTAAAAGATATGGTATTGCTACAGTTCCTGCTCTCTTTGTTTCAGAAAATGGTGCTGCTAAGGTTGTATGTGACTCTTCTCTTTCTGAGGATGATATTTTAGATTTTATTTCTTAGTCTTTTTGGAGGTTCTTATGTTTATTTGTAAACACGAGGTCCAGTATTATGAAACAGATCGAATGGGTATTACTCATCATTCTAATTATGTTCGATGGATGGAAGAGGCGAGAACTTTTTTTCTAAGAGAGATAGGTTGGCCTTATGAAAAAATTGAAGAGGAGGGAATTATCTCTCCTGTTACTTCAATTTCCTGTGACTATAAAGCTACTTCTACTTTTGCAGATGTAATTTCTATCGAGATTAATGTTAAAAGAGTTAAATCTGCCAAACTTACTTTTGTATACAATATGGTAAATCAAAACGGAATCCTTGTTTGTACAGCTGTTTCTGAACATAGTTTCTTGTCTAAGGACGGTGGTTTTGTCAATCTTAAAAGAGATTATTCGTCATTTTTTAATCTTTTAAAAGAGCATTCAGTTATGAAATAAAAAAGAAGAAAATTAAATCGATTTTCTTCTTTTATTCGGCAAGGAGTTTTTGATAAATAGCTAAATTTTCATCATCAAATACGTTAAATATTACTTTTTTTATTATACTTGACTCGTCAATAAAGGTTTTGACTGTTTGAATGGCTATTTTGGCAGCTTCTTGTTTTGGAAAATTGAAATCTCCAGTTGATAGACATGGTATAGCAATTGATTCAATGTTATTTTTCTCAGCTAGTGCTAATACTGAAAGATAACTTTTTGCTAAAAGATCTTCATCAATTTGTGTCGGTTGGTCTACTATTTTTGGACCTACTGTATGAATGACAAAGGCAGAAGGAAGATTGTAAGCTGGGGTGATTTTAGCCATGCCAACGGGTTCTTCATATCCTTGTTCTAAGATGAGTTCGAAACAAGCTTGGCGTAACTGAACACCTGCGTATGTATGAATAGCGTTATCTACACAATCATGAAGTGGTTTCATACATCCAAGTAAGGTTTTATTAGCTGCATTTACGATTGCATCTACTTCGAGTCTTGTAATATCCCCTTTCCAGAGGTAGATTCGATCATCTTGTGGAATGTGCTGGAGTGAACTGAGTTGTACAAATCCACGTTCCCCTTTCCTAACTTGTAGGTAAAGGTCTTGTATTGTCAAGAATTGTGTTGATGCTGCCATTGGTTTACGTGTATTAAAGAGCGCTCTGAGAAGCTTTTGCTTTTCCTCGAGTTCTTCTGGGATAATTAAATCATGTAATTCTAGATTTTCTTTTTTGAGTTCACCTATGAGATAGGTAATCATTGCATCTTTATCCATATTTACTCATTTCTATTTTTATAGTTTTTTATTATTATACTCCCAAGATAGGCTGTGAGCAAGTGATGTCTATGATAGGCAATGACTAATATTTGATAAGAATTTTTTATGTATGTGTCAAATTCTTGCAATGGTCTTTAGAATCATATAGAATAGGTCTACAAAAGTTTTATAATGTCTAGGAGGATGAATATATGACACAAGTAGTAACAGATGCTACATTTGAACAAGAAACAGCTGAAGGACTCGTTTTGATTGATTTTTGGGCAACATGGTGTGGGCCTTGCTTGATGCAAGCACCAATTCTTGAGCAACTTTCTGAAGAGATTTCAGAAGATGAACTTAAGATTGTTAAAATTGATGTTGATGAGAACCCAGAAACAGCTCAGAAGTTTGGAATCATGTCTATTCCAACTTTACTCTTCAAAAAAGATGGTGAGGTTGTTAAGCAAGTTGCAGGTGTACATACAAAAGAACAAATTAAAGCTATCGTTGCAGAGCTTAGCTAACTAATCTTCACAGTCCCGTTTAGGGATTTTTATTTTTAATTTATTCGAACGACGAGGAGAGTCTTATGTCTTATTCATTTCAAAATCCTAGTGCTGAGGTTATAGAATCTTATTTAAAATCAGCAAAGACGATTGCAATTGTAGGTCTATCTCATCGCAAGGAGGCAGCATCTTATCAGGTTGCTCATTTTCTACAAGTTGCTGGTTATCGTATCATACCAGTAAATCCTCAACTAGAAGGCCAGGAGCTTCTTGGAGAGCATGTTTATGCTTATCTTAAAGATATCCCATTTTCGATTGATATTGTTGATGTATTTAGACGAAGTGAGTTTTTACCAGATGTTGCTTATGATTTTCTTGAGACGGATGCAAAAGTTTTTTGGAGTCAAATTGGTCTTGAGAATGAGGAGGCTGAGACTATTCTTCGTCAAGCGAATAGACAGGATATTGTAATGAATCGTTGTACAAAGAGAGAATATATGCGACTCTTTGTTTAATAAAATGAAAAGGTGAGTGAGCTATGCTCGCTCGTTTTTGTTATAATAGAACTATGGTTGAAATTTTTGATACGCATACCCATCTTAATGTGGATAATTTTGCAGGAAAAGAACAAGAAGAAATAGATTTTGCAGCTGAACTAGGTGTTGTTAAAATGAATATTGTCGGTTTTGATAAACCAACAATAAATAAATCTTTAGCACTATCAGAGAGTTATGATCAATTATATAGTACGATTGGATGGCATCCTACGGAAGCGGGGTCCTATTCTCAGGAAATTGAGGATATGATTGTATCACAATTGGATAATCCGAAAGTAGTGGCACTTGGGGAAATCGGTTTGGATTATTATTGGATGGAAGATCCTAAAGAAACTCAGATTGATGTCTTTAAGCGTCAAATAGCTTTGTCAAAGGAACACAATTTACCTTTTGTTGTCCATACACGTGATGCACTTGAGGATACTTACGCTGTTATTAAAGAAGTTGGTGTTGGTCCTCGTGGGGGGATTATGCACTCATACTCAGGATCCCTAGAAATGGCTCAAAAATTTGTTGATCTTGGAATGATGATTTCATTTTCAGGTGTTGTAACTTTTAAGAAGGCTTTGGATGTCCAAGAAGCTGCTCAGAAGTTACCTTTAGATAAGATTCTTGTTGAAACGGATGCACCGTATTTGGCACCTGTTCCCAAACGTGGTCGTGAGAATCGTACAGGCTATACACGTTACGTAGTAGACAAGATTGCTGAGCTTCGTGGTTTAACGAGTGAAGAAGTGGCTAGGGCTACTTATGACAATGCGATGAGGATTTTTTGTCTGGATGAATAAAATAAAGATTCAAGAAGTCATCGTCGTAGAAGGTAAGGATGATACGGCAAATTTGAGACGTTTTTATGAGGTGGATACCTATGAGACTAGAGGATCCGCTATTAATGAGGATGACTTAGAGCGTATCGATAAGCTTAATGAATTACATGGAGTGATTGTTTTTACTGATCCAGACTATAATGGTGAACGTATCCGTAAAATCATTATGGAAGCTGTTCCGACAGCAAAACATGCTTTTTTAAACCGTGGGGAAGCAACACCAAAATCTAAGACTAAAGGTCGTTCATTGGGTGTTGAGCATGCGAGTTTTGAGGATCTTCAAAAGGCCTTATCTGGAGTTTTAGGTAGTTACGATGATGATAATCAGTTTGATATTAGTAAATCAAATCTTATGAAGTTAGGGCTACTAATGGGAGCAGATAGTCGAAAGCGTCGAGAATATTTGGGCGAGGTGCTTCGTATTGGTTATTGCAATGGAAAGCAGCTTTTAAAGCGTTTGGAATTGTTTGGAATCACATTAGAGGAGCTAGAAGAGGCTATGTCAAATTACTAGATTACCAGTGATTTTAACATCAAATCGCTACTAAGTAGCTTATTATTGAGGTTGGGATAATTAAGGGTTTGGACCTGTTTTGTGTCCAAATATAAAAATCGAGAAAATAATAAGAAAAGAGAATAAATGAGAATTGCAGATTATAGCGTGACCAAGGCTGTCCTTGAACGCCATGGCTTTACCTTTAAGAAGTCTTTTGGACAGAACTTCTTAACAGATACAAATATTTTACAAAAAATTGTTGATACGGCAGAGATCGATAAAAATGTCAATGTAATCGAAATTGGACCTGGTATCGGAGCATTAACAGAATTCTTAGCTGAAAATGCTGCGGAAGTTATGGCTTTTGAAATTGATGATCGCTTGGTTCCGATTTTAGAGGATACATTACGTGATCATGAAAATGTTAACGTAATTAATGAAGATGTTCTCAAGGCGGATTTACAGACACGTGTCAAAGAGTTTAAAAATCCAGAACTACCAATTAAGGTAGTCGCCAATTTGCCATATTATATTACGACGCCAATTTTGATGCATTTGATTGAGAGTAAGATTCCTTTTGCAGAATTTGTTGTTATGATGCAAAAAGAGGTTGCTGACCGTATTTCTGCAGAGCCTAATAGCAAGGCTTATGGTTCTCTATCAATTGCTGTGCAGTATTATATGACTGCTAAAGTGGCATTTGTTGTCCCTCGTACAGTCTTTGTACCAGCCCCGAATGTTGACTCAGCAATTTTGAAGATGACGCGCCGTGAACAACCGTTGGTTGAAGTTAAAGATGAGGATTTCCTTTTCCGAGTGGCTAAGGCTAGCTTTGTCCATCGTCGTAAGACATTGTGGAATAATTTAACAAATCATTTTGGTAAATCTGAAGAAGTGAAAAGCAAACTTGAGCAGGCTTTGGAAATTGCTGATATAAAACCTTCTATTCGTGGAGAGGCTCTATCTATTTCTGATTTTGCACACTTATCAGATGCTTTGAGTGAAGCAGGTCTATAATTCAAAAATCCCACTGAAATTCAGTGGGATTTTTAGCTATGCGGAGAAAGGGATTTGAACCCTCACGCTTGAAAAAGCACATGCGCCTGAAGCATGCGTGTCTGCCATTCCACCACCTCCGCAGTGATAGGATTATTATACTGCAAATTACTAAAAATGCAAGGAGCTTAAGGAAATGGAAATGTGGTTTGTTTTGGATCAGAAAAGCGTGTTGTTTTGTGGTATAATAGGGCTATTAAACGATTGAGGAGTTCACTTGCAAGGAAGAATTATCAAAGCACTGGCAGGTTTCTATTATGTAGAGCATGATGGTGTTGTATACCAGACGCGTGCGCGAGGAAATTTTAGAAAAAAAGGACAAACACCTTACGTTGGGGATTTTGTCGAATTTTCAGCAGAGGAAAATTCAGAAGGCTATATCCTTAAAATTGATCAACGAATCAATAGCTTAGTGCGTCCACCCATTGTCAATATAGATCAGGCTGTGGTTATTATGTCTGCTAAGGAACCGGACTTCAATAGTAATCTTTTGGACCGTTTTTTGGTTTTACTAGAGCATAAAAATATAAAACCTGTAATCTATATTTCTAAGATGGATTTGGTTGAAGATGATTCAGAAATGAAGGTTATTCAAAAACAGTATCAAAAAATTGGTTTTGATTTTGTCTTCAGTTTGGAAGACCTATTGCCGCTCTTGACTGATAAAATAACAGTCTTTATGGGACAGACAGGTGTTGGAAAATCAACCTTGTTGAACCGTATTGCCCCACAGTTACATTTAGAAACAGGTGAGATTTCAGACAGTTTAGGTCGTGGGCGTCATACTACAAGGGCTGTAAGTCTTTATGATGTTCATGGAGGGAAGATTGCTGATACACCAGGATTCTCTTCGCTAGATTATGAAGTGGATAATGTCGAGGACTTGAGTGAAGCTTTTCCAGAAATCCGTCAAGCTAGTCATGGCTGTAAATTCCGTTCTTGTACTCATACCCATGAGCCTTCTTGTGCTGTTAAGGATGAGGTTGAAGATGGCCAAATATGGCAAGTCCGTTATGATAATTACCTTCAATTTTTAAGTGAAATTGAAAACCGTCGTGAAACATATAAAAAAACTGTAAAAAGAAAGTAGGTCTCTCATGTCTTATAAAATTGCTCCGTCTATCCTAGCTGCTGACTATGCTAATTTTGCTTCAGAACTAGCTCGTATTGATGCATCAGGTGCGGAATATGTTCACATTGATATTATGGATGGTCAATTTGTCCCTAATATCAGTTGGGGAGCAGATGTGGTCGCTAGCATGCGTAAACATAGCAAGTTGGTTTTTGATTGCCACCTTATGGTTGTTGATCCTGAACGTTATGTGGATGCCTATGCACAAGCTGGTGCAGATATCATGACTATTCATGTTGAAGCCACTAAACATATCCATGGTGCCCTCCAGAAAATCAAAGCTGCTGGTATGAAAGCAGGTGTTGTGATTAATCCTGGAACCCCAGTCGAGGCACTTATTCCTGTACTTGATTTAGTGGATCAAGTACTTATTATGACTGTAAATCCAGGTTTTGGTGGTCAGGCGTTCATTCCAGAAATGATGTCTAAAGTAGAGCGTGTTGTGGAGCTTCGCGAAAAAGGTGGCTATTCATTCGATATTGAAGTTGATGGTGGTGTAGATAACAACACTATTGCAGCATGTGCCAAGGCGGGGGCTAATGTTTTTGTAGCGGGCTCTTACCTCTTCAAAAATCCTGATTTGACAGCGCAAGTTCAAACGCTTCGTGATGCTATCGATGCCTAAAATAGCTTTATTTGTCGGTGGTGAGCTAGAGTGGTTCACTACCGATTTTGATTATTTTGTTGGGGTGGATCGCGCGTGCTTACGTTTGTTGGAGTTAGGTTTGCCTCTTGATTTGGCTGTCGGAGACTTTGATTCAGTATCACGGTCAGAGTTAGAGATGATTCAATCAGCTGCCAAAGATTGTAGGCTTGCTCCAGCTGAAAAGGATGACACGGATACAGAGTTAGCCCTAAAAATTATATTTCAATTATATCCTGAGGCAGAAGTAACTATTTTCGGTGCTTTTGGTGGCAGAATTGATCATATGTTATCAAATCTATTTTTGGTCAGCGATCCTGATTTAGTTCCTTTTATGAGGAATATCTGTTTGCGAGATAAGCAAAATAAGATTACTTATTATTCAGAAGGAAGTCATAAAGTTTTACCAGAACCCGGAATGACATATGTTTCTTTTTTACATGAAGGTGATGGAGAACTGACGATTTTGGGAGCAAAATACGAATTAACTAGTATGAATTATTTCCAAAAGAAAATCTATTCTAGCAATGAGTTCGTTGATGGTCCAATTCAAGTGCTTGTGCCAAATGGATATGTGATTGTCATCCAGACTAAAGATAGGAGTTAGTATGATCTATCTACTTACACTTTTAACTTTATTAAGCTTTGGGATTCTTATTGTTCTTTTCTTGAGAAATATGGAGTTAAAAGAACAGATTAATAAGGGTTTGGAAGAAAATGCAGATAATCTTTCAGATCAAATTTCGTTTCAATTGGAAAGTTTTGCTAAGACAAACCAACTGGAAACGACAAAGCAATTGAACCAATTGCAGATGGAACTATATCAACAGTTGACAGATATCCGAGAAGTTTTACATCAAAATTTGTCTGATAATCGAGACCGTTCTGACCAACGTCTTGAGCAAATAAACCAAAGCTTAACCAAAGCTGTTAAAGATATGCAGGATTCCAATGAGAAACGTTTGGAACAAATGCGTCAGACAGTTGAAGAGAAACTTGAGCAAACCCTACAAACACGTTTACAAGCCTCTTTTGAGACAGTTTCAAGACAGTTAGAGTCAGTTAACCAGGGCTTAGGGGAAATGAAAAATGTAGCCAAGGATGTCGGAAGTCTTAACAAGGTCCTTTCAAATACAAAAACACGAGGCATTCTGGGAGAGCTTCAATTAGGACAAATTATTGAAGACATATTGACTGTTAATCAGTACGAACGAGAATTTCCTACGGTATCAGGTTCAAGTGAACGAGTTGAATATGCAATCAAAATGCCAGGAAACCATAAAGACGAATATATCTACCTTCCCATTGATTCTAAGTTTCCTTTGGAAGATTACTATCGTCTGGAAGATGCTTATGAGTCTGGTAATAAAGAGGAAATTGAGAATCACCGTAAGTCTCTTTTGACTAGTATTAAGCGATTTGCCAAGGATATTAACAAGAAGTATCTTAACCCACCTGAAACCACAAATTTTGGTATATTATTTTTGCCGACGGAAGGACTTTATGCTGAGGTAGTACGCCAACCAGCCTTCTTTGACGCCCTTCGTCGCGAGGAGAATATTGTTATCGCAGGGCCGTCAACTTTATCAGCACTCTTGAATTCATTGTCCGTAGGATTTAGAACTTTGAATATTCAAAAGAATGCAGATGATATTAGTAAGGTTTTAGGCAATGTCAAACTAGAATTTAGCAAGTTTGGAGATATGTTAGCTAAAGCTCAGAGACAATTGAATACAGCAAGTAAAACAGTCGATAGTCTTCTCAACACAAGGAGTAGGGCAATTGTTAGAGCTCTTGATACAATTGAAACCTATCAAGACAGTGCGACACAAAGTTTGTTAGATTTACCACGATTAGAAAACGAGGACAAGCATGAAGATTAATCAAATGAAAAAAGACGAGTATTTTGAAGGTTTTTATCTGATTAAGCGTGCAGAGGTACGTAAGACAAGAGCAGGAAAGGATTATATTGCCTTTACTTTTCAGGATGATACTGGAGAGATTTCAGGAAACATGTGGGATGCTCAGCCTTATAATGTCGAAGAATTTACCGCAGGTAAAGTAGTGCATATGGAGGGGCGTCGAGAAGTTTATAATAATACTCCTCAGGTAAACCAAATAACCTTACGCTTGCCTACATTTGGTGAGCCAAATGATCCAGCTGATTTCAAAGAGAAACCACCGGTAAATCCTACTGAAGTACGCGAATACCTAGAGCAAATGATTTTCAAGATTGAGGAAGCAACTTGGCAGCGTGTTGTTCGTGCTCTTTATCGAAAGTATAATAAAGAGTTTTTCACTTTTCCAGCTGCTAAAACAAATCACCATGCTTTTGAAAGTGGACTAGCCTATCATACGGCTACTATGGTTCGCCTAGCGGACAGCATTGGAGATATTTATCCAGAGCTCAATAAGAGTCTACTTTTTGCAGGGATTATGCTTCATGATTTAGCTAAGGTTATTGAACTTACTGGTCCTGAAAACACTGAGTATACGGTTCGTGGGAACTTAATTGGTCATATTGCCTTGATTGATGAAGAAATTACCAAGGTCCTTGTGGAACTTAATATTGACGATACGCGTGAGGATGTCGTTGTTTTGCGTCATGTTATTCTCAGCCACCACGGACAACTGGAGTATGGTAGCCCAGTTCGCCCGCGTATTATGGAAGCAGAAATTATTCATATGATTGATAATCTTGATGCCAGTATGATGATGATGACGACAGCTCTTAACCTAGTAGGACCAGGAGAAATGACAAATCGTCTCTTTGCTATGGATAATCGTTCCTTCTACAAGCCAAAATTTGATTAAAATCGAAATTAAGCGAGCATTTTATATGAAAATGTTCGTTTTTTGCTGTATTATGGTATAATAGTTAAAAAGTACAGAAAATATAGGTAACATATGAAATTAAAACGAAGTGAACGCATGGTAGTGATTTCAAACTACCTAATTAATAATCCCTATCAATTGACAAGTCTCAATACTTTTGCAGAGCGATATGAAGCTGCTAAGTCTTCAATCTCAGAAGATGTTGCTATCATTAAAAAAGCTTTTGAGGAAAGTCAAATAGGAGAAATCGAAACAGTAACTGGTGCATCTGGCGGTGTTATGTTTACACCGACCATTTCTGATGAAGATGCAAGAAGTCTGGTTGAAGATCTTTGTAAACGTCTTTCAGAGAGTGATCGTATCTTACCAGGTGGTTATCTCTACTTATCTGATTTATTGAGTACACCATCTATTTTGAAAAATGTTGGTCGTATCATTGCTAGTGCCTTTAAGGGACAAAAAATTGATGCCGTTATGACTGTAGCAACTAAAGGAGTTCCTTTAGCAAATGCAGTAGCAGATGTCTTGAACATTCCGTTTGTTATTGTTCGCCGTGACTTAAAAATTACAGAAGGTTCAACTGTATCGGTAAACTACGTTAGTGGTTCAAGTGACCGTATTGAAAAGATGTTCCTTTCAAAACGTAGTTTGAAACCCAATAGCCGCGTCCTTATTGTTGACGATTTTCTTAAAGGTGGTGGTACCATTACGGGTATGATTAGCTTGCTTTCAGAATTTGATAGTGAGTTAGTAGGTGTAGCTGTATTCGCAGAAAATGCCAAGGGCGATCGTGATATCCATGAATATAAATCATTACTTACTGTTTCTGACATTGATGTAAAAGCACAGAAGGTAGAAGTTGAAGTCGGTAATATTTTTGACAAGTAATTAATCTACGATATTATTCCTAATTTGATGATTAGGAATTTTTCTTTTTAACAAGAAACTGTTGACAATAACTATCGAAAAATGATATTATACTAGACGGTACTTTTTACTTTTGGTCTCTCAAAAGTGTACAGAGACGTGCTGACATAAGTTGCAAAAGTACACACAGATATGGGCTGTCACCAAGTGCCATATCAACCAAAAATAAAAAAACACAGGAGAATGTAGATGCCTACAATTAACCAATTGGTTCGTAAACCACGTCAATCAAAAGTTGTTAAATCTAAATCACCAGCTTTGAACGTTGGTTACAATAGCCACAAAAAAGTTCAAACTAACGTATCTTCACCACAAAAACGTGGTGTTGCAACACGTGTTGGAACAATGACACCTAAGAAACCTAACTCAGCCCTTCGTAAATTCGCTCGTGTACGTTTGAGCAACCTTATCGAAGTTACTGCTTACATCCCAGGTATCGGACACAACCTCCAAGAACACAGCGTTGTTCTTATCCGTGGTGGACGTGTAAAAGACCTTCCAGGGGTACGTTACCACATCGTCCGTGGTGCACTTGATACTGCAGGTGTAGCTGATCGTAAACAAAGCCGTTCTAAATACGGTGCTAAACGTCCTAAAGGATAAGAAGGGAGATAAGATAAAATGAGTCGTAAAAATAGAGCGCCTAAACGCGAAGTATTGGCAGATCCATTGTACAATTCAAAAATCGTTACACGTCTTATCAACCGTGTAATGCTTGACGGTAAACGTGGTACTGCTGCAACAATCGTATACGATGCTTTCGAGCAAATTAAAGAAGCAACTGGAAACGATGCTCTTGAAGTATTTGAAACAGCTATGGACAACATCATGCCTGTACTTGAAGTACGTGCACGTCGTGTAGGTGGTTCAAACTACCAAGTCCCAGTTGAAGTTCGTCCAGAACGTCGTACAACTCTTGGTCTTCGTTGGTTGGTTAACGCATCACGTGCGCGTGGTGAACACACTATGAAAGATCGTCTTGCAAAAGAAATCATGGATGCTGCAAACAACACTGGTGCATCAGTTAAGAAACGTGAAGATACTCACAAAATGGCTGAAGCAAACCGTGCCTTTGCACACTTCCGCTGGTAATCATAAGTTTCAAGCTGAATTACAGTCATATATTCATAAGATAAGATTATGGATTTGTAATAGGCTGACTTTGAATTCAAATAATATCATTCCTATCATTTGAAAACCAGTTAAATATTAGTGAAAAACGGGTAGGTCCTGCCTATCCGTTTTTTGACAATAATGTTATAATAAATAAGTAAACTAAAATATTTATAGGAGAATAAACCTAATGGCACGCGAATTTTCACTTGCAAAAACTCGTAATATCGGTATCATGGCCCACGTCGATGCCGGTAAAACAACTACAACAGAGCGTATCCTTTACTACACTGGTAAAATCCACAAAATCGGTGAAACTCACGAAGGTGCATCACAAATGGACTGGATGGAGCAAGAACAAGAACGTGGTATCACCATCACATCTGCCGCTACAACAGCACAATGGGATGGTCACCGCGTTAACATCATCGATACACCAGGACACGTGGACTTCACAATCGAAGTACAACGTTCACTCCGTGTATTGGATGGTGCCGTAACCGTTCTTGACTCACAATCAGGTGTAGAACCTCAAACTGAAACAGTTTGGCGTCAAGCAACTGAGTATGGTGTTCCACGTATCGTATTTGCCAACAAAATGGATAAAATCGGTGCAGACTTCCTTTACTCAGTAAGCACACTTCACGATCGTCTTCAAGCAAACGCTCACCCAATCCAATTGCCAATCGGTGCTGAAGATGATTTCCGTGGTATCATTGACTTGATTAAAATGAAAGCTGAAATCTATACTAATGACCTTGGTACAGATATTCTTGAAGAAGATATTCCAGCAGATTACGTTGATCAAGCAAACGAATACCGTGAAAAATTGATCGAAGCAGTTGCTGAAACTGACGAAGATTTGATGATGAAATACCTTGAAGGTGAAGAAATCACTAACGAGGAATTGAAAGCAGCTATCCGTCGTGCAACAATCAATGTTGAATTCTTCCCAGTTCTTTGTGGTTCTGCCTTCAAGAACAAAGGTGTTCAATTGATGCTTGATGCGGTTATCGATTACCTTCCAAGCCCACTTGATATCCCTGCAATCAAAGGTATCAACCCAGATACAGACGAAGAAGAAACTCGTCCAGCATCTGATGATGAGCCATTTGCAGCTCTTGCCTTCAAGATCATGACTGACCCATTTGTAGGTCGTTTGACATTTATCCGTGTTTACTCAGGTATCCTTCAATCAGGTTCATACGTAATGAACACATCTAAAGGTAAACGTGAACGTATCGGACGTATCCTTCAAATGCACGCTAACAGCCGTCAAGAAATTGAACAAGTATACGCCGGTGATATCGCTGCTGCTATCGGTTTGAAAGATACTACAACTGGTGACTCATTGACTGATGAAAAAGCTAAAGTTATTCTTGAGTCAATCGAAGTTCCAGAACCAGTTATCCAATTGATGGTTGAGCCTAAGACTAAAGCTGACCAAGATAAGATGGGTATTGGTCTTCAAAAACTTGCTGAAGAAGATCCAACATTCCGTGTTGAAACTAACCCTGAAACTGGTGAAACAGTTATCTCTGGTATGGGTGAACTTCACCTTGATGTCCTTGTTGACCGTTTGAAACGTGAACACAAAGTTGAAGCAAACGTAGGTGCTCCACAAGTATCATACCGTGAAACATTCCGTGCAGCTACACAAGCACGTGGATTCTTCAAACGTCAATCTGGTGGTAAAGGTCAGTTTGGTGATGTTTGGATTGAATTTACTCCAAATGAAGAAGGTAAAGGTTTCGAATTCGAAAATGCTATCGTCGGTGGTGTGGTTCCACGTGAATTCATCCCTGCAGTAGAAAAAGGATTGGAAGAATCTATGGCTAACGGTGTCCTTGCTGGATACCCAATGGTTGACATCAAAGCTAAACTTTACGATGGTTCATACCACGATGTCGATTCATCTGAAACTGCCTTCAAGATCGCTGCGTCTCTTGCACTTAAAGAAGCTGCTAAGACTGCACAACCAACTATCCTTGAACCAATGATGCTTGTAACAATCACTGTTCCTGAAGAAAACCTTGGTGATGTTATGGGTCACGTTACAGCTCGTCGTGGACGTGTTGATGGTATGGAAGCACATGGTAACAGCCAAATTGTTCGTGCATATGTTCCACTTGCTGAAATGTTCGGTTATGCAACAACACTTCGTTCTGCAACACAAGGACGTGGTACATTCATGATGGTATTTGACCACTATGAAGATGTTCCTAAATCAGTTCAAGAAGAAATCATCAAGAAAAATTCTGGTGAAGCTTAATTAGAACTTATAAAGTTAAGGTACTTATGAAAGTAAGTGCCTTTTCTGTTTGCAATTTTTTGAAAAAAATTATATAATATGACTGTTGAAAGGTTGAGTTGAAAGCGCTCAAGTTAATCTTTTCACAATAGGGAGAGCTTGCTCTCAAAATTATATTTATTTGATTTTCATAAGGAGGAAATCACTAATGGTAGTTAAAGTTGGTATTAACGGTTTCGGTCGTATCGGTCGTCTTGCTTTCCGTCGTATCCAAAATGTAGAAGGTGTTGAAGTTACACGCATCAATGACCTTACAGATCCAGTTATGCTTGCACACTTGTTGAAATACGACACAACTCAAGGTCGTTTCGACGGTACTGTTGAAGTTAAAGATGGTGGATTTGAAGTTAATGGTAAATTCGTTAAAGTTTCTGCTGAACGTGACCCAGAACAAATTGACTGGGCTAACGACGGTGTAGAAATCGTTCTTGAAGCAACTGGTTTCTTTGCTAAGAAAGATGCTGCTGAAAAACACTTGCACGAAGGTGGAGCTAAGAAAGTTGTTATCACTGCTCCTGGTGGAAACGATGTTAAAACAATCGTATTTAACACTAACCACGACATCCTTGACGGTACTGAAACAGTTATCTCAGGTGCTTCATGTACTACAAACTGCTTGGCTCCAATGGCTAAAGCATTGCAAGATAACTTCGGTGTTAAACAAGGTTTGATGACTACTATCCACGCTTACACTGGTGACCAAATGATCCTTGACGGACCACACCGTGGTGGTGACCTTCGTCGTGCACGTGCTGGTGCTGCAAACATCGTTCCTAACTCAACTGGTGCTGCTAAAGCTATCGGTTTGGTTATCCCAGAATTGAACGGTAAACTTGACGGTGCTGCACAACGTGTTCCAGTTCCAACTGGATCAGTTACTGAATTGGTAGCAGTTCTTGAAAAAGACGTTACTGTTGATGAAGTGAACGCAGCTATGAAAGCAGCTTCAAACGAATCATTCGGTTACACTGAAGATCCAATCGTATCTTCAGATATCGTAGGTATTTCTTACGGTTCATTGTTTGATGCAACTCAAACTAAAGTACAAACTGTTGATGGTAAACAATTGGTTAAAGTTGTTTCTTGGTACGACAACGAAATGTCATACACTTCACAACTTGTACGTACTCTTGAATACTTCGCGAAAATCGCTAAATAATTCAATTGTATAAAAAGAAGAGCTTCGGCTCTTTTTTTATTTCTCAAAATAATAAAACAGCCGTATAAATTGGCTGTCATAATCTTAGTAGTATTGTGATTTATGAATAAGCTAGAAGGCATTCCAAATAAGTAGAAAGAGCATGACACAACCCCAGGAGTTTTTATTGTGTTTTTGAATGGCTAGCATACCATAAATTAGTATAAAAACGGTAAGTGCTTCAAATAAGGTATAGATATCAAAACCAATGATTCCATGGATAAGAAGGCAAAAAATCGCACAAGTTATTGCTCCACTATCTAACCAAGAGTAAGGAGATGGAAAACGTATGCGTATCTTTTCAGCGATGACTACATAGTTAAATCCTTCCCAGAATCCCCAAATAAGACAGATGAATAGGTATGCTAGGATATTACTAGGAAATGATTGTATCATTACTTCTTTTGTTAATTGTATTGATTGAAGAGGTAGATAGGAATGAATCTGGTGAGTAACTACTTTCAATATGATAAGTGGTAAGGCTATAAGAAGAGATTGAAAAAGGGTAGGAACTAGATTTTTTGTGATTAATCTAAAGTATCTGAAAGATTCTTTACGATAAAGCATAACAGTGCTGGTTCCCAAGCCTGCAATGGCAAATTGACAACTGGCTAATAAGATTAATCGAAGCCATAGTGGTACTGAGGTTTGCTTAGTGTAGGAAAAAAGAGTTGGTTTAAAAGTAAGAAAGAGTAGAAGAGGAACAAGGGTAAGAATGAGGATTACATTTAGATCATAGTCAGCTTGTTGCTGCCTATTGTTTAGTTGTTTTTTCATAGCTTTTTTACCTTTCTATTTTGATTATATGATAAATGTATTATACTAGCAATAAGCTAGAAATCCTTCTGATTTTGCTATCTCTTTTATGCATTTTGTGATATAATGAAAACGTATTAAAAAATTAAGGAGTCTGATCAAATGGCTAAATTGACTGTTAAAGATGTTGACTTGAAAGGGAAAAAAGTTCTCGTTCGTGTTGACTTCAACGTACCTGTAAAAGATGGCGTGATCACTAACGATAACCGTATCACTGCTGCTCTTCCAACTATCAAGTACATTCTTGAACAAGGCGGACGTGCAATCCTCTTCTCTCACCTTGGACGTGTAAAAGAAGAAGCTGATAAGGAAGGAAAATCACTTGCTCCTGTAGCCGCTGACTTGGCTGCGAAATTGGGTCAAGACGTTAAATTTATCCCAGGCGTTACACGTGGTGCAGAATTGGAAGCAGCTGTTAATGCTCTTGAAGATGGACAAGTTCTCTTGGTTGAAAACACTCGTTTTGAAGATGTTGATGGCAAGAAAGAATCTAAAAACGATCCTGAACTTGGTAAATACTGGGCATCACTTGGAGATGGTATCTTCGTAAACGATGCATTCGGTACAGCTCACCGTGCACACGCATCTAACGTTGGTATCTCAGCAAATGTTGACAAAGCTGCTGCTGGCTTCCTTCTTGAAAACGAAATTGCTTACATCAAAGAAGCAGTTGAAACTCCAGAACGTCCATTCGTAGCTATCCTTGGTGGTTCTAAAGTATCTGATAAGATTGGTGTTATCGAAAACCTTCTTGCAAAAGCTGATAAAGTTCTTATCGGTGGTGGTATGACTTACACGTTCTACAAAGCACAAGGTATCGAAATCGGTAACTCACTTGTAGAAGAAGATAAACTTGATGTTGCTAAAGCTCTTCTTGAAAAATCAAATGGTAAATTGATCTTGCCAGTTGACTCAAAAGAAGCTAATGCATTTGCTGACTACACTGAAGTTAAAGACACTGAAGGTGAAGCAGTAGACCCAGGTTTCCTTGGTTTGGATATCGGTCCTAAATCAATTGCTGAATTCGATAAAGCCTTGACTGGTGCGAAAACAGTTGTATGGAATGGTCCTATGGGTGTATTTGAAAACCCTGACTTCCAAGCTGGTACAATCGGTGTGATGGACGCTATCGTGAAACAACCAGGCGTTAAATCAATCATCGGTGGTGGTGACTCAGCTGCCGCAGCAATCAACCTTGGACGTGCAGATAAATTCTCATGGATTTCTACTGGTGGTGGTGCTTCTATGGAACTTCTTGAAGGTAAAGAACTTCCAGGATTGGCTGCACTTACTGATAAATAAGTCTATTAGAATGAAAAGAGTTGGGAAACCAACTCTTTTTTGTGTCATCTCATTGAGTATTTGATAGAGGCTAAAACTATTATTGGGAAGTAAATTTCTCTCAAAAAATTGCGATTATTAGTTTGAACTTTGCGACATAATACTGTAGAAGTAGCCAAAAGTTTCATAATCATGTTAAAATAGTAAGATGGGATTGAAATTTGAACCGAAAAAATTTAAATTTGGTATGCGTACACTTAAGACGGGGATTGCTGTCTTTCTAGTTTTAGGTCTTTTTTCTGCTTTAGGCTGGGAAGGGCTTCAGATTGGTTGTTTGACAGCAGTCTTTAGTCTTCGAGAAAACTTTGATAGAAGTATTCAGTTTGGTAAGTCACGTATTTTTGCGAATACGGTTGGAGGGCTTTTGTCGCTATTATTTTACTTTGTGAATATGTGGTTTAATCATTCAGTTTGGGTTACCTTGCTATTGGTTCCAATTTTGACCATGCTGACGATTGTCATTAATGTGTCTTTTAATAATGCATCTGGTGTTATTGGAGGGGTGGCTGCACTTCTGATTATTACCTTGTCCATTCCACCTGATAATACCTTTACTTATGTTATTGCTAGAGTCTTTGAAACTTTCTGTGGAGTCTTTATAGCAATCCTTGTCAATTATGATTATGATTGGCTACTTAAACATTTAAAATAAGAATGATAGGGTTCTATTGGACTCTATTTTTTATGATTTTTCGATAAAATCCTTAAATTAGAGCGAATACACAATGTAATGTTCGGGAATTGCTTGTTGTGTAAGAAAAAGTAACATAAACTGTTGACATGTAGAAATATTCAGAATATAATTGTTAGGAAAGGAGGATAATCATGGCAAGAGAGAAAGAATTAAGGCGTTCTCTAGCTGTTTTTCCGATTGGAACAGTTATGAAGTTGACGGATTTAACCGCTCGTCAAATTCGTTACTATGAAGATCAAGGTTTAATTCAACCTGAACGTACAGCTGGAAATCGTCGGATGTACTCATTAAATGATATGGATCGTTTATTGGAAATCAAAGATTTTTTGGATGATGGTTACAATATTGCAGCGATTAAACATGAGTACGAAGAGCGTGAAGTTCGTGCCCAACAAAAACAAGTGGCTTTAACAGATGCGGACGTTCGACGTATCTTGCATGATGAACTCCTTCAGCAAGGCCGTTTTACGACCCCGTCACAACAATTTGGTAACTTGCGTATCTAATTACGCTTTGAACTTTTATTTTTGGTTTTTATAAAGGAGACCCCTATTATGGCAATCACAGCAGCTGATATTCGTCGCGAAGTCAAAGAGAAGAATGTTACTTTCTTGCGTTTAATGTTCTCTGATATCCTTGGTGTTATGAAGAACGTTGAAATTCCTGCGACAGATGAACAGTTGGATAAGGTACTTTCAAATAAAGCTATGTTTGATGGTTCATCAATCGAGGGATTTGTTCGTATCAACGAATCTGATATGTATCTTTATCCAGATCTTGATACGTGGACAGTTTTCCCTTGGGGCGATGAAAATGGTGCAGTAGCTGGTCTTATTTGTGATATCTATACTTCTGCGGGTGAACCATTTGCTGGTGACCCTCGTGGTAACTTGAAAAAAGCTTTGCGTCATATGGAAGAAGTTGGTTATAAATCATTTAACCTTGGACCAGAACCAGAATTTTTCCTTTTCAAATTAGATGAGCAAGGTAATCCTACGCTTGAAGTTAACGATAAAGGTGGTTATTTTGACCTTGCACCAACTGACCTTGCAGACAACACACGTCGTGAAATCGTTAATGTGTTGACAGAAATGGGATTTGATGTTGAGGCATCTCACCATGAAGTGGCGGTTGGTCAACATGAAATCGACTTCAAGTATACAGATGTTTTGAAGGCTTGTGATAATATCCAAATTTTCAAATTGGTTGTTAAGACAATCGCTCGTAAACATGGTCTTTATGCGACATTTATGGCGAAACCTAAATATGGTATTGCTGGTAGCGGTATGCACTGTAACATGTCTCTCTTCACTGAAGAAGGAAATGCATTCTTTGATCCAGAGGATCCACGTGGTATGCAATTGTCTCAAGACGCTTACTACTTCCTTGGTGGTTTGATGAAACATGCATACAACTATACTGCAATTATTAACCCAACAGTTAACTCTTACAAACGTTTGGTTCCTGGATACGAAGCTCCTGTATATATTGCATGGGCAGGTAGCAACCGTTCACCATTAATCCGCGTTCCTGCGTCTCGTGGTATGGGTACACGTTTGGAATTGCGTTCAGTAGACCCAATGGCAAACCCATACTTGGCACTTGCTGTACTTTTGGAAGCAGGTCTTGATGGTATTATCAACAAGATTGATGCTCCAGATCCAGTTGAAACAAATATCTACTCAATGTCTCCTGAAGAACGTAAAGAAGCTGGTATTATTGATTTGCCATCAACACTTCGTAACGCTCTTAAAGCATTGGAAACAGATGAAGTGGTTCGTCAAGCTTTGGGTAATCATATCTATACAAACTTCCTTGATGCGAAACGTATGGAATGGGCAAGCTATGCTACCTTTGTTTCACAATGGGAAATTGATAACTACTTGGACATTTATTAAGAAATTAAATTTGAAAATCAGGTATAACCTGATTTTCTTTTTCTTTTAAATTCATTAAGTTCTTGGACAAATTACGTAGTTTTAACTGAGCTGTTTTCTTTTGTCATATTTCTTTATTCTCCCTTAATCGCATTAAAATATGCGAGTGTTAAACTAATTTTATATTAATCTTATTCAGGGGGAAATATGAAAACTACAAAAAAAGCTGCTTTGGCAGTAGCCTCAAGTGCATTATTGCTCGGTCTTACAGTCGCACAAACAGTTAATGCTGATACTTATACAGTTCAAAATGGAGATTCATTCTTCGGGATTGCTAGTCAGTATGGGGTAGATCCTTATCAATTGGCAGCTGAAAATGGCATGACTATTTGGTCAACAATTGTTCCTGGTGGAAGCTTGGAAGTTTCAGGTGCTACGACAGCAGTTGAGGAAACAACAGAAGCTTCTTCTTCAGAGGTAGCAGCTACTGATTCAGATGCTACTTGGAATCGTTATCCAGTTGGGCAATGTACATGGGGTGTTAAGGAAGTCGCTCCATGGGCAAGTAACTGGTGGGGTAATGGTGGCGATTGGGCAGGAAGCGCTGCTAGCCAAGGTTATGCTGTAGGTTCAACACCTGTGACAGGATCAATTGTATGTTGGACTGATGGTGGTTATGGTCACGTTGGTTATGTAACAGAAGTTGGTCAAGATGGTCAAATTCAAATCTTGGAGTCAAACTATAACAACCAGCAACAAATCAATAACTATCGTGGTTGGTTTGACCCACAAAACTCAACTACACCAGGTTCAGTATCTTACATTTATCCAGGTGCATAAAATGAAAAAAGCGTTATAAGCGCTTTTTTTACTTGCTGGAAGGGTTGTGCTCCAGACTGTATTTAAACTAAAAAATGGTAGCCATCCAGCCACCATTTTTTTATTTATCAGGTGTGAGAATCATTGGAATAATGATTGGTTCACGTTCTGTTTTTTCATACAAGAATGGACGTAAAGCATTGACGATAGCTCCGTTAACGGATTGGATGCTAGCATCCTTATTCTTAAGAGCGATACGAATAGCATTGAATAGAATGCGTTGGCTTTCGCGGATAAGATCGCCAGATTCACGCATGTAGATGAAGCCACGACTGAGGATGTCTGGACCGGCTAGAATCATCTTAGACTTGAAGTCGACAGTTGCTACGGCAAGTACGACACCATCTTCAGAAAGATCACGACGGTCACGAAGAACGGCAGCTCCGATATCCCCAATACCATTACCATCAACATAGATATCTTGAGCATTGAAGTGACCTGCACGACGCGCAGAGTCTTTTGTTAGGGCTAAGACATCACCATTTTCCATGATAAAGATATTATCTTTTGGAACACCACAATCAACAGCAAGGCCTGCGTGGACTTTCTGCATGCGGTATTCACCGTGAACAGGCATAAAGAATTTTGGTTTGATCAAACGAAGCATGAGTTTTTGCTCTTGTTGACCACCGTGTCCAGAGGTATGGATATTGTTGATTTTACCGTGGATAACATCGACGCCAGCTTCTTGAATAGTATTAATCAAGCGGTTAACACTAGTTGTATTTCCTGGGATAGGGCTAGATGAGAAGATAACAGTGTCACCAGGTTGCAGTGTCACTTGGCGGTGCATCCCGTTAGCGATACGTGCAAGGGCTGCCATAGGCTCTCCTTGAGAACCGGTACACATGATAAGAATCTCACTGGCATGGTAGTTTTTCATCTCACTAGGGTCAATGATAGTTCCTTTTGGAACTTTGATGTAGCCTAGTTCAACCCCATTGACGATGGCTTTTTCCATAGAACGTCCGAAGACAACAATCTTACGTCCAGTTTTTACAGCGGCTTCGGCAGCTTGTTGCAGACGGAAAATGTTTGAGGCAAATGAGGCGAAGATAATACGTCCGTGGATGCCTTCAATAATTTTCATGATGGATTGACCAACGACCTTCTCGGAATTTGTGAAAGTTGGTACTTCAGCATTGGTTGAGTCTGAGAGGAGGCAAAGAACGCCTTCTTCACCAAGTGCAGCCATACGGTGAAGGTCTGCTGGCTCACCTACTGGGGTGAAGTCAAACTTAAAGTCACCGGTACACACAATTTTACCTTGAGGTGTATGGATGACAATACCGAGAGGTTCTGGAATTGAGTGAGTAGTGCGGAAGAAGGTCACGCTCATATTTTTGAAAGTAAGCTCTGTATTAGCATTAATTTCATAGAGTTGTGCGTCACGAAGTAGTCCGTGTTCTTCCAATTTTCCTTTGATAAGAGCAAGAGCAAGTGGTCCTGCATAAATTGGGATATTTGCCTGTTTAAGAAGGAAGGGGATCCCACCAATATGGTCTTCGTGACCGTGGGTAATGACAAGTGCCTTTACACGATCAACGTTTTCAACGATGTAAGAATAGTCCGGGATAACATAGTCGATTCCGAGAAGATCATCCTCGGGGAATTTAATACCCGCATCGACGATGATAATCTCATCTTGGTATTCAATACCATAGGTATTTTTACCGATTTCCCCCAAACCACCAATCGCATAAACCCCAACTTCTTCAGGTTTTAGATTGATTTTTGATGCCATGGTCTTAGAACTCCGTTACTTCAAAAACGCCTGTTTCTTTTTCGTATTCAAGGGCTTTTTCTGAGAGGAGCTCGATGAATTCGATGTTATAGGCAGTGTTTTTTTCGATGATTTGACGAGCTTGGATACGTCCCTCAAGTTCAGTTTCTGCATCGATATCTAGGTAGAGTGATTTTGTCTGTTCACGGCGTGGATTACGCTCTTTAGTTTCTTGGTAAAAGACTTTATAAATCATGGTTTTCCTTTCTTTCCAAAAGGCTCTGCCATTCTATAAAAAAACCGGTCAAGTTAATCTTTCTATGATTTACTTGACGTTATGATATTCACTTTATGAGTAATAGCTAGTAGCCTTGATTCGTTTAACAATTACTATTATTGTACCATAAGATAAGGGCTAGATAAAGAAAATGGCGGAAAAAGTTGGAAAATGTTCGTTTCTGGGAAACAGTGACTTGTGTTATAATAGAAAAGCATAAAAGGAAACAAGGAAAAAAGATGAAAATATTAGCATTTGATACTTCTAGCACAGCTTTATCAGTAGCCTTGTTAGAAGATGAGAAACTAGTGGCAGAGTCAACTGTCACAGTAAAAAAGAACCACAGTATTAGTCTAATGCCAACCATTGATTTTTTAGTTGCTCAGGCAGGCTGGCAACCGTCTGATTTAGAACGTATTGTGGTTGCACAGGGGCCTGGATCCTACACCGGGCTTCGTGTGGCTGTCGCAACAGCTAAGACGTTAGCCTATGCGCTTGACATTGATTTAGTGGGGGTTTCAAGTCTACAGGCGCTGACAAACCTTTCGGTTGTCGGTGTTGTGATTCCTATCATGGATGCCCGTCGTAATAATGTTTACGTTGGTTTTTATGAAAATGGTCAGGCTATCGTCCCTGATTGTCATGCTGCCTTTACAGATGTTCTTGAGCAAGCTAAAGTTTATGAAAAGGTGACATTTGTCGGTGAAGTGGCTAATTTTGCGGATCAGATTAAGGAAAATCTTCCAGAGGCAACGATCTTGTCTAGCCTCCCATCAGCTCAGTTAATTGGTCGTTTAGGCTTGTCCTTGCCTTCTGTTGATGTGGATGCCTTTGTTCCACATTACTTGAAGCGGGTTGAGGCGGAAGAGAATTGGCTTAAGACGCATGAGGAGACTAAACGTGACAACTACATCAAGCGCGTCTAGATTGAGTAGCCAAGAGCAAGCTCAACTGATTTATCGGATTTTGTCGGATGTTTATGACAAATCTCCGTGGACGATAGAACAAGTGGTAGCGGACTTGGCTTTGGATACTACTGAGTATTTCTATGTTTATGACCAGGAAGAAGTTGTTGGTTTTTTAGCCCTTCAAAATTTGGTGGGTGAGCTTGAGGTGACCAATATCGCCGTTTTAAAAGCTTATCAGGGGCGTGGTTATGCTAGTCAGCTGATGAATCATTTGGAAGAGCGTAGTGAGCCTATATTTCTAGAAGTGAGGTCTTCAAATCAAGTCGCTCAGGCACTTTATAGAAAATTTGGTTTTGAAAGTCTAGGAATTCGGAAAAATTATTATCATGAGCCTCAAGAAGATGCAGTTATCATGAGGCGAGAGGAAGTCTAATGGCAGATAGATATATTTTGGCAGTGGAGAGCTCATGTGATGAGACTTCAGTTGCCGTTTTGAAAAATGAGAAGGAACTTTTAAGTAATATTATTGCCAGTCAGGTGGAAAGCCATAAACGTTTTGGTGGTGTTGTTCCTGAGGTGGCTAGCCGTCACCATGTGGAAGTGGTAACTCTTTGCATTAAAGATGCCCTTTCTGAGGCGGGAATTACTGCTGAACAACTAGATGCTGTAGCAGTAACCTATGGTCCTGGTTTGGTCGGGGCGCTCTTGGTCGGGATGGCAGCAGCTAAGGCCTTCGCTTGGGCACACGGATTGCCTTTGATTCCAGTTAACCATATGGCTGGACATCTTATGGCGGCGCGTGAGGTTCAAGAATTGGAATATCCCCTCTTAGCGCTTTTGGTGTCTGGAGGGCACACAGAGTTGGTTTATGTGTCAGAACCGGGAAATTACAAGATTGTTGGTGAGACACGTGATGATGCAGTTGGTGAGGCCTATGACAAGGTCGGGCGTGTGATGGGGTTGACCTACCCAGCCGGGCGTGAAATTGATGAATTGGCTCATAAAGGGAAAGATGTTTATGATTTTCCACGCGCTATGATTAAGGAAGACCACTTGGAGTTTTCATTTTCAGGCTTGAAGTCAGCCTTCATCAATTTGCACCATAATGCAGAGCAAAAGGGTGACGTCCTAATTAAAGAAGACCTTTGTGCTTCTTTCCAAGCTGCTGTGTTGGATATCCTTCTAGCTAAGACTAAGAAAGCCTTGGAGCGTTATCCTGTCAAGACACTTGTTGTTGCAGGTGGTGTGGCAGCTAATCAAGGCTTACGTGAACGTTTGGCTGAAGAAATCACAGATGTAGATGTGGTTATTCCGCCTTTACGTCTTTGTGGTGACAATGCTGGCATGATTGCTCTAGCAGCCGCTATTGAATGTGATCAAAAACATTTTGCTGAGTTGGACTTGAATGCAAAACCAAGTCTAGCCTTTGCAGGATTTGAAGAATAAGAAGAACCTCTTACTAGTTTGGTAAGAGGTTCCTTTAGAAAGGAATTGAGTGTGTCTGACTTTCGTTTAGGTGTAAAAGCCGCGGTACCGACAGCTTTAGGCTATGTAGCTATTGGTCTAGCCTTTGGTGTTGTAGCAGCAGCTTCGGGTCTATCAGCCCTTGAGGTTGGCCTCATGTGTGCCTTGGTCTATGGTGGCTCGGCCCAGTTTGCCATGTGTGCCTTAGTAGTTGCAGGAGCTGGTCTAGGTGAGTTAACCTTGACTGTTTTCTTGGTTAATTTGCGTAACATGTTGATGAGTTTACATGCAACGACGATTTTTACAAAAACAAGCCTTTGGAATCAGCTGGGAATTGGTAGTCTGATTACGGATGAAAGTTATGGTGTCTTGTTGGGAGAATATGTGCATTATAAAGATATTCCTGCTAACTGGATGCATGGTAACAATATTTTTAGCTATCTGGTTTGGATTGTATCATCAGTTGTTGGTTGTTTGATTGGTTCCATGATTCCTAATCCTGAGCTATTTGGTTTGGATTTTGCTTTGATTGCCATGTTTATTGGTTTGTTAAGTAGTCAGATTGATGTCTTGTTAGGGGAAGGAGTGCGTAAGCTACTCTTGATTTTACTATCTATTGCTGTGGCTTATCTGAGCTTTAGTGTCATCTTGTCGGAATCTTTGGCTGTTTTAGTGGCTACTTTGGTTGGATGTAGTGTGGGGGTGATGTGTGATGGCCGTCAATAAGTTTATTCTCATTGCTATTCTACTTGGGTTTGTGGTCAGCTGGGTTCCTCGTGTGCTTCCCTTTGTTTTAGTGAAATACAAGGGGCTTCCAGATATCGTTGTTCGATTTTTGCACTATTTACCAGTTTCTATCCTCTTTGCTCTGATTCTCTCTAGTCTCACGACTGAGAAGATTGGTCACTTGCCACAGTTTAAGTGGATGGAAATCCTGGCTACTGTGCCAACGGTAATTGTAGCCTTTAAGAGCAAAAATCTGCTCTATGCAGTAATCGTTGGTATAATATCTATGGCCCTGATTCGTTTCGTATTTTAGCAAATGAAAAGACTTGGAGTTGCTCTTAGTGAGTCGCTTTCCAAGTCTTTTTTAGTTATTGTTAAAAAAGGCAGCAATGTCGTCTTCACTGAGACCAATCATTGGATCTATAGTTGTCCAATTTTCTTCAGTTAAACGATAGTTTTCTTCTGTTTGCACAGGTTTGTTAACAGACTTATCCACAGGTTGTGAATAAGTGTTAACAAGATCTGGGGATGGATTGATATTTCCCGAAAAGTCTTTGTTTTCAAAGGTTTCTGAGGGGTAGTTGTTTTTCGTTTTTGTTTGATTGGGTGCCTCTGTTGTCTCGTTTTTAACAATCTTTTCGACAGACTTATCAACAACTTGTGTATAAGTTTGTTCAAAACGTTGGATGAGATAAGTATTTCGTTTAGCTCCTTCGTTGCGAACGGCATAATCAAAGGCTGCGATTTCCCCTAACATGACTAGCTTACTCTTGGCGCGTGTGATGGCGGTGTAGATGAGGTTACGTTGTAGCATACGTCCACTTTGGCGTGTGATGGGAAGGATAACGACTGGAAACTCACTCCCTTGGGATTTGTGGATTGACATGGCATAGGCCAGAGTAATCTTATTCCATTCGTTACGAGGATAGATAACCTCATTGCCATCAAAGGACATGTAAATTTCGTCCTGCTTGCTTTCAGTATATTTACCAGGGATGAGATCAGTAATGATGCCGATGTCGCCATTGAAGACATTGAGTTCAGTATCGTTGACCAGATGGAGAATCTTGTCGTTCTTACGGAAGAAAATGTCATTAAAGGCAAATTGATTGGCCTTTTCTTGAGGATTAAGTAGGTCCTGCATAATAGTATTGAGATTGTTAATACCAGCCTGTCCTCGATACATGGGAGCTAGAATCTGCACATCCTGAGCAGCAATCCCGCTCTTTATAGCGGCAGAGACAATTTTAGGGACCATCTGTGGAATATGGTTGACATTGGCCTCAAAGTAAGAGCGGTCAGCCTTTTTCTCTGTGAAATCAGCGGGTAGTTGGCCTTGACGCATCTGACTAGCTAGGGTAACGATGGTGGAGTCCTCAGATTGTCTGAAAATTTTGGTCAGAGAAACCTTAGGCAAGTCATCAATCTGCAAAAGGTCAGCCAAGACCTGGCCAGGGCCTACGGAAGGCAGTTGGTCTTGGTCACCCACAATGACGACTTGGGTTGAATCAGAGATACTTTCAAAGAGTTGATTGGCCAACCAAGTATCAACCATAGAAAACTCATCGATGATAATCAAGTCGCAATCGAGATAGTCCTCTAAGGTCTTGAAATCGTCCTCGCTATTGAGTCCCAAATGTCTATGGATAGTGGCACTAGGGAGTTGGGTGAGTTCGTTCATTCGACGAGCAGCCCGTCCTGTTGGTGCCGCTAAAATAATAGGCAAATCAGACTTTTTGAGATCTAGACCATGAAGGTCGGCATAAGTTTTAATGATTCCGTTAATAACGGTGGTTTTACCTGTCCCGGGACCACCTGTCAGGATGAAGACCTTGCTTTGTAGGGCTTTGATAATGGCATCTTTTTGAACCTTATCATAAGTAATACCAAGCTCCTCTTCCACCTCTTCAAGACTTGCTTGGATTTTGTCCTCTGCACTGATGTCAGGTTGGTCTTTCATGATACGAGTTAGGTGGGTATAGATGCCCTGTTCCGCAAAATATAGGGTATTATCAAAGATTTTAGTCTCTATATTTTGCACTTTATCCTCTTGGATGAGATTGGTTAATTCCTTCGCGACTAAGGCGGGGTCAAGTTCAATCTGACGAGCACCTTCCAAAAGAATGATGGTCCGTTCAAGCAAGGCTTTGGCTTCTATGTAGGTATCGCCTTCTTCCATACTGGCTTCTAGTAGACAATGAATCAAGGCAGCTCGTAAACGCTCAGGAGCATCACTAGCAATTCCAAGACGTTCAGCTAGTTGGTCAGCCATTTTAAAACCGATTCCTTGAATCTCCTCTACTAATAGATAAGGGTGTTCCTCAATAAGATTTAGTGACTCTTCCTTATATTGGTTGAAAATTTGTGAGGCGGCCTTTGGTGTGAGTCCATAGCTAGAAAGTTTGGACAGGATTTGCTCGGCTCCATAATTGATTTTTAACTTAGCAACAAAGGCTTCTCGATTGACCTTGGAGAGGTTGGGGATCTGCTCTAACTCGCTAGGATCCTCGAGAATCTTGTCAATAGGGTCTTCTCCGTAAATTTCGACAATACGCTCGGCCGTTTTCTTACCGATTCCTTTGAAATTATCGCTGGCAAAATATTTGATAAGACCGCTGGCAGAAGGTTTTGAACGCTCGTAGCGGGTCATTTGTAGCTGTTCCCCATATTTAGGGTGATTGGTTAGTTGGCCCCAGAAGGTATAGTCTTCACCCTCCATGACATCCCCCATAGTTCCTGTGACAATGATTTCGTAGTCTTCAAAATCACTGTCTGTTTCGTCAATCTCTAAGAGTAAGATACGAAAAAAATTGCTAGCATTTTCGAAAATGACGCGTTCGATAGTTCCTGAAAAATAAAATTCTTGCATGTGTTTTTCCTAGATACATAATAAGGCTGGGTTTCCCCAACCTTATCTTATTTAGTAGTTTTAGTTGTCTTCAACGGTACCAATTTTATTAAGTGGCCAGAAGCGGAATTTGACTTCCCCTACAAGAGCACTCTTGTCAAAGTAACCAACTTCGCGGCTATCTTTTGAAACGATACGGTTATCTCCAAGTAGGAAATATTTGCCTTCAGGAACAGTGACAGAGAAAGTAGTGTTTTTGTCCGCGTTGACAGTGAAGGCCTTAGATTCTTTAGCCAGTTGTTGGAAGTAATCGCGGTATGCATACTCTTTTTGTAGCTTATCTTTGGCAAAGGCAGCCTGGAATTCTTTGAGGTATTCTTCCTTGACTTCTTTACCGTTGACAGTAAGTTTATCGTTTTGATAGGTAATGGTATCACCTGGCATCCCAATGACACGTTTTACGATTTGTTTCGTCTTACCATTTTCAACCTCCTTGGCAACGACAATATCAAAGCGTTCAATGGACGTGTGTTTCAAAACAATAACACGCTGGTTATTGGCGAGAGTTGGATCCATTGAGTGGCCGTCAACCTGAACAGGAAGCCAGAGGAAGAGGCGAGTCAAGAGGAAGAATGTGATAAAGAGGATAAAGAGTCCCCATTCACGAAGGAAAATGAGAAAGTATTGGGTCCATTTGTTTTTCATAGTTAAGGCCTTTCAGGGTTATTTTAAGCGTTGGTAGGCTTTTTTAGTATTGGCGAAATGATATTTAGCAGTAGCTTGGAGAGCCTGATCTCCGTAGGCTTGAAGAAGCTTGGCTGCGATCTGGTCAGACTTAGCACCAGCACCTGAAGGAAGGGTGTAGCCAACCTCTTGGCTGAGTTTGTCCAAATTTTCCAGGAAGAGATTGCGAGCGATGATAGAGCTCACCGCGACAGCTAAGTATTTCCCCTCAGCCTTTTCTTCTAAAGTAATAGGAAAGTCAAAGCGATTGCGTTCATTCTTGAGGTATTTTTGATAATTTTTCTCACTGGTGAAGGCATCAATGACAATCTTATCTGGTTTAGCACCTGATTGTAACAATAGGAAGATAGCCTGATTATGGAGGGCTACTTTAACGGACACAGCATTATGACTCTTACCGTCTCCAACCACTTCATTGTATTTTCTAGGCGAAAGAAGGAGTGCCTTGTGAGGAATTTTCTCCTTCAAAATAGGTGCGATCTGACGAATCTTGATATCGTTAAGATTTTTAGAATCATCAACTCCTAGAGATTTCAAAAAGGCATGGTCAGCTGGGGTAACTAGACTAGCTACAACAGCTAGACCACCAAAATAGGAGCCATTTCCGACTTCGTCTGATCCAATTAGGGCTAGGTTTTGCCCATCAGGTGAATGCTCAGGTTCAGCTTGGTATCCAAAACGGCTAGCTAGGATTTCTGGCTTAGCACCTTGGAAAGTTACCTTTCCTGAAGTATAGGCGATGACACTTATTCCATCGACCTTGGCTGAAAAACTTGCATAAGGATTTTTAGTCGCAGTCGCATAGCTTGAAAGGTCCTTCTGGAGTGTCGAAATCTGTTCTGCTGTCATTTTTAATACGATTGTGCCCATGAAATCTATTTTAGCACAAAAAAGGAGAATTGGTAGATATTTTACAGACTCGGAATCCCTGAAAATTATTTTTCTAGAGAAGTGCAAAGTCTAAAATTTACGAAAGTTAAAATTTAGGATATAATGATTAGAAAGAGAATGCCTAACCTTGCTCTTTTTTCCACAATTAGAAGAAATAGGTTGGCATTTAAGTGTCGAACACGCCTCAGAGTAAGTGTCTGAATCTTGCTAAAACATGGCGATATAAAAGCAATAAAATAAGGAGAAGCTGCGGTGGCGAATCCGTGACCACCATTGATTGGCAGTTAACAAGCAAATGGCAAATAAGAACCGTTACAAATTTCATTTTGGAGAGAAGAACCTCACGCTAACAACTGATAAGGATAACCTATTCATGGAAGAGGTTGAGCGTGTTGCCCACGAGAAATATAAAATTATCAAAGAGCAGATGAAAAATGCTGACAATGAAACGATTGCTATCCTAATGGCTATCAATTCTTTGTCGACTCAGTTGGAACGTGAAATCCAAGTTGAAGATATGGAAAAAGAGTTGGAAACGTTGAGAGCTAAGCAACTTGAACAACTTAAGGTCAAGGCGACAGCTACAAATGACGATGAGGATGACGCATGATTGGATTCCTTGTCTTAGCTATCGTGGCTTGGAATTTCTACATTGGCTACCGTCGAGGCCTTTTTATGCAAGCTTATTACGTGGTTTCAGTCATTATTGCCATGTGTGTGGCGGCCTACTTTTACCGGTCGCTAGGAGAGGCTATCAATCTTTGGGTACCTTATACCAATCCAACCAAAGATGCTAGTATAGCTTTCTTTAAAGATCAGAACATCTTTTCGCTTGACCGTGTCTATTATGCAGGTGTGGCTTATTTTGCCATTTACTGTGTGGCTTATTATGGTTTGCGCTTTCTTGGGATTTTCTTCCATTTTGTGAGAATTGAGCGACTTGATCAGAGACGTTACCAAGTGGTAGGTGGTGTCTTGGCCTCCTTAGTGAGTCTTGTGCCTTTGACTATGTTGGGGAATATTCTTGCGACTGTTCCCATGAATAACATTCAAACGGTCTTGTCATCTAGCTGGGTTTTGCGCCTTTTGATTAATTGGAATTTTCCAGTTAGTCAGATTATCCAGCACTTGTGGACAAGTGTGATATAGAAAATAGAAGTCTTCCTTGATTAAGGGAGGCTTTTTTGTTCTTTGTTTTGGTAACATATGAAAAAAGACTGAACACAAGGTCTCAGTCTTTCTTATCTATTTTTACCCTAAGGTTGCAATGGTACATCCGGAACCACCGGCACTTTGTGGGGCATATTCAAAACTTTTAACATGGCGATGACGGCGGAGATATTTGGTAACAGCATCACGGATGACACCTGTACCAATACCGTGGATGATGTCCACCTGACTCATGTTATTAAGTAGGGCTTGGTCAATAAAGGCATCAAGCTCTTGCATGGCTTCTTCGTAACGTTTCCCACGAAGGTCTAGACGGGCACGAGGACCGCCAGATGTCTTCTTGGCTTTTTTAACCACGTTAATCTGTTTCTTCTTAGGTTGTTGGGCTTCAGCTTGGGCACGAACCAGAGTGAATTCGTCTGCCTTGAGGGTCATCTTGATGAGACCGACCTGAGCTTCCCAGTTACCATTTTTGGTTTGACTGGTAAGGGTACCCCGTTGCCCATAGGCGGTAACGATGATATCATCTCCAACACGAGGGGCACGCGCAGCCTTTTCTTTCTTAGCCTTACGAAGGACCTTATTCTTAGAGAGGTCCACTTGTGGGGCAAGTTTCTTGAGTTTTCCTTTGGCGTCGATAACTTCATGAGGTTTGAGTTGACTCTTATCGTGGAGATTTTTGAGGATACTATCGCTCTCAGCCAAAGCGGTATCAACCATCTCTTGAATTTCTTTTTGAGCCTTTTCGAGTTCCTTGTCGTATTCATGGGAGAATTCGTTATAGAGTTTTTTGACCGCACGGTTGAATTTAAGGTTCTCTTGCTCCACGTCCTTGATGTGTTCCAGACGTTTTTGTGTTTCCACAGTTTGGGCTTCAAGTTGCTCGATGATACGGTTGACATCACTATCAGTATCCGTGAGGTTTTCTGCTTCCTTGACAATAATCTCATTCAAACCGAGGCGTCGAGCAATTTCAAAGGCATTAGAACGACCAGGAACCCCTTGCATAAAACGATAGGTAGGGCTTAAAGTCGCTGTGTCAAACTCCATGCTGGCATTTTCCACATGTTGCGTCTCAATCCCATAGGCCTTAAGCTCAGGATAGTGAGTGGTAGCCATGGTCTTAATCTGACTTAAACGGAGGTGCTCTAAGATTGCCATGGCTAGACTAGCTCCTTCCTGAGGGTCGGTACCAGCCCCAAGCTCATCGACCAAGACCAGGCTGTTACTGTCGGCAGCATTCAGAATCTCAACAATGTGGGTCATGTGACTAGAGAAAGTTGACAAACTTTGTTCGATAGACTGTTCGTCTCCGATGTCCGCAAAAATCTCTTGGAAAATGGCGACACGGCTGCCCTTATCAGCCAAAATTGGAAGACCAGATTGAGCCATTAGTTGTGCTAGTCCTAGCGTTTTAAGCATGACCGTTTTACCACCAGTATTGGGACCTGTGATGACAATGGCCGTGAGGTCCTCATCAAAGTGCAAATCGTTGGCTACAGGATTGGCCAAAAGAGGGTGACGAACGTTAAGTAGTTGTAGTGTTTGGTTGTCACTAATCTTTGGAATAACCGCTTTTTTATCATGGAGATAGAGATATTTTCCTCGAATGAAGTCCATGTGGCCCAAAATCCAAGCGTTGTTGGCAATTGCAGCAGCCTGTGGACGGAGTTGATCAGACAGTTCATGCAGGATACGAGCCATCTCGTGGCGTTCGTCTGCACGTAATTGTGTAATTTCTTCGTTAAGCTGGATAACGGCACGTGGCTCGATATATACTGTGTTTCCAGAGCTTGAGATGTCATGCACAACTCCAGCAATACGGTTACGGTAGGTATTTTTGACAGGAAGCACCGAACGGCCGTTACGACTAGCAATCAAACTTTCAGCCAACATGTGACCAGATTTCTTGAGAATGTCTTGCAAGGTCTGGCGAATGGCATCATCACAAGATTTGAGTTGACGACGGATGTTTTGCAACTCTGGGCTAGCAAAATGCTCAATAAAACCACCGTCATTGATGCTCTGAAGACTGCCTTGTAGACTTGGGAAGGCTTCAATCTTTTCGAAAAGACGTTTAAGAGCGACGAGCTCAACATTTTCAAGGTCAGCGTAGAAGCGACCAAGGTCAGCTGAAGCTTGTAGCACCTTCTTGATGGCAATGAGCTCCTGGATATTGAGATCAGCATCCAGTTCCAAGCGATGTAAGGGCTCAGAAATATCTCTCAGGCTACCAATGGCAAAGCCATGGTGCTCTACGAAAATCTCAGACATTTCTTGGATTTCTGTAAATTGATTTTGAATTCTTTCTGGATTGGTCATAGGCACCAAGTCACGCAACTCCGCCTGAGCCTGTTCAGTCTGCAGGTATTCTGTGAACTGGTCCTTGACCTTGTTAAATTCTAATTGGTCTAAAATCTTTGTGTTCATAGCTTCTATTATAGCACATTTGCCTATGGGGCGTGGAGGAGGGAAATACCTGAGGTCGTTTTATCAGTGAACTTTTGTCATCAGATGTTGACTAGCTATTTTTACAAAAGAGTCTCCCTAAAATAAGAGATTTTCAATTAAAACCAATGCTCCTATCTATGCTATAATAAACCTATGACTAATCAGAAAAAATTACTCCTAATTGACGGTTCATCCGTTGCCTTTCGTGCTTTTTTCGCACTCTATAATCAAATTGACCGTTTTCGTAACAATAATGGCCTTCATACCAATGCCATTTATGGCTTCCACCTCATGTTGGACAACTTGCTTGAGCGTATCCAACCGACTCATGTCTTGGTAGCCTTTGATGCTGGTAAAACAACTTTCCGTACAGAGATGTTTGCGGACTATAAGGCTGGTCGTGCTAAGACACCAGAGGAATTCCGTGAGCAGTTCCCTTATATCCGTGAGATGTTGGCTGCACGTGGTATCGCCTATTATGATCTGGCTCAGTACGAGGCAGATGACATTATCGGTACCTTGGCTAAGATGGCTGAAAATACCAGTGAGGACTATCAAATTACTGTTGTCTCTGGGGATAAAGACTTGATTCAGCTGACTGACGAAAACACAGTTGTTGAGATTTCGAAGAAAGGTGTAGCTGAGTTTGAGGCCTTCACACCTGATTACCTCATGGAGAAAATGGGTATTACTCCAGCGCAATTCATCGACCTCAAGGCCCTTATGGGAGATAAATCTGATAATATTCCAGGGGTTACTAAGATTGGTGAAAAGACTGGTCTCAAGCTCCTCTTGGAACACGGTTCCCTTGAAGGTATCTATAACCACATCGACGAGATGAAGAAGTCCAAAATGAAGGAAAATCTCATCAATGACAAGGAACAAGCCTTCCTTTCTAAGACCCTGGCGACTATTGATACCCAGTCACCTATTGAAATTGGTCTCGATGACACGGCCTTTACGGGACCTGACCTTGAAAAATTGACAGCCTTTTATGATGAGATGGGCTTTGTTCAGTTTAAAAATGCCCTTGGTGGCGAGGCTGTGCCACAAGATTTTGATGTGGCCTATGAAGAGCCTAGCCAAGTAACAGCGGACCACTTCAGCCCTGACGATTTCTTCTATTTTGAAATCCTTGGTGACAATTATCACACTGAGCCTATCATCGGTTTTGCATGGGGTAATGATAAGCAGATTTATGCGTCTACAGATACTGACCTCCTCAAATCAGAAGCCTTCCAAGCAGCTCTTTCTAAAGCTGTTAATATCTACGATTTCAAGCGCAGTAAGGTCCTTTTGAGTCATCTAGGTATTGACTTGCCTACGGCTAATTTTGATGCACGTCTGGCCAAGTATCTCCTCTCAACCGTTGAGGACAATGAATTGTCAACCATTGCCCGTCTCTATACAGACTTGCCGCTTGAAACAGATGAAGTGGTCTATGGTAAGGGGGCTAAACGTGCCGTTCCTGAAAAAGAGGTCTTACTCAACCACCTAGCTAAAAAAGTCAAGGTCCTTCAGGTAGCTAAACCTGTCATGCTTGAAAAATTGGCTGAACACGGCCAATCAGAGCTTCTCTTTGATATGGAGTTACCACTGGCAAATGTGCTAGCTAAGATGGAAATCGCTGGTATTAAGGTTAAGGGACAAACCCTTAACGAGATGGCAGTGGAAAATCAAGTAGTCATCGATAAATTGACCCAAGAAATCTATGAGATGGCGGGCGAAGAGTTTAATATCAACTCGCCAAAACAGTTGGGTGTCATCCTCTTCGAAAAGATGGGACTACCTTTGGAATACACTAAGAAAACCAAGACAGGTTACTCAACGGCTGTGGATGTCCTTGAACGTTTGGCACCAATTGCTCCAATCGTAGCTAAGATTTTGGAGTACCGCCAAATCACCAAGCTTCAGTCTACCTATGTCTTGGGGCTTCAGGATTATATCCTTAAGGATGGCAAAATCCATACCCGTTATGTGCAAGATTTAACACAGACAGGTCGCCTCTCATCAGTGGATCCAAACTTGCAAAATATCCCTGTTCGCTTGGAGCAAGGTCGTCTCATCCGTAAGGCTTTTGTCCCATCGACTGAGGACGCAGTGCTTTTAAGCTCGGATTACTCACAGATTGAGTTGCGCGTGCTTGCCCACATTTCGGGAGATGAGCATTTGATTGCTGCTTTTAAAGAGGGAGCAGATATCCATACCTCTACAGCCATGCGTGTTTTTGGCATTGAAAAGCCAGAGGATGTCACACCTAACGATCGTCGTAACGCCAAGGCTGTTAACTTCGGTATCGTTTATGGCATTTCTGACTTCGGCCTTTCTAACAACCTTGGCATTAGCCGTAAAAAGGCCAAGGAGTATATCGACACCTACTTTGAGCGTTATCCTGGTATCAAGGCTTATATGGATAATGTGGTTCGTGAAGCCAAGGATAAGGGCTACGTAGAAACTCTCTTCCACCGCCGTCGTGAGTTGCCAGATATTAATTCTCGTAACTTTAACGTCCGCAACTTCGCAGAGCGTACAGCTATCAACTCTCCTATCCAAGGAAGTGCCGCTGATATCCTCAAGATTGCTATGATTAACCTAGACAAGGCTCTGGTAGAAGGTGGCTATAAAACTAAGATGCTCCTACAGGTGCACGATGAAATCGTCCTTGAGGTGCCAAACGACGAACTTGTAGCGATGAAAGCCTTGGTTAAAGAAACCATGGAAGCTGCAGTTGAACTCGCTGTCCCTCTCATTGCAGATGAGAATGATGGCCGCACATGGTATGAGGCAAAGTAAAACATGAAAGAAAATTTTCCATTTACCTATTTTCTCTTGCGCTACATGCTAGGATTTCTGGCCGTTGTCCTAGCTATCGTGGCAGTATTGGTGATCATCACCTACTTTATGACTAAATAGAAATAGACAGATGAAAGCTGGACTGAGGTCCGGCTTTTTTTGATGCAGATATTTGTAAATGAAAAAAGAATCACTAATTAATATCTAGATATTTTAATTAAAATTCTAATTTGATTGAGGATGGGATTGTTGGATTATAGTGAAAGTTATGATTATATAAGCGTTCTTGATAAATGAATATAAATTAATTTTTCAAAAAATACTTGACTTATCAACCATACAATTGTTAACATAATGTCAAAGAGATTTAAATGATTTAATATTTATATTAGGTCGTTTCTTATGAAAGGATAGTTATGAAAAAGAAATTAACAGGATTTGCGCTCTTATCAAGTTTGTTCTTGCTGACAGCTTGTAACGCAACAAATACGGGTGCTTCAGGCTCAGGCGACAGCGCTTCTAAGTCTGAACAAGTGAGTGGTGATTCATCTGAAACGGAGGAAGTGAGCTACGATGAGCTCTATGCTTCAGTCTTGGATCTCTATCGCCCTATTGCTCTGAACGGCGATACATCAGCTGTTCCAGGTGATCTTTCGTCTGACGAAGCTTATGCGACTAGCACTATTTTTGATGCTAAAAGAGCAGGAGAAAACGTGCAATATAGCTATGTAGACATCAACGATGATGGTTCAGCTGAGCTTTTGATTGGTACCCCTGACAGTGTTCACGCGCTATATTATCTTGATAATGATGATAAGCCTGTATTTGCAAAAAGTGCTGGAACCTTTGCCAAGGGTGGTTACTTGAGTACCATGAAATTTTATAAAGATGGTACGATTTACTGCCAACAATTCCAGCGTATGAGACCTGAGGCCAAGGCTGAGACCTATGAAATCAAGGATGGCGCCTTTAACCAACTTCAATCGGTTGATTTCAGTATGTCTGAGACAACAGACGGTGCAAGTAAGGTTGGTCTCGGTGACGCTCAGACTCTTGATTTGTCTGTCGAGGATTGGTATGACTTTGACGACTCAAGTAGTGACGAGACAGAAGCAAGCAGTAGCGACAGCAAATCAAATAAAGAGACTGGTATGGACATCAATGCTATTCAGAATGGTGATTTCTCAAGTATCGCTGGAACTTGGAAGAATGGCAAAGGCTATACGATGACCTTTGATAAAAATGGGTTAGTGAGTGATACTGAGAAAGTAGCAATTGAATATGGTAAAATTGCTGATGGCTTTTTTAAAGCAGGACTTGTGCCAAAAGAAGTTGGTCCTGGTGGTGGAATGATTGCATTCTTACCCAAAGGAGTAGCCTTGACCGGTTCTGTAACATCATCACCAAATGAGAAAGCTGATGATCAGTCAGATAAAAGTAAGGACCGCATCTGGAGTGGTCAGTCAATTTATGGAACCACTGACGACAGTTACTTCTTCTATAAAGTCGATTAATAATTTTCAAGCCGAAACTTAAACGTTTCGGCTTTTTTGTCCTCCATAGTGACATTTATGTCACTATTTTTTATTGGCCATCTTACCTATAATAAAAGCATAACTTAAGGATATAACTGAGAGCTAGCGACAGTTGTCTTTAAAATGAAAGGAGATAGAATAGACAGTTAATTTTAGGATATCTCTTAGTGATTAGTGAGGACACTAAGAGATTTGCAACTCACAATTACCATAAATAGAAAAATTAGTATTAATAAGGAGAAAATATATTGAAAACATCAGAAATGACACAACAAGTATTGACACATCAGGAATTATCAGTGGTTGTAGGTGGTGGATGTAGTTGGAACAATGCAGCTAAGGCAGCCCTCGGAACAAGTATCACGGGTCTTATCACTAGTGGCCCAGGAGGAGCTTTATTGGGATTAGCTGGAGGAGCAGTAAGTTACGGAGCGTTGTGTTGGGTATGATTGAATTTTTGATGTCAAAAAATGTGACTTATTTGGAATTGTTTTATATCTTTTTGGGAGTAGTTCTTTCAAAAGTATACCTTGCTTTGCGAGGCCGTAAGCACGATAAACTTGATGTATAAGAAAAAGGGTAGCACACAATGCTATCCTTTTTTACTGTCTTCATAAGTTTTAATCATCTTCTTCTGTGGTGTGGCCATTGGGAACTGGTCAAAGTCTTGACTAGCCACCCAGCGTAGCTCCTTATCGGAAGTAGGTTTACCGTTCTTAACGTTGCCTTCCACCATTTCGATGGTCCATTTTTGATGGCTGAAGGTATGCTTTACGGGTGCAAAATTATTGCTAGACCACTCTGGTTTGAGGGAATAATCTTTCTCAAAAATAGCTTTTTGAGAGACTGTCTCGAGAATACAATCATCCTTTTCAAAAAGGCTGAGTTGTTGGCCAATAAAGTCTGTTTCCACGATAGGGAAGGACCAGAAACCACCTAGCAGACGCCCTTCGATATTTTTTTCGAGCAGAAACTCACCCTTTGCATTTCTGATAATAAAAGCCTGAATTTGCATAGGTTTAGGCTTTTTCTTTGGCAATTTGATGGGGTATTTGTCATAGGTTCCATTGAGATAGGCTGCACAGAAAAAGCGAATAGGGCTTTCGTCGGGTCTTGGATTTTTAGCTGATTCGATATCAGTCCCAAGGTCCATAAGCGCTTGGTTAAAGTCACCTGGACGGTCAGGGTCAATCAAAATGTCCATAATCGCTTGGAAAATCTTACGATTTTTGGCGTCTCCGATATCGTAGTTAACCTCAAAGAGACGAGCCATAACCCGCATAACATTACCATCAACAGCAGGTTCTGGGAGCCCAAAAGCGATGCTAGAAATAGCACCAGCAGTATAGGGTCCGATGCCCTTGAGTTTGGCAATGTTTTCATATGTATCTGGAAGCTGGCCATCAAAGTCATTCATGATTTGTTGCGCAGCCTTTTGCATGTTTCGGACACGTGAATAGTAACCTAGCCCCTCCCAAGCTTTGAGAAGCTTCTCTTCTGGGGCTTCGGCCAAATCCTTAACTGTTGGGAACCAGTCTAAAAAGCGCTCGTAATAGGGAATGACAGTCTGAACCTGGGTTTGTTGTAGCATGATTTCACTGACCCAGATATAGTATGGGTTTCTAGTCCTACGCCAGGGGAGGTCTCGTTTCTCTCGATCGTACCAGTCCAGGAGGGTGCGACGAAAAGACGCGATTTTCTCAGCATCCCACATGACAATGCCGTATTCTTTTAAATCTAACATGCCTCTATTGTAACAAAGAAATCTTTTTTCAAAAAATTATGCGTTTTTCCGACAAAAGGATTGACAAAAGTAAGCGTTTACATTATACTAAAAGTGTAAAGAAGATAAGGATTCATCAAGGAGGTAAGAGCCATGGTGAGAGTAAATATTTCAAGGTACAAAAACGGAGACTAAAATCTCTAAACAAAACAGTAGGCAAAACAAATAACTTTACCAATCATCTCTGAGGAGCGTGACCGCATGACAGTAGGGCGTTACAAGAACGGAGATTAATTCAGTCGCATAAAATAGCTACAAGGGAGTGATACCACCAGAAGTCGAAAACCAAACTCAAATCTGTTAACTTAAGAAAAGTGAGGTAAAGCTCATGAGAAATGTTAGTAGGTATAAAAATGGAGACACATAGGTTGTTGCGTAAAATAGCCTAAGGAGTGATACCCATGCCACACGAAACGTAAATCCTATATTCTTAAGATGAACGAGGTGAGTTCATGAAAAATATGAGTAGGTATAAAAACGGCGATTAATAATGTTGCATAAAATAGCTACAAGGGAGTGATACCACCAGAAATCGAAAGCTAAACTCAAGATTAACGTCAAAAAGTGAGGTAAAGCTCATGAGAAATGTTAGTAGGTATAAAAATGGAGACACTTAAGCTGTTGCGTAAAATAGCTTAAGGAGTGATACCAATGCCAAATGAGTAATCTATCGACAAAAGTTAAATGCTTAAATCTTGTAACAAAGTACCGAGGTGACGCTTATGTTGATGTTTGATGTAAGTCGTTATAAGAACGGCGACAAGTAAACCTCATTGAGTGGTCAATGGGGAGATAGGTCTCAAATCATATGAATCAGAGGTGATTACTATGATGATGAATTTAGGACGTTATAAAAATGGAGACACTTCAAGTTATTGCATAAAATAGCTTAGGGAGTGATACCGATGTAATAGAAAATTTACAATGCTTGAAAGTTGTTTGTAAGTTGATGGAGGTAATCTATGATTGCTAGGTATAAAAATGGTGACACACAATGACTCCTCCTTATGAAAATATTTTTTACAAAATTCCAAAAGGATGTTCTAATGACAATTGAAGAATCTTAAAAGCTCATTCTAGCGTGTAAGAATGAGCTTTTTGATATGTTGAATATTAGTGGATTTTAGTGAGAGACTCTTAGTCCTTTTTGTTCAACCGAACCTTCCGTAGGAGAGCAAGCCTTTTTTTGTTCTTTTACTAGAGTCATAAAGATTTGGTATTGATTTTTAAGATGCGGTAGGAAACTCTTAGGGATTTTACTATCGAAGTTTAGGTTGTTCAGAAATATGGGGGCACTACTGTCTCTATAGATTTGTCCTTGGAAGAAGTAGTTGTCGGTCACGATATCAACTGAGATACGTGATGAGCGCCATCGACGTTTGCGCATGTACTTGGGTTTCCAACGAATCTTAAGTTGCTGGTCCTTGATATACCACCCCATGATGTCTATTTTGGCGGTCTGTTTCGTTTTGTCATCAAAGTAGGTTACTGGTACGCTTAAAACCTGCTGGCTTCTTGGTGAGGTTAAGAAGGGGTGAAAATCAGGAATGAAGTCGTAGTCCTTGCTAGACACTTCCGCTAGACCGTCTTCTTCTCGTATTTTGCCACGGCTGACGTACTTGAAGAAGTCAAAACTCTTACCTTGTCTTTCTAGTCGTTCAGCCTCTAATTGATATCTTGTCACCTGATCACCGGTATTTTTAGTCGTCTTGAGGTAACGCATGATTTCTGCATCCTTGTAGTAAAGAGCAACGAGATTTTTTAGACGTTGACTAGGGTTCAGAGAGTGTAACTTGTCTGGAAAGGACAAGATTTGTATGCTTTGGACAGCGGCTAAAGGAACAGCAGCGATACCAGATAAGAGCTTGTCTAGTTCAAAGAGGGAGACGGTATCAAAATGACTGGTATGACCAAGCTGATGTGTTATGTCAACAACAAAGAGGTTATTGTCCTGTTTGAAAGTGATAATGTAGACGTCACTCGGACCTAAGTTTTTTAAATCATATTCTAGGGAAGTAATAGGAATATTATAGTAGTGGTTAAAGGTTGGAAGCCCTAGTTTTTCTCCTAATTTCTTTTTATGATAAAGCATTCTCTTATTTTAGCATGAAGTTTGGCCGGAGAAAAGACGACTCATAAGGCTTAATTTTTTTCTTAGCGATTCAAATTTCTATCTATTCACTTTTCCCTTGCATTATCCTTCAAACTTTGGTAGAATTATATCTTGTGAGTGCACCTCACTTACTCGTGGCGAAAGACCATGAGTCATTAGACCAAAAGAGGAGGAAAATATCAATGGCTAAATACGAAATTCTTTATATCATTCGTCCAAACATTGAAGAAGAAGCTAAAAACGCTTTGGTAGCACGTTTCGATTCTATCTTGACTGACAACGGTGCAACTGTTGTTGAATCAAAAGATTGGGAAAAACGTCGTCTTGCATACGAAATCCAAGATTTCCGTGAAGGACTTTACCACGTTGTTAACGTTGAAGCAAACGACGATGCAGCTCTTAACGAGTTCGACCGTCTTTCAAAAATCAACGGTGACATTCTTCGTCACATGATCGTTAAACTTGACGCGTAAGAAGGTAAATTATGATTAATAATGTCGTACTCGTTGGTCGCATGACCCGTGATGCGGAACTTCGTTATACACCAAGTAACGTTGCTGTTGCAACATTCAGCCTTGCGGTTAACCGTAACTTCAAGGGTGCTAATGGTGAACGTGAAACTGACTTTATTAACTGTGTTATCTGGCGCCAGCAAGCTGAAAATTTGGCTAACTGGGCTAAGAAAGGCGCATTGATTGGAATTACAGGTCGTATTCAGACTCGTAACTATGAAAATCAACAAGGTCAACGTGTTTACGTAACTGAAGTTGTCGCTGATAATTTCCAAATGTTGGAAAGCCGTGCGGCACGTGAAGGTCACAGTGGTGGTTCTTACAACGCTGGAGGATTTGATAATTCAAGTTCATTCGGTGGAGGAGCTTCAACTGGTGGTTCATTTGGTGGATCACAACCTGCACAATCTACACCAAACTTCGGTCGTGACGAGAGTCCATTTGGTAATTCAAATCCAATGGATATTTCAGATGACGATCTCCCATTCTAAGAATGGACAAAACGAATTAAATATATAAAGGAGAAATAAACATGGCTCAACAACGTCGTGGCGGATTCAAACGCCGTAAAAAAGTTGATTACATCGCAGCTAACAAAATCGAATATGTTGATTACAAAGATACTGAGCTTCTTAGCCGTTTCGTTTCAGAACGTGGTAAAATTCTTCCACGTCGTGTAACAGGAACTTCAGCTAAAAACCAACGTAAAGTAACAACAGCGATTAAACGCGCTCGCGTTATGGCACTTATGCCTTACGTAAACGAAGACTAAAAATAATGCCCTCGACAGAGGGTGTTTTTTTCTGACTAGATTTTGTAGGCTTTTGTCATTTTTAGGCTTGTGTGCTGAGTTTAATTCTATGTTTTAGGAGAAAAGAAAAACCAACTGGTCTTCTCATTTATTTTGAGGAGCTAGTTGGTTGTTTTGTGGTATATAGAGTGTGTTTTCTAAGAAATCATCAAATTTTTGGTCGTTAACGAGGATATCGACATTGTCTTTGAAGACCTTAAAGCGGTTGGATAACCAGTGTGTTTTGATATCCGCCCAATTATTGAAGCGACTCCATCTGTAAGGAAGTGTAGGGTCCTGTTTTTCAAAGACATAGATACTGCTGTTTTTTTCGTAAGCTATAGCCGTGTGGAAATTGCTGACATCACCAGGGCTATTTTGAAAGACCGATAGGAGTTTAACCTTCTCTGGAAACTTGAGTCCAGCTTTTTTCCAAGCTTTAAGGAGATCGTCTGTAGACTGATAGCTGATATTATCACCAAAAAGGAGACTGTAGAGAGCTTGATCCTTGGCAGTTAACTCTTTGTGGTGTGACTTAAGATCTATAAATTCGTTTTGAAGGGGGAGTTCTAATTTGGTGAGGTCCTCTGAGCTTGTAATAAGGTCGTGAAGAAGGAGGAAAGATGTTCGTCGACAGTTTAAGTCATCAGTAAAGTGTGATTTATTCTCTTCAAAAGTTTTTTCCTTAAGGAAGGTGACGAATTGGTTTTGGTCCTTGCCGATTTTACTTTTGGTCCATTTTTTGACAACTGGCTGAAGGTTTGTATTTTCCTGATTGTAACGAGTAATATAAGGGGCTAGATTGTTCCAGTCTTTTGTTGGAATGCCCTTGCTTTTTAAGGCTTTTGCTAGCTGTTTTTCCTGAGTGGAAGTCGTCACATTGTTAAAACTATAGTAAGCTTGATAGTTTTTCTGAGTATTCTTGTGGCTGCATGCCATAAGTAATAGGCAGCAAGCAATGATTAGTAGGGGGAATTTGATACGCATCTATGGGATTTCTTTCTTTTGTCTATTAACTTTAACATTTTAGTATAGAACAACCAACTGTGTCAAGATTTCTGACGTAAAAAAGCACCCTTCTGGGTGCTTAGGAATGAGATTGATTAAGATGCAGGTGCGTAAGTACTTTGAACGTTGTAGTGACGTTTGAAGAAGTATTTGGCAACACCAGCGATGACACCAATGATAAGGATTACAATTGGTGAAAGACCAGGGTTGAGGTAGCTTGGAAGAAGGGCTGTAAGACTAAAGAGGGCAAACCATGCAATAAAAGAGAGAGTGATGATGGTCATGCTGAACCACCATTTTGGACGTTCTTCTTTTGGTTTGTTATTGTGACGGTAGATGTAGTGGTAAGGAGTATACATTGCAAGACCGCCAATGAATGACACTGAAAGAAGGGTTGTGAGGCCGTAGCTGGTTTGTGTACCTGAGAAACCAAAGATTGCGTTCATGATTGCAACGATGGCTAGAAGGAAGAGTGAGGTATCAAGCCACATTTTCCAAGGTGTTTTATCTGTTTCTGGTACTTCTTTGTTAGGTTTACCAGTTTCAGGTTGTTGGTGTTTTTCAGGAGAGAAACTAGCTGCCCAAACAGTTGGCGCACCAAGGAGTCCACGTCCTGTGATTCCTTTTTTCTGGTTTTCGATAAGTTCAGGAATAATATCGCCAAGGATATCTTTGATTTCTTGGTCTGATTTACCATCTTTGATGAGTTGGTTGGTTGCGATGTGGATAAATTCTTGGTTTTTCTTGGTGAGTTTTTGGATGTCCATGAGATGACCTTTCGATAAATAGTATTATTTTTTAGTTTTGTAGTTTAGGGAAAAGAAGAGGCTCTATGTTAGAACCATTTTTTCCTGATAAAGTAGATAACAACGCAGGATGACCCGAAGGCTGCGATGAAAAAGATAACCCAAAAAGCATTATCTAAATCGTTTAGAGGCATAGAATTATTTTTAAAGTTCATGCCGTAGGCGGAGAAGATAACGGTTGGGATGTCCAGAGCCATAGTCATGAGAGCGAGTGTCTTCATGATAGTGTTCTGGTTATTGCCGATGATAGAAGCAGCGGTTTCAGCCATGGCATTCAAGACATTTTCATAGATGCCTGCCATCTCAATGGCCTGTTGGGTTTCGACCAGTGTATCTTCCAAGAGATCCTCGTCCTCGATGTATTTCTTCAAGCTAGAGGCGTTACCTGTTAGCTTTTTGACAATTCGCTCATTCATCTTAAGTGAGGCTTTTAGATAGACAATGGATTTTTCCAATTCCATCATGTCAATCAAGTGCTCGTTTTTAGTCGCATTTTCCAACTGAGCTTCCAATTTATCGCTCTGACGGTCGATAGAACGTAGGGCGGTTAGGAAGAGTTGAGCATTGCGATAGAGAATCTGAAAGACAAAACGGGTCTTCATAAAGGTGTAGAAGTTACGTACACGGTGGTTGAGGAAGTTGTCCATGAGGCTGATGTCCTCGAGACAGGTTGTAACAACCACCTCATCGGTAACGATGATACCCAATGGAATAGTGACGTAGTAGCTTTTGTTATTACGCTCTTCTTGGGTTGGGACGTCGACCAGAATCAGGGTGTAGTCATCTTCGACATCGATACGTGATGTTTCTTCCACGTCCAGAGGGGCACGGAGGTCTTGAATATCAATGTTAAAACGTTCTGCGACCTTCATGGCTTCTTCTTGGGAAGGGTTCACCAAATGAATCCAAGCACCAGGCTCGAATGTTTCAATTTCTTTGAATTCTTTTCCGGTGGATAAGAACATTTGTTTCAATGGGAACCCCTCCTTTGTCATTAGGTAAGCGCTAGCGCCTTGATTACAAAAGGATTTTTACAATCGCTTTTAAGTAAAATAAACACTGCTCTTAGCTTTTTTTAGTGATGTCAATTGAGGCTTGGGATGATGTTCCTTGCCTTTTTTAGACACTTCACCATTATACTACATTTGAAACATTTTTGGGCTGGATAAATTGAAATTTTGTTATAATTATGAGAGAAAGTCGGGATGGATTTTCCATCCGTCTGTAGAAAGGAGCGGCAGTAGCTTTTGGGCTAGGGCCTCTTAAAAATATGCAAGATAAGTTAGTGATTCATGGAGCAAGAGCTCACAATTTAAAAAATATTGATGTGGAGATTCCGCGTGATAAACTGGTGGTGGTGACGGGTTTGTCAGGTTCTGGGAAGTCTTCCTTGGCCTTTGATACCATTTATGCAGAGGGTCAGCGACGCTATGTTGAAAGTCTCTCAGCCTACGCCCGCCAATTTTTGGGAAATATGGAGAAACCTGATGTGGACTCGATTGATGGTTTGAGTCCTGCCATCTCCATTGACCAGAAAACAACAAGTAAAAACCCTCGTTCGACAGTCGGAACAGCGACGGAGATTAATGACTATCTTCGTCTCCTTTATGCGCGTGTGGGTGTCCCTTATTGTCCTAATGGTCATGGGGCCATTCAGTCGTCCTCTGTGGAACAGATTGTGGACGAGGTTCTAGCTCTTCCTGAGCGTACGCGTATGCAGATTTTGGCACCAATTGTTCGTCGTAGAAAAGGGCAACACAAGGCTGTTTTTGAGCGTGTACAAAAGGACGGTTATGTTCGTGTTCGTGTAGATGGTGAGATTTACGATGTCACAGAAGTGCCAGAGTTGTCCAAGTCTAAGATGCATAATATCGAAGTGGTTGTAGACCGCTTGGTAAATAAGGAGGGTATCCGTAGTCGTCTCTTTGATTCGGTGGAGGCGGCCCTTCGTTTAGCAGATGGCTACTTGATTGTGGATACTATGGATGATAATGAGTTGCTTTACTCAGAGCATTATTCTTGTCCAGTTTGTGGCTTCACAGTGCCAGAGTTGGAGCCGCGTCTCTTTTCATTCAATGCACCGTTTGGCTCTTGTCCGACCTGTGACGGTTTGGGTAATAAACTGGAAGTTGATATGGATTTGGTTATCCCTGATGCTAGTAAAACCTTGCGTGAAGGTGCTTTGGCGCCTTGGAATCCTATATCATCCAACTATTATCCAGCTATGCTTGAGCAGGCCATGGAGCAGTTCGGTGTGGATATGGATACACCATTTGAAAATCTGAAAAAAGAAGAACAGGATTTGATCCTCTATGGATCTGGGGACCGCGAATTCCACTTCCATTATGTTAATGATTTTGGTGGGGTGCGTGATATTGACATTCCTTTTGAAGGGGTTGTGACTAATATTAATCGTCGCTACCACGAGACCAATAGTGATTTCACTCGCAATGTCATGCGAGGTTATATGAATGAGTTGTCATGTCCAACTTGTCATGGCTATCGTCTTAACGAAGCAGCTCTCTCGGTTCGTGTTGGTGGTGAGAATGGCCTAAATATTGGTCAAATCTCTGATTTGTCTATTTCAGATCATCTTCAGGAAATTGATAGCCTGGAATTAGGTGAAAATGAAGGAATGATTGCCCGTCCAATTATCAAGGAAATCAAGGATCGCTTGACTTTCCTAAATAATGTAGGTCTTAATTATTTGACCCTCTCTCGTATGGCCGGAACCCTTTCAGGGGGTGAGAGTCAGCGTATCCGTTTGGCGACACAGATTGGCTCTAACCTTTCTGGAGTCCTATATGTTTTGGATGAGCCTTCTATTGGGCTTCATCAGCGTGACAATGATCGCTTGATATCAAGTCTTAAAAAGATGCGTGACTTGGGCAATACCCTGATTGTGGTGGAGCATGATGAAGATACTATGCGTGAGGCTGACTGGCTTATTGATGTGGGACCTGGTGCTGGTGCTTTTGGTGGTCAAATCATGGCCTCAGGAACCCCAGAGGAAGTTGCTAAGAACAAGAATTCAATCACCGGGCAATATCTGTCAGGTGCCAAATCAATTCCTGTTCCTCTGGAACGTCGTGTAGGTAATGGTCGTTTTATCGAGGTTAAAGGTGCTAGCGAGAATAACCTTAAGAATGTATCTGTCAAGTTTCCACTTGGAAAGTTGATTGCAGTCACTGGTGTTTCTGGTTCGGGAAAATCGACTTTGGTTAACGGAATTCTCAAGAAAAAGATTGCCCAAGAGCTCAATCGAAATAGTGAGAAACCTGGTAAACACAAATCAGTGACAGGAATCGAGTATATCGAGCGTTTGATTGATATTGACCAAAGTCCAATTGGGCGTACACCTCGTTCTAATCCAGCGACTTATACGGGCGTCTTTGACGATATTCGTGATCTGTTTGCCCAAACCAATGAGGCCAAGATTCGCGGTTACAAGAAGGGACGTTTCTCTTTCAATGTCAAGGGCGGCCGTTGTGAAGCTTGCTCTGGTGATGGCATTATCAAGATTGAGATGCATTTCTTGCCTGATGTTTATGTCCCTTGTGAGGTTTGTCATGGCACACGCTATAATTCTGAGACTTTAGAGGTTCGCTATAAGGGCAAGAATATTGCTGAAATTTTGGATATGACAGTTGATGACGCAGTTGACTTCTTTGCGGCTATTCCTAAGATTGCTCGTAAGGTTCAGACTATCAAGGACGTGGGGCTCGGGTATGTGACTCTGGGACAACCAGCAACAACCCTATCAGGTGGTGAGGCTCAACGTATGAAACTGGCTAGTGAGTTGCACAAACGCTCTACTGGGAAGTCCTTCTACATTCTGGATGAACCGACGACGGGTCTCCATACAGATGACATTGCTCGTCTTTTGAAGGTGCTTCAGCGTTTTGCGGATGATGGCAACACTGTTCTCGTGATTGAGCACAATCTAGATGTTATCAAGACCGCAGACCACATCATCGATTTGGGTCCTGAAGGCGGTGTCGGTGGAGGTACCATCGTAGCTACAGGAACTCCAGAGGAAGTAGCAGCTGTTCCAGAAAGCTACACAGGACAATATTTGAAAGAAAAATTGACATAAAGGAAAAAGGGCTCTCTGAGTCTTTTTTTGCTTTAGGCTGGTTTAAGTTGAGTTTGCTATTCTATGGTTAAGAAAAAAGATACAGGAGCCAGACTATGGTTAAAAAGCGTTTTTTTATAGGATTTAATGGTATTCTTCTAGCCTTATTTCTAGATATTTGTCTTTTAATTAGCATTCGTACAGTGGATCATCACGGCCATTTTCAATCAGCAACAGATAAATGGGAAACTTTGCTTTATATTTTAGGGCTCTATTTTAGTTTTCTACTTTTTGAAGTTATTTTTTATCTTATTCTGAAACACCGTAGAAATAAACAAGTTTTGGAACAGGTCTTATAAAGGCCTGTCTTTTTGTGTTCAGTGGTAGTGACATTTATGTCACTATTTTTTTGAAAAGGGAGAACTTATAATGACCTTATACCCAAATCCACTAGGTCTCCAAGACGACTAAATCTTTGTATAGTCCAAGTGGTTATTGCTGTATTTATTTTTGAAAAGAAAGGAGAAATAAGAATGCGAACTAAGGTATATGGTGAAGAGCTCAATGCTGAAACCTTAGAAAATGTTACAGGGGGTGGTTTTGTATCTAAACCTCAAACCTTACCTGAACGATTGGGTTGGAACAAATGGTGGTTGAAAAGAAGACCTCCTTATGGCGATTAGAAGTTACCATGAGCACCAGATATGGGAAAGAGGAGTATGGATAAACAGAAGAATAATCTTATTAGAAGCTTAAGCATTGTTATCGTGATTGTCTGGCTATTTATTGTGATCATAAATGCTACACTAAGTTTCACCGAAGGTGTTGCTCTTATTGACCATTGTCTCGTCTGGTCAACACTTTCGCTAGCTTTTTCTTTGTTTGCGCTTAGAGTAGCGAGTAAGGACAAGGAGAAATGATTTTCTCTGCTAATTACTATAGTCTCAGGTTGAGTTTATATACTTAGCCTTTTCTTTTGTCTTTAATCCTATGGAATGGTGACATCTATGTCACTATTTTTTATCTTGTTAAGCTCTTATAATGAAGTCATAGCTTGAACTTAGTTGTTAAAGCGCTAATTAAATAGAAAAAGGAGAGAAACATGGTAATTAGTGTCATGGTACCCTTGCTTTTGTTAATGGGTAAAAAGTAAGATGTCACACAGTAAACAAATAAGGAGAACACATGAAGAAAATACAATTTATTTTGATGGCGAGTTTTGTTTTAGGTACTTGTCAGTTAGCAGTGCTTAGTGGTGCAGCAGATGAGCTAGATGTTAGGGAGGTCGCTACAGAGCTAGCCAGTGATTTTGTTGAAAATGGTGAAGTAGGGAGTGTGCAAGATTCTTCCGAAACAGCTTCCGAACAAGTGGTTGAGAAGGCTGAATCTAATAGTGAGACAAAGGAAAATCCTCTTCTTCCATCATCACAGACAGGAGTGGCTGAGACAGAAGTGAGGTCCGAAGAGGTTTCGGTTGAAACTTATGAAAAGAATCTTGAAAACCTGAAGCAGGTCTCTTATAGTGATGTCACAAATATGTTGACTGAAGATGGTGGGGACCATATCCTTTATGTTGGCCGGCCAACCTGCTATTATTGTCGTCAAAATTCTCCAGTTTTGAAGGATTTCAATACCCTGATTGATGGTCAGCTTCTTTATTACAATACAGATTCAGATCAGTTGGACCGTGAGTCTCGTAAAATACTATTTGATAAGCTAGGAATTCCAGGGACTCCAAGTGTCATTCGTCTCAAAAATGGTCAATTGGTTTCTGGCTATCTTGGCAGTGCTCCAGATGCCCGAGATATTTATCAGGCTGTTTTCAAGGAAGAAACTGAGAAAACAGAGACACCAGAGGGAACAGAAGTAGTAGAGAATGTGGAAAATCCCTTACCTGAGTCCCCTTCTGAAGATACTATCAAGGATAGTGATAAGGATGTAATTAATCATACTGAAGGGTCTGTTACTAGCCTAATGTCTCAAATTAAGCAAGTTTTTAGGAATCTAACAAATCTGCTTATAAGTCTTTTAGGGAAATTTATCTAACAGACTATTTTCTAAGTTGGAGAATAAAAGAATTTATCAAATATGATTTCCTCTTTGCTTGTCTTGTTTGTGAAGAATACCTTAACGGCCTTTGTAACGGCTTATTTTGGAGTAACAGGAATGACTTTCTTTACACTCTATTTGGCTAGTTTAGGGGATACCATGACTAAGCTGATGACTTATGTGCCATTTAGTTTTATGCGAGCAGTCTTTACTAGTGGTCAAGAGTTCTTTAATCTTCGCGAAGCCTTTGTTTTGTTTGTTTGGACTTTGGTTTTGCTCCTTTTTATGCCAACTATCTACGAAAAGCGAGCCTTTGTGTAATGCTAATAAAGTCAGAGTTTAATCTGGCTTTTTCTTTATGACCTCAAAAAAACAATCTAAAATGTCAATTTAATCCTTTAAAATCTGAAAATTTGGTATAATTAACCTAAAATACCAAAGGAGTAATTCATAATGCAACGTAGACTTGAACGATTTGATGCCAAACTTGCCCAATCAGGCCTTGATGCCTTGTTGGTGACAGGACAAAAAAATATCTATTATTTAACAGATTTCTGGGGGACAAATGCGACTGTCTTCATTACTAAGAATCGTCGCCTCTTCTTAACGGATTCACGTTATACTCTCATTGCCAAACAATCTGTACATGGCTTTGATATTATCGAAAGTAAGGATCCACTTAAGGATATTGTTAAAATTATCGAGGCTGATAAACTTGAAATAATCGGTTTTGATAATCAGGTGTCATTTGCTTACTACCAAGGTCTTCAAGCGATTTTTGAAGGCTATACTTTATCACCACAAAGCAACTTCATGGAAGAGTTGCGTATGATCAAGGACGAAAAAGAATTGGCAACTATCCGTAAGGCTTGTTCTATCTCAGACCGTGCCTTTACAGATGTGCTTGATTTCATTAAACCAGGTCAAACAACAGAGCTACAAGTGGCAAACTTCCTAGATTTCCGTATGCGTGAGTACGGAGCTTCAGGGATTTCCTTTGAGTCTATCATTGCTTCAGGTTACCGTTCAGCTATGCCTCACGGGGTTGCTTCAGAAAAGGTTATCCAATCTGGTGAAACCTTAACGATGGACTTTGGTTGCTACTACAACCACTACGTTAGCGATATGACTCGTACTATCCATATTGGTGACACCACTGATGAGGAGCGTGAAATTTATGATATCGTTCTACGTTCTAACCAGGCCTTGATTGACGCAGCTAAGGCTGGTATGACACGTCGTGACTATGATAAGGTTGCGCGTGATGTTATTGTCGAAGCGGGGTACGGTGACTACTTTACACATGGTATTGGACATGGTATCGGTCTTGATATTCACGAGATTCCTTACTTTGGTAACTCTGACGAGACTATCGAAGCTGGTATGGTTTTGACGGACGAGCCAGGTGTTTATTTGGCTGATAAATACGGTGTTCGTATCGAAGATGACATCATTATCACAGAAAATGGTTGTGAATTGATTACCCTTGCGCCTAAGGAATTGATTGTTCTCTAAGATTTGGAGGAATACTTTATGCCAAACCGTTTATCTTGGCAAGATTATTTTATGGCTAATGCAGAGCTGATTTCTAAGCGTTCTACGTGTGACCGTGCCTTTGTTGGAGCTGTTTTAGTCAAGGACAAGCGTATTATCGCTACAGGTTATAACGGCGGAGTTTCTGAGACTGATAACTGTAACGAAGTAGGCCACTATATGGAAGATGGTCATTGTATTCGTACGGTACACGCAGAGATGAATGCCCTTATCCAATGTGCCAAAGAGGGGATTTCTACCAAAAATACAGAGATTTATGTGACTCATTTTCCTTGTATCAACTGCACCAAAGCCCTCTTGCAAGCTGGTATTGTTAAGATTACATACAAGGCCAATTATAGGCCCCATCCCTTTGCGATTGAATTGATGGAACAAAAAGGCGTTTCTTATTTGCAACATGATGTTCCAGAGGTTCACTTAGGAATGGATGACTAGTTTGTTCTTTGAAAAAAGCCTGAGGATTGGGCTTGAATCTATAAAACATTTGAGCCATGCTATCATTTATGGTAAAATAAACTGATAATAATTTTTTACAAAGAGGTATTTAATAATGATTGAAGCAAGTAAACTCCGTGCGGGTATGACTTTCGTAACTAACGATGGCAAATTGATCAAAGTTCTTGAAGCTAGCCACCACAAACCTGGTAAAGGTAACACAATCATGCGTATGAAATTGCGTGATGTTCGTTCAGGTTCAACTTTTGATACTAGCTATCGTCCAGAAGAAAAATTTGAACAAGCAATCATCGAAACAGTACCAGCACAATACTTGTACCAAATGGATGATACTGCATACTTCATGAACACTGAAACATATGACCAATATGAAATCCCAGTAGCCAACGTTCAAGAAGAATTGAAATTTATCCTTGAAAACTCAGACGTAAAAATCCAATTCTACGGAACAGAAGTTATTGGTGTTCAAGTTCCAACAACTGTTGAATTGACTGTTACTGAAACACAACCATCAATCAAAGGTGCAACAGTTACAGGTTCAGGTAAACCTGCAACACTTGAAACTGGTCTTGTGGTTAACGTTCCAGACTTTATCGAAGCTGGTCAAAAATTGGTTATCAACACAGCTGAAGGTACTTACGTATCACGTGCCTGAGCCCAACTAAGTCTTTCAAACCACTGGTTTGAAGGCTTTATTTTCCAAACTAACGGAAAGGAAACATGCGATGACTACAGAAAATATCGGTGAAATTGTAATTGCCCCTCGCGTGCTCGAAGTGATTACAGGTATCGCTGCAACTAAAGTGGAAGGTGTTTATGCCCTTCAAAATAAAAATGTTACGGATAGTCTCAGCAAAACAAGCTTGGGACGTGGTGTTTACCTCCGAACAGAAGAAGATGGTACTGTAAATGCTGATATCTACGTCTCACTTCAGTATGGGGTTAACGTACCAGCAGTTTCAATTGAAATTCAAAAGGCTGTTAAAGCAGCTGTCTATGATATGGCAGAAGTGGCAATTTCAGAAGTCAATGTTCACGTTGAATCTATTGTTACTGAAAAGTCACAAAAACCAGACTTGGCTGAATTGTTTAACGAGGATTTTTTGAATGACTAATATCTTTAAAGATTCACGTCGTGACCTTCGTGAGCGTGCTTTTCAAACGCTTTTTGCCCTTGAATTTGGTGGAGAAGCTCTGGAACAAGCACATTTCGCTTACACTTATGACAAGCCAATTGACGAAGAAATTGAAGTTGATGTACCAGCCTTTCTCCTTAGCCTAGTAACGGGTGTCCGTGAAGAGTTGGCCCAACTTGATAGTCAAATTGAAGAAAAGTTGAAAGAGGGTTGGAGCCTCTCACGTTTGATTGTGACAGATCGTACTCTCCTTCGTTTGGGACTTTATGAAATCACGTCATTTGAAGAAACACCAGGACGTGTAGCTATTAACGAAATCATTGAAATCGCTAAAAAATATTCTGATGAAACATCTGCTAAGTTCATTAATGGTGTACTTAGTCAGTTTGTGATAGATGAAGCATAAGTAAAAGAAGTTGAGCGTTGTTTCAACTTCTTTTTTTCTACAAATGTAACAAGAAAAAAGTCGCAAGCGGAGATTTCTTGCGACTTTCATTTATATACTGCCACCAGCAATCAGACTCACTGGAAGTACATAATCACGATTAACTGTTTTGCCTTTAATTTTCTTGAGAAGAATTTCGACACAAAGCTTAGCAATTTCATCCAAAGGTTGTTGGATAGTTGCTAACTCTGGGTAGAAGTGACGGATAAAGGCGGTACCGTCATAACCGATGATTTTTAGGTCATCTGGGATAGAAAGTCCCAATTGTCTAGCTATCTTCATAACCAAGATAGCTGTTAAATCGTCCGAAACAAAGATGCCATCTGGTTTTTCACGAGAGATAATAGATTTGATTTCTAATTCTCGTCGCATGAGAGACAAATCGTTTGGAACAGGACAAATAATACCTTTCTTGTCCAATTCATAATTAAAACCTAGTTGACGAAGTCCTGTTGGAGAATCCGAATTATCATAGCCTGTAATCATGACAATGCGTTGACAGCCAGCCTTGACCATAGCTCTTGCGGCTAACTTGCCACCTTCAAAGTTGTCAGACGAAACAATAGGAATCTTTGGGGCGAGATTACGGTCGAAGGCAACGATGGGAGCTTCAACCTTCTCATAATCCTCAATACCAAGATTGTGACTAGACGAGATGATGCCGTCACATTGGTTGGCGGCAAGCATCTCCAAATAGTCTCTCTCCTTGTTAGGATCATGCTCACTATTACAAATAATGGTTTTATAGCCTTGCTTAAAGAGTTCATCCTCAAGACGTTCAATAAGTTCGGCATAAAATATATTGGAAATATTTGGGAAAATCAAGCCAATGAGTTTGGCCGACTTTCCTTGAAGACCTCGAGCTAAATTATTTGGTTTATAGTTGAGTTCTTGCATAGCAGCGTGAACTTTGTCAATGGTCTTCTGTGAGAGGTAGCCCTTTTTGTTTATGACGCGAGAAACTGTGGTTGGGCTCACACCAGCCAGTTCGGCAACGTCAGTAAGCTTTGCGACCATAAATCACCTTAGTATTTCAAGTCGAAGTAGTGCCCAGAAACGTTTCCTGATGTTACTTTGATACCAGTTTGTTCTGCACTTGGGAAAACACGACTAGTGAAGACTTTCTCACCTTTGTTGAAGTAAATTTCAACGATTGAGTTATCTACAAAGATGTTTGCGGTTGCAGCTTGACCGGCATCAAGTGTACATTCACGGCTTGTGCCAAAGTCAGTAGCATACTGTTCGCCAGCTTTAGAACGATCAAGGATGACTTTTCCATTTTCAGTGTCAACTGTAAGTGACAAGCCATTTCCTTCTTGGTCTGCGAAGAGGACAAGTTCTGTTTGAGTGTTAGCTTCAAAGTTAAGTTCAAGCTCGTAAGTGTTAGTTGTTGCCGTTTTTTCAGAGAGATCTTCTTGACTAGCACGTAAGCTTGTAATAGCTTCTACTGGGTATTGGTAGAGTTTACCATCTTTGATAGATAATTCTTTAACCAAGCTCATAGCACCTTGGTAGTCGTATTTGTCAGTTGGATAGTCCACGTCTGGGAGACCAATCCAGCTAACAATAAGGGCACGACCATCAGGAGTGTTAAATCCTTGAGTAGCATAAGCTTCGAACCCGTAGTCCAAGTTAATAATTGGTGTGCCATCAACAAGGGCAGGTTTCTCAGGGTCGAAATCTTGGAAAATCTTATAAGTATTAGGGTAAATATTGCCATAGTCAAGTTCTTCTTTATCAAGACCTTGTGGGCTATAAAGAAGAACAGGTTTGGTATCTACAAAGACAAGGTTAGGACACTCAATCATGTATTCTGAGCCAGTGCCACCAAAGTCTAGGTCTCCAACTTCAACCCAGTTTTCGACATCATTATCAACAGCTTTGTAAAGTTTGATAAAACCTTGTTTATCGTGGTTTTGAGCACCTACGATAGCGTAGAATTGTCCCTTGTAATCGAAGATTTGAGGGTCACGGAAGTGCTCAGTAGCGTCAGCAGGTTGCTTGATAAGAACCTTGTCGAATTTTTCGATTTTGCTGTCTTTATCCATCCAAGCGCCGATTTGACGTGGGTCACGAACCCAGTTTTCATCACGAACGTTCCCAGTATAGAAGATAAAGAGTTTATCACCGATTTGATAAGCAGAACCTGAGTAGGCACCGTGGCTATCATTTTCATGGTCTGGCAAGAGTTTGACACCAGTTTCTGTAAAGTGAACCAAATCTTCAGTTTCAGTATGCACCCATTGTTTCAAACCATGAGCAGCTCCAAATGGCCAACTTTGGTAGAAAAGTTGGAACTTACCATTAAAGTAAGAAAAACCGTTTGGATCATTAAGAAGCCCTGTTTCTGGTTCAATATGGTAGCTTGCACGCCAAGGTGATTTAGCGACATTTTCTTTAATTTTTGTTTTTTCTTCGTTTGTCCAATCTGCGTATGGACGGTAACGAACTTCTGTTGGTAGATTCATATTTAGTAATCTCCTAATCTATTTGTTAGTAATATAGTAAACGTTTTACCTAGAAAAATCAACGATTTATCACAAAAAATAAAAAAATATGCTAAACGGTTGACATATGGCAGAAAGATGCTAAAATAGTTATCGTAAAGAAAAGCTAAACGCTTTCATACCAAATTTTATTAAGGAGAATTTTGCAAATGGATAACAAACAAATTGCAAAAGAAGTCATCGATGCCCTCGGTGGACGTGAAAACGTCAACAGTGTTGCTCACTGTGCGACTCGTCTACGTGTGATGGTCAAAGATGAAAACAAAATCAATAAAGAAAAGGCTGAGAACATTGAAAAAGTTCAAGGTGCTTTCTTTAACTCAGGTCAATACCAAATGATTTTTGGTACAGGTACTGTTAACAAGATTTACGACGAAGTCGTTGCTCAAGGTCTTCCAACAGCATCTAAAGACGAACAAAAAGCAGAAGCTGCTAAACAAGGTAACTGGTTCCAACGTGCTATCCGTTCATTTGGTGACGTTTTCGTTCCATTGCTTCCAGCAATCGTAGCGACTGGTCTTTTCATGGGTATCCGTGGAGCAATCAATAACGATACAGTTCTTGGTTTGTTCGGTACAACATCAAAAGCTTTTGCTGCTACTGATTTTTATACTTACACAGTTGTATTGACAGATACAGCCTTCGCCTTCTTCCCAGCCTTGATTTGTTGGTCAGCCTTTAACGTATTTGGTGGTTCACCACTTCTTGGTTTGGTTCTTGGTTTGATGATGGTTAACAACGCCCTTCCTAACGCTTGGGATGTTGCATCAGGTGCTGCTAAACCAATTTACTTCTTTGATTTTATTCCAGTAGTAGGTTACCAAAACTCAGTGCTTCCAGCCTTCTTCGTAGGTTTGCTTGGTGCTAAGTTCGAGCAATGGGTTCGTAAATGGGTTCCAGACGTTCTTGACCTTCTCTTGCGTCCACTTATCGTCTTCGCAGTAATGTCAGCTTTGGCCCTCTTTATCATTGGTCCTGTCTTCCATACTGTTGAAAGCTATGTTCTTGCTGCTACAGAATGGATTCTTAACTTGCCATTTGGTCTTGCTGGTCTTGTTCTTGGTGGAGTTCACCAAGTTATCGTCGTTACAGGGGTTCACCACGTCTTTAACTTGCTTGAAGCTAACCTCATTGCTAATACTGGTAAAGACCCACTTAACGCTATCATCACAGCTGCTATGACTGCCCAAGCTGGTGCGACACTTGCAGTGGGTGTTAAAACTAAAGATGCTAAATTGAAAGCACTTGCTTTCCCTGCAACTCTTTCAGCGGTACTTGGTATCACTGAACCAGCTATCTTCGGGGTTAACCTTCGTTTCGGTAAACCATTTATCATGGGTCTTATCGCTGGTGCTGCTGGTGGTTGGTTGGCCTCAATCCTTAACCTCGCTGGTACAGGATTTGGTGTAACAATCGTTCCTGGTACTCTTCTTTACCTTAACGGTCAAGTGCTTAAGTATGTGATCATGGTACTTGTAACACTTGCTCTTGGTTTTGCTCTTACTTGGATCTTCGGTTACAAAGAGGAAGAAGTTGAAGCTCAAAAAGAAGTTGTTGCTGAAGATATTGCATCTGCAGAATCAGCTCCAGTTGCATTGCAAGCCGAAACAATCGCTGCACCACTTAAAGGTGAAGTTGTAGCTTTGGAAAATGTTAATGACCCAGTCTTCTCATCAGGAGCTATGGGTAAAGGTGCCGCTATTAAACCTTCAGGAAACCAAGTAGTCGCACCATTTGATGGTGAAGTGCAAATCGCCTTCCCAACAGGTCACGCTTACGGTCTTAAATCTGATAAAGGTGCTGAAGTGCTTATCCACATCGGTATCGACACTGTCTCACTTGACGGTAAAGGATTTGATGCTAAAGTTCAAGCAAATCAACGTATTAAAAAAGGTGATGTCTTGGCTACCTTCGATAGCTCAGTAATCACTGAAGCAGGTCTTGACGATACAACTATGGTTATCGTTACAAACACTGCAGACTTCGAAGATGTTTCATCAGTAGCGACTGGTTCAGTTGCTGAAGGTGCAGACTTCATCGCAGTTAAATAATAAGCTAGAAAAGTCGAAGCCAATTCGGCTTTTTTAGTTAAATGGCTCATAAAGAAAAGTATGAAGCAGAGTAGTCTGTACCTCCTTAAACAAGGTCTCATTTAGATTGTCTTTTGCCTAGCTTTTATTTATAATAGTATAAATAGTTATTATTGATCATAAAAGGAGATAGCTTTACCTATGGCTAAACTTTACGGAAGCTTGGAAGCTGGTGGTACAAAATTTGTTTGTGCTGTTGGCGATGAGAAATTCCAAGTCGTTGAAAAAACTCAATTCCCAACAACTACACCTTACGAAACAATTGACCGTACTATTGAATTTTTCAAACGTTATGAAGATCAATTGGCTGGAATTGCAATTGGTTCATTTGGACCAATTGATGTTGATCCAAACTCTGAAACATATGGTTTTGTGACTTCAACACCAAAACCACATTGGTCAAATGTCGACCTTCTTGGTTTGATTGCTAAAGAGTTTAATATTCCTTTCTACTTTACGACTGATGTTAACTCATCTGCTTATGGTGAGACACTTGTTCGTAAAGGTGTTAAGAGCCTTGTTTACTACACTATCGGAACAGGTATCGGAGCTGGAGCTATTCAAAATGGTGAATTCATTGGTGGTATGGGTCATACTGAAGCTGGTCACGTATATGTACCGCTTCACCCAAATGATGTTTCCAATGAATTTAACGGAACTTGTCCATTCCACCGTGGATGTTTGGAAGGTTTGGCTGCTGGACCATCGCTTGAAGCCCGTACAGGTATTCGTGGTGAATTGATTGATCAGCACTCTGAAGTTTGGGATGTTCAAGCTTACTACATTGCTCAAGCGGCTGTCCAAGCAACAGTCCTTTACCGTCCTGAAGTTATCGTCTTTGGTGGCGGTGTTATGGGGCAAGAACACATGCTTCGTCGTGTTCGTGAAAAATTCACAGCTCTTTTGAATGGTTACCTTCCAGTACCAGATGTAAATGAATATATTGTGACACCTGCTGTTTCAGGTAATGGCTCTGCGACGCTTGGTAACTTCGCACTTGCTAAGGACGTAGCTGACAAGCATACAAACAAATAAACAAAATATGTAAAATCGCTTTAAGAGATCATCTTAAGGCGTTTTGCTCTATACAGGAGGAAGTAATGGAACCTTTATTTTTAGATTCACCAATGCATGAGAAAATCTGGGGAGGGAACCGCCTCAAGACAGAGTTTGGTTACGATATTCCCAGTGAACACACTGGTGAATACTGGGCAATTTCTGCCCATCCTAATGGTGTATCATATGTCAAAAATGGAAAATATGCTGGTTTCCACCTGGCAGAGCTTTACAAGGATAAACCAGAACTTTTTGGGACCCCCAAGACTAGTGTTTTTCCTTTGTTGACCAAGATTTTGGATGCTAATGACTGGCTCTCAGTGCAGGTACACCCTGATGATGCTTATGGGCTAGAGCAGGAAGGTGAGCTAGGAAAGACAGAATGTTGGTATATTATTGATGCTGAAGAGGGTGCAGAAATTATTTATGGTCACAAGGCTAAGACAAAGGAAGAGCTGGCATCCTTGATTGAAGCAGGTGATTGGGATGAACTTTTGTCGAAAACTCCTGTTAAGAAAGGTGACTTTTTCTTTGTACCAAGTGGTACCATGCATGCTATTGGTCCAGGTATCCTTATCTTAGAGACTCAACAATCTAGCGATACTACTTATCGTGTATATGATTTTGATCGTAGGGATGATCAGGGCAATAAACGTGAACTTCATATTCAACAATCTCTTGATGTTTTGAATCTAGGGGATCCAGAAAATAGCATCCCAGCAACTGTTAAGACCTTGCAATTAGAGTCGACTTGTTTGACATCAAACTCCTTTTTCACTGTGTATAAATGGAAACTCAGTGGCTTGGTTGACTTCAAGCAATCAGCTCCCTATTTGCTTTGTTCCGTACTTTCTGGCAATGGGACCATGACTATCGATTCACGCATTTATTGTCTAAAAAAAGGCGATCACTTCATTCTTCCAAATGATGTAACAGATTGGGAAATTGATGGACAATTGGAGATGATTGTCAGTCACCCTAACGAGGCTTAAGTATGAGTAATGAAAAAGTTTTAGTGGCACTATTTGAGCATATTGAAATCAACAAATCCTATTATTTTGAGGGAGCTTATTATCGTCTGAAAGACTATGGAGACCACATTTATGGCTTACAGCGGGCAATTCCTGGTATGTGTGGTGAAAAAACAGCTTCCCCTAGCATCAAGTTTTACTGGAAAAATGGTGTCTTGGACTATCAATTCTACGTTGATTTTGAAGCTAGTCCTATGATAATGAAGGCCTATAGTAGCACCGACCATGCCTTCTTTGAGCAGGCTTTTGAAAATCTTTTGCATGATTTTGAGGAGATTCTAGATAGCCAAGAAAACTCTGAGAAGTAGACATAAAGTATTATTGTCGATATTTTCAGTGAATCTAATAAAAAAAGTTTTAGTTTATTTGCTAATCCATTGTGAAAGCCCTTAAACTAGGGCTTTTTTCTTTGCCAATCCTTGAGTGATTTCTTGTTTAAAGGGGGCTTTTGTGGTAAAATATGGAGATAAAGACTGTCGAAAGGAAAAAAGATGGCAAATATATTACGCAAAATCATTGAAAATGATAAAGGCGAAATTAAGAAACTAGAAAAAACTGCCAAGAAAGTCGAGAGCTATGCTGATGCAATGGCGGCTCTTTCAGATGAAGAACTTCAGGCAAAAACAGAAGAATTTAAAAAACGATATCAAAACGGAGAAAGCCTAGACCAACTCTTGCCAGAGGCATTTGCAGTTGTTCGTGAAGGGGCAAAACGTGTCCTTGGACTTTTCCCATATCGTGTGCAAATCATGGGTGGTATCGTTCTTCACCATGGTGACGTTCCAGAGATGCGTACAGGGGAAGGGAAAACCCTGACTGCGACAATGCCTGTTTACCTAAATGCTATTTCAGGTGAAGGTGTACACGTTATCACCGTTAACGAATACCTTTCAGAGCGTGATGCGACTGAAATGGGTGAGCTTTATAGTTGGCTTGGTTTGTCAGTAGGGATTAACCTTTCAGCCAAATCACCAGCTGAAAAACGTGAAGCTTATAACTGTGACATCACTTACTCAACCAACTCAGAGGTAGGTTTCGACTATCTTCGTGATAACATGGTTGTTCGTAAGGAAAACATGGTACAACGTCCATTGAACTATGCCTTGGTCGATGAGGTTGACTCAGTTCTTATCGACGAAGCTCGTACACCATTGATTGTATCAGGTCCTGTAAGCTCAGAAACTAATCAGTTATATCACCGTGCGGATGCCTTTGTTAAGACCTTGACAGAGGATGATTATGCCATTGATATTCCAACGAAAACGATTGGTTTGAATGACTCAGGTATTGACAAGGCTGAAGAATTCTTCAACTTGGACAACTTGTACGATATTGATAATGTTGCCTTGACTCACTATATTGACAACGCCCTTCGTGCCAACTACATCATGTTGCATGATATTGACTATGTGGTCAGTCCTGAGCAAGAAATTCTTATCGTTGACCAATTTACAGGTCGTACCATGGAAGGACGTCGTTTCTCAGATGGGCTCCACCAAGCCATTGAGGCAAAAGAAGGTGTTCCAGTTCAAGAAGAAACGAAGACATCTGCCTCAATCACTTACCAAAATATGTTCCGTATGTACAAGAAATTGTCAGGGATGACTGGTACTGGTAAAACTGAGGAAGATGAATTCCGTGAAATTTACAACATGCGAATCATTCCGATTCCAACTAACCGTCCAATTCAACGTATTGACCACGATGACCTTCTTTACCCTACCTTGGATGCTAAATTCCGCGCTGTGGTACAAGATGTTAAACGTCGTTATGAAAAGGGACAGCCAGTCCTTGTTGGTACGGTTGCCGTTGAAACATCTGACTTGATTTCTAAGATGTTGGTTGAAGCAGGTATTCCTCATGAAGTGCTTAATGCCAAGAACCACGAAAAAGAAGCGCATATTATCATGAATGCGGGTCAACGTGGTGCCGTTACGATTGCGACCAACATGGCCGGTCGTGGTACTGACATCAAACTTGGTGAAGGTGTTCTTGACCTTGGTGGACTCTGTGTCATTGGTACAGAGCGTCACGAAAGCCGTCGTATCGATAACCAGTTGCGTGGTCGTGCGGGACGTCAAGGGGACCCAGGGGAATCTCAATTCTACCTTTCACTTGAAGACGAATTGATGCGTCGTTTCGGTTCTGATCGTATCAAACAAGTCTTGGAACGTTTGAATGCTGATGATGAAGATATTGTTATCAAATCACGTATGTTGACACGCCAAGTGGAAGCGGCTCAAAAACGTGTCGAAGGAAATAACTACGATACTCGTAAACAAGTCCTTCAGTACGATGACGTTATGCGTGAACAACGTGAAATCATCTACGCTGAGCGTTATGATGTTATCACAGCGGAACGTGACCTTGAACCTGAGATTAAGGCTATGATTACGCGTACGATTAACCGTACAGTAGATGGTCACAGCCGCAATGATCAAGAGGAAGCTCTTAAAGGTATTTTGAACTTTGCTCGTCAGGCTTTGGTTCCTGAGAATGCCATCTCACTTGAAGATTTACAAGAAGTGGGAGAGGTAACGAAACGTAGTGTTAATTATGACGCTATTAAAGTTTACTTGAATGAGTTAGCAGATGATGTTTATGATCGTCAAATCAAGAAATTGCGTTCAGAGGAAGCTATCCGTGAATTCCAAAAAGTCTTGATTTTGATGGTTGTTGATAACAAGTGGACGGACCACATCGATGCCCTAGATCAATTACGTAATGCCGTTGGTTTGCGTGGTTATGCACAAAACAACCCAATCGTTGAGTATCAATCTGAAGGGTTCAAGATGTTCCAAGATATGATTGGGGCAATTGAATATGATGTGACACGTACAATGATGAAAGCACAAATTCATGAGCAATCTCGTGAAAATGTGAATGAACGTGTTTCGACAACAGCAACAGGCAATATCCAGGCCCACCAAGCAGATGCTAATGGTCAAGAAATTGACTTTAGTAAGGTTGGTCGTAATGACTTCTGTCCATGTGGCTCTGGTAAGAAATTTAAAAATTGTCACGGTCGTAAACAATTTTAGGAAAAAAATAGGTAATTATTATGGTTTTTAAAGCAGTAAGTGAAAAAATTGATTTTGATGCAGTTAAAGAATCAACTACATTAACAGGTGAAGCCCTTGCCAAGAAACAAGCTCGTGATAAAGAGCTTGAAGCAATCATCAAGGGTGAAGATGACCGTACGCTTTTGGTTATCGGTCCATGTTCATCTGATAATGAAGAAGCTGTTCTTGATTATGCTCACCGTTTGGCTAAACTTCAAGAAGAAGTTAAAGATAAAGTCTTTATGGTTATGCGTGTCTATACAGCTAAACCTCGTACAAATGGTGATGGCTATAAAGGACTTGTACACCAACCTGATGCTGAAGGTAAACCAAACCTAATCAATGGTATCAAGGCTGTGCGTAATCTTCACTACCGTGTTATCACTGAAACTGGTATCACAACTGCTGATGAAATGCTTTACCCAGAAAACCTTCCTTTGGTAGATGACCTTGTGTCATACATTGCCGTTGGTGCACGTTCTGTAGAAGACCAACAACACCGTTTTGTTGCGTCAGGTATTGATGTTCCAACTGGTATGAAGAATCCAACATCAGGGAACCTTAACGTGATGTTTAACGGTATCTACGCCGCACAAAATAAACAAAACTTTCTCTTTAACGGTGAAGAAGTTGAAACTCCAGGGAACCCATTGGCACACGTTATTCTTCGTGGTTCAACGAATGAATATGGTAAAAACGTGCCTAACTTCTACTATGATGATGTGCTTGAAACAATCGAACACTATGAACAAATGGGCCTTGAAAATCCATTCATCGTTATTGATACAAACCATGATAACTCAGGTAAACGTTACTTGGAACAAATCCGTATCGTTCGTCAAACCTTGATTAACCGTGATTGGAATGAAAAAATCAACAAAGTGGCACGTGGTTTCATGATTGAATCTTACCTTGAAGATGGCCGTCAAGATGCGCCAGATGTCTATGGTAAATCAATCACTGACCCATGTCTTGGTTGGGATAAGACAGAAGAATTGATTCGTGAAATCCACGATACTTTGTCAAAATAATAAGGTAACAGAAACCATATATGGGGAGTGAACCGTTTGGATGACCAAGCGGTTCGCTCTCTTTTCACAAAGAGAGGGAAATAGATGGGAATTCATCAAAATAGTCCGCTGATTGATGTAGCGGAAGTAAGGAAATTGTATGCTCTTACGGGAGAAGCACTAGTAACTAAACAGGCCAATGATGAGGCCTTGGCAAAAATTATCAAGGGTGAGGACAAACGTATTCTCTTGGTTATTGGTCCATGTTCGTCTGATAACGAAGAAGCCGTTCTTGACTATGCTCACCGTTTGGCCAAACTTCAGGAAGATGTGAAAGATAAAATCTTTATTGTTATGCGTGTTTATACAGCTAAACCACGTACTAATGGAGATGGTTATAAGGGGCTTATCCACCAACCAGATGCAGAGGGTGATGTAGACCTTCTTGCTGGAGTTAAGGCGGTTCGCCACCTTCAGTCACGTATTATTACTGAAACAGGCCTTCCAATCGCTGACGAGATGCTTTATCCGTCAAATCTTTCCTTCTTTGATGACCTACTTAGCTACCACGCTGTTGGAGCACGTTCGGTTGAGGACCAAGAACACCGCTTTGTAGCTTCAGGTATTGATGTGCCAATTGGTTTGAAGAACCCAACGTCAGGAAATTTGAATGTCATGTTTAATGGTATCTATGCTGCGCAGAACCAACAGCATTTCCTTTACAATGGTGCTGAAGTTAAAACAGATGGTAACCCACTCGCTCACGCTATTTTGCGTGGTGCCAACAATGAAAATGGTCAGAACATTGTCAACTACCATTACGAAGACTTGGTTAAGGCTTTGGACAAGTACAGTGCATTTAATTTGGAAAACCCATTTATTCTTGTTGATACTAACCATGATAACTCAGGTAAAAACTTCATGGAACAAGTTCGCATTGTGCGTGAAGTCCTTCTTAACCGTGAGTGGGATGAGCGTATCGCGGATGCCGTGCGTGGCTTTATGATTGAGTCTTACCTTGAGGATGGTCGTCAAGACACACCTGAAGTTTACGGTAAATCAATCACAGATCCATGTCTTGGTTGGGATAAGACAGATAGCCTTATTCGTGAAATCCACAATCGACTTTCGTAACAATTATGATTTTTGGACATGGTATAGACTTGCAGGAAATTTCAGCAGTTAAAAAGGCTTATGACCGCAATCCACGCTTTGCAAAAAAGGTATTGACACCAAAAGAGTGGGAGCGTTTTGAATCCCTTTCTGGCAATCGTCAGATGTCCTATTTAGCAGGTCGCTGGGCTGGTAAGGAAGCATTTTCAAAGGCCTGGGGTACAGGTATTGGAGCAGTCGGCTTTAAGGATATTGAAATTTTGACCAATGACAAGGGAGCTCCAGTGGTGACCCAGTCGCCTTTTGAAGGCAATGTCTTTATCTCGATTTCCCATAGCGGTGATTTTGTTCAGGCAAGTGTCATTTTAGAAAAAAACTAAGAGATAGATGTTGGAAGAGGATAGCTTATGATCTCAAGTTTACATCGACCAACCTTGGCAAAGGTTGATCTATCAGCAATTTCAGAAAATATTGAACAAGTGGTTAGCCACATTCCTAAAAAGGTGCAGACTTTTGCAGTTGTTAAGGCCAATGCCTATGGTCATGGTGCTGTTACGGTGGCCAAGTATTTGTCTAAACAGGTAGATGGTTTTTGTGTTTCCAACCTAGACGAGGCACTTGAACTCCGTCAGGCTGGCTTAGAGCAACCGATACTCATTTTAGGAGTCGTCTTGCCAGACGAGGTTCCTTTGGCTATTCAAGAAAACATCACTCTGACGGTAGCTTCGCTTGAGTGGTTGAAAATGGCTAAGGATCAAGGGCTTGATTTGACTGGTTTGACCTGTCATATTAAGATTGATTCAGGCATGGGACGCATTGGGGTGCGTAGCCAAGGAGATGCAGATAGTTTGATTGCTGGTCTGAAGGCACTTGGTGCGGATGTCGAAGGTATTTTTACCCATTTTGCAACAGCTGATGAAGCAGATGATAGTAAATTCAAGCGTCAATTGGCCTTCTTCACGGATTTGGTTAATAACTTGGTGGACCGCCCTCGCTTGGTACATGCTAGCAACTCTGCGACAAGTATCTGGCATGCAGAAACAGTCTTTAATGCGGTACGTCTGGGTGTCGTCATCTATGGTCTCAATCCTAGTGGCAGTGTTTTAGACCTTCCATATAACATTCGTCCTGCTTTAAGTTTGGAGACAGCACTTGTTCATGTTAAGACTCTGCCAGCAGGTCAAGATGTGGGTTATGGTGCAACGTATACGACGACAGCTGATGAGGTTATTGGAACCATTCCGATTGGCTATGCGGATGGTTGGACCAGAGATTTACAAGGTTTCCACGTTATTGTGGATGGACAGCTTTGTCCAATTGTTGGGCGTGTGTCTATGGACCAGATCACTGTTCGCCTTCCTAAGGTTTATCCCCTAGGAACTCCTGTCACTCTTATGGGTGAAAATGGGGGAGCAAGTATCACTGCGACAGAGGTGGCTGAAAAACGCGGCACTATCAACTATGAGGTCCTTTGTTTGCTTAGTGATCGTGTACCTCGTAGCTATGACTAATATAAATAACGAGAAATCCAGTTTGATACTGGATTTTTTGATTTTAGTGAAGTCCATTTTCATGTGTTATAATAGCTGATAAGGCTTCCTCTTTCACGAGGAGAAGAACACGATAGAAATGATAGAGGATATGATTCAACTAGATTCACCGATTGCGGATTTGAAAGGCTTTGGTCCTAAGTCCGCTGAAAAATTTACCAAATTAGATTTGCACACGGTTGGGGACCTCTTGCTTTATTTTCCTTTCCGATATGAAGATTTTAAGAGTAAGTCTATCTTTGAACTGATGGATGGCGAAAAGGCTGTTATTACGGGAACGGTGGTGACCCCTGCCAATGTGCAATATTATGGCTTTAAACGTAATCGTCTGAGTTTTAAAATCAAGCAAGGAGAGGCAGTGATTGCCATTAGTTTCTTCAACCAGCCTTATCTTGTGGACAAGATTGAGATGGGGGCAGAAGTGGCTATTTTTGGCAAATGGGACCAGAAGAAGTCGGCTGTGACTGGTATGAAAGTATTGGCTCAAGTTGAGGACGATATGCAGCCGGTCTATCATGTGGCCCAGGGTGTTAGTCAGGCCCAGCTGATAAAGGCAATAAAGGCAGCTTTTGATAGTGGGGCTCTTAATTTGTTGGAGGAGAGTCTCCCACAGGTGCTTATGGACAAGTATCGTCTTATGGGACGCCAAGAGGCTGTGCGTGCTATGCATTTTCCGAAAGATTTGGCTGAATATAAGCAGGCTTTACGTAGGACCAAGTTTGAGGAGCTCTTTTATTTCCAGATGAATTTACAGGTGCTGAAGGCTGAGAATAAGTCCGAAACCAATGGTCTAGCAATTGCTTACGATGAAGCCAAAATTAAGGCAAAAATTGCAGAATTACCATTTCCCTTGACAGAGGCCCAACAGCGCAGTTTATCGGAAATCCTAGCTGATATGAAATCTGGAGCTCATATGAACCGTCTTTTGCAAGGAGATGTGGGTTCAGGGAAAACAGTTATCGCTAGCCTGGCTATGTATGGGGCTTATACGGCAGGATTGCAGTCTGCCCTCATGGTACCGACGGAAATCTTAGCAGAGCAGCATTATCAGAGTTTGCAGGGGCTTTTTCCTGAGCTAGAGGTAGTGCTCCTAACTTCTGGGATGAAGGCGGCGGACAAAAAAGTAGCTCTTTCCAAAATCGAATCTGGGGAGGCTCAGATGATCGTGGGGACTCACTCACTGATTCAGGATGCTGTGACTTATCACAGGCTTGGGCTAGTAATTACTGATGAACAGCACCGTTTTGGGGTTAATCAACGTCGTATTTTCCGTGAGAAAGGTGATAATCCTGATGTCCTTATGATGACAGCGACCCCTATTCCTAGGACCTTGGCTATCACTGCCTTTGGGGAGATGGATGTGTCAATCATTGACCAGATGCCAGCAGGACGTAAGCCCATTATTACCCGTTGGGTTAAACATGAGCAACTAGATACCGTACTGACTTGGATCAAGGGAGAGTTGGAAAAAGATGCTCAGGTCTATTTTATTTCACCTTTGATTGAAGAGTCTGAGGCTCTCGATTTGAAAAATGCGGTGGCCCTTCATCAGGAACTCACAGATTTCTTTGGGGATTCAGCTACAGTGGCTCTGATGCACGGTCGCATGAAAAATGATGAAAAAGACCAGATTATGCAAGATTTCAAGGATAAAAAATCTCAAATTTTAGTATCAACCACAGTTATCGAAGTGGGGGTTAACGTGCCAAATGCTACGGTTATGGTCATTATGGATGCGGATCGTTTTGGACTTAGCCAGCTTCACCAGCTTCGAGGCCGTGTAGGTCGTGGCGACAAGCAATCTTACTGTGTATTGGTGGCTAATCCTAAAAATGATACCGGGAAAAAACGCATGCAAGCCATGTGTGAGACTACGGATGGTTTTGTTCTAGCAGAAGAGGACCTTAAAATGCGTGGTTCAGGAGAGATCTTTGGGACACGTCAGTCAGGAATTCCTGAATTTCAAGTGGCTGATATTGTGGAAGACTACAATATCTTAGAAGAAGCAAGGCGCGTGGCCAGCCAAATTGTGTCTGACCCTAACTGGCGCGAGAATCCTGATTGGCAGGTGCTTGGAGCTCATTTGAGAAGGCAAGCTGAGTTTGACTGAGGAGGAAACCCATGAAAAAGAAGCGGTTAAAACTCGATTTTTTTGCTATCTTTCATCCCTTCTTTCTTCTACTGATAGGTCTTATATTTTATTTTGCAGGTTTTATCTTATTTTATCCATGATATAAACACAAGCACTCTCAGTGAACTCACTGAGAGTTTTAAGTTTCCTTCAAGCTTATTACAAGCTTTCTTTAAGTTAGAGATCCTATAATAAAACCATCAAAACGAGATAGGTTTTGATAATAAAACGTTTTGGCTAGGCCAAACCATTCCTAAAAAGGAGGAAACAACAATGACAGTAAAAATTAAAGTAACATACAACCCAAATTTCCAAAAGCATCCTCAAGACTTTAAGGTTTATCAAAACTAATATTGATGCCAGGAAGAGGCTAAATTTACCCATATTCTACAACTTTCATCCCTCATTTTCCAAAATCCCTTTTTCCTTTTTTTCATAACGTAGAACCCCTCTTCTTAAAATCATAACAAGTCTAGACGGAAGTATGACCAGTCTAGGTGATTAACATAAGTAAGGTAACCAGTTAAGATTTTCTTAGCTGGTTTTTCTATTTTTTTGAATCTTAGATAAAAAATATCGAAAAACGATAAAAGTTGTTGACAAGGAGAAATAAAGAGTGTAATATATAATTATCGATAAACGATAATAAGTTTTCGATAAAGACAATCTTATTCGCGAAAAAGAGAAATGATAGTGTAAAATAAGTTGTGTAAACACAAAAAGGAATAAATCCGTTATAGTAGAGTTGCAACACATTACTAGAAAGAGATTTATTCCTATGACTCAGTTTAGCACAGAACTGCTTAACTTCCTAGCCCAAAAGCAAGATATTGATGAATTTTTCCAGCAATCTCTTTAATTGCTTACATTATTATAGGGCTATTTTTAAAAGGTTCTAGTGTCTGGACTAGTTTTATTCAAAAAAATACAATAACAAGTGGAGAAATGTATATCAAGATAAATAATAGTTTAATTGAGCCTTCTCAAATTGTATTTGTAGCCTTACTTTATTTCTTGGTAGAGTATATTAGTATAAAAGTTATGGAACGTATGGTGAAGAAAAATGGCAATAATTGAAGTTAAAGGGTTAGGAAAAAAATATAAGGGTAATGCTTTTTATTCTTTAGAAAATGCTACTTTTACGATTGAAGAGGGAGATATTATAGGTTTAGTAGGTAAAAATGGTTCAGGGAAGAGTACTTTGCTCAAAATATTAGCAAAATCTCAAAATCCTACAGAAGGGAATGTTTTTTTTAATGGTAGGGACATTTTTAAAGAAGATAATATTCTTAAAGATTTTGGAATCATGATAGAACCTGTATTCTTTCCACAAATTAGTGTTGAAGAAAACTTAAAGTTATATCTTAAAATTCATAAGAAAGAACAGTATCAAGATAATATCGAAAAAATACTGAAATTAGTCGGACTTTGGGAAGCTAAAGATAGAAAACCTATAGATTTTTCTTTTGGTATGAAACAAAGAACTGCTTTAGCATTGGCTCTTGTTACGGAACCTCAATTTGTGTTGTTAGATGAGCCTTTTGTGGGTTTAGATCCTATCGGTGTTAAAAATTTATTGGAAATTTTAAAACAATGGTCAAAAGTTAATAAAACATCAATGATAATATCTAGTCATCAGTTAGCAGAATTAGAAGACTTGTGTACACGTTATCTTTTCATTGAATCAGGGATAATTGATGATAAAATCAGTACGGAGCAAAATAGTATTATAATAGAGCTGAATGAGATTTTCAGAGATGAAGATAATCATTTGATAGAGAATCTTGTGAAAAAATATAGCTTAAAGTATAGTGAAAATAATATTGAAATTGATAATTCTGTAAATAATGAAGCATTAAATAGTATCTTGGAACAACTTGCAGTTGCTAAGCTAATTAATAATGTTTTATCTAAAAAGGATAGTTTAGAAAGATTATTTGTGGAGGAATAGGAATGAATTACTTAACATTACCTTTTTTTAAAGCATTGTTGAAGAAAAAAGAATCAAAAATTGCGTTAGCTTTTAGCTTTTTCCCAATGCTATTAATTGTTGTAGGATTATTTAATACCAATTTTATGCAATTGAGCGCCCCAGTAGGGTCACTAAGCTTTTTAGAGTTTTTTAGTGCAGTTTTATTTACTCAGTACCAAATGACCTTGCCATTAGTAGTTTTTATTTATATTGTAAGTACGATTTTTAGGGATGAAATTACAAGTGGTATTATGTATCTTTACAAAGATATTAGTAGAAAAGTTATTTTAAATGCAAAGTTAGGAGCGATTTTATTGTTTCAAATATTGTATATAGTAATAACTTTCTTTTCATCATTGTTTACTTATTATGTTTATTTGGTTCATAAACCATATACATCAGGTAGGTTTTGGCCTTCCAAAATTGATGATGTACAGTATACGGTAATTAGTATTTTAGGGACTATTTTGGTGTTTTTGTTGTGTTTATTAGTTGCCAGTCTGGCATCAATTATCTTGACAAATGGATTCACTATGCTTGTAGGAATTATTTTTGCACTTTTTTCTTTTATAGCTCCACAACTTGCTTCGCTAAAATATGTGTTTCCGAACGGTTATGTTAATGTGTTAGGTCATATGTCTTTTAATAGTAGTATATTACTTATTATGTTATTATTTGTAGTCTACTATGCAATTTTGTATATTGCTTCTTTATATTTTTACAGTAGACTTGAGTATTAGTGGGTTGAGGTACTATTATGGAGAGTAAAAAAAGTTCTTCAGTATTATCTCAAATTAGACGCTTTCTTATACCTGAGTACTTTTTATTTATAGTAGGATTAATTCTAAGTATTATCGGTGCCTTATCTACACTTGCTTTGCCTTTAATTATGGGCAGTTTAGCAGATCGTGATAGAATGAACTTTATTGACAGTATCAGAGAAATTATATACTAAAAACTATTTAACAAAGGAAATACTTATCATGAAAACACTTAAATTAATCATCAACGCTCTTCTTATTCTTCTTATGGCAATCTACGGTCTTGCAATGCTTGCTTTACCTATCCTTCCTTTTGTGGATGTGGCTAGCCTTTTCCCAGGTGCAGAGGTTCATTACCTTTCTGGTTGGGGTTACTGGCTGGTCGCAGAGCTACAATTTGCCTTCTATCTTGCCTTGATTTGGTTCCTTCGTAAAGAACTTAAATCCTTTACTTGGAAGGCACTTTGGACAGAAGATTTCTCTCTTTTCTTGAAAAAGGTTGCCCTCTTAACCTTTGTGCCATCAGCCTTGAATATCTTCCTGCAGTTGGGAATGACTAATCACCTTGTAATGGATTTTAGTACATCAGTCTGGCTCTTCTTGGTCTCTCTAGCTTGTGATGCGATTCGTCTTCGTAAGGGACAAACAGCGGTCAAATAATTGAATAATTCTTATTTGAAAAGTAGTAAAATCTTATCTAAAAACTAGTATTTTATATTGATATTCGATATAATTGATACTGTTAATAGTTAGCTAATGATTTAGAACGAGGTCAAGGGCTCCTAGAGGCACCTTGGCTTTTTCTAGTCTATTCTCCAAAAAAATCAAAATGTATTTACAATTGAGGTAACACATGAAAACTATCTTATTCTATGTTTTAATCGTCCTAGCCTTAGCTGGTTCTAGTTATTATGGTTGGAGATCTGCCAAAAGTGCCAAAAGTCGCCAGGAAACGCAAGAACAAAAACGTCTGCGTAGTGTTCTCCTATTCGTCAATGTTCTCCTTTTTGTGGGCTTTTTAAGTCTTGTAATCACCATTTTTACTGATGCCTTTATCCTGACTGGTCATGAAGGACTCTTACACCAAGGTTTGCGTATGCTTCTTGGTTCGGGAGTTACCGTGAAAAGTACTAGCACTAGTCTGACGCTTTTTACAGCAACCATTGATTTCCTTCGTATGTCAGTCAACATAGGCTTCTTGTTGTGTCTACGTGCCTTTCTGATTAATCTTTATCGTTCTGATATTTTTATCGCTAAAAATGCTAAGTTGGTTCGTTGGTCAGCACATTTGCTAGTTCTTGGGGCCTTTATCCATAATGGTATCTTTACATTTGGGACAGGCAACCATAGTTATAGTTTCTTTAATATCAGTTATTTGCTAGTTAGCTTTGTTCTCTATGCTGTTGCTATGATTTTGACTAAGGCTAATGCCATTGCTGAGGAAAATGAGTACACGATTTAGGAGGGGCTTATGATTATTGTCAATTTGGACGTTGAACTTGCCAAGAAGAAGATGCGCTCGGGTGAGCTGGCAGAACGTATTGGTATTACCCCAGCCAATCTCTCGGTTCTTAAGACAGGCAAGGCCAAGGCAATCCGTTTTACAACTCTGGATGCTATTTGTAAGGAGTTAGATTGCCAACCAGGAGATATTCTTGAATATAGACCTGACGAAGAAAACTAAAAAGCCTGAAGCAGTTCAGTCACTTCTCTAGTGACCATGCTTCAAGCTTTTTTATTTTTTCTTCAACCATGCGACCAGGGCTACACTGGCTAGCACGGTACCACAGACTATGGCGATATATGTTTTTGAGACTGTCAGCTCATAGTGGAAATCTTTATTTTTCAATTTATCGGTTGCTTCAATACTAAGTTTCATGTCTTATCCCTCGATATAGTTTTTCAATTCTTGGCCTTTGAGTCCTGCACTAAGTGCGATGAGGAGTTTGAGGCGAGCCTTTGGTGCGTTGAGTTCTTTAACAAACATAACGCCAGCTTCTTGGAGTTTGACCCCGCCTCCTTCATAGGCGTAGACAGGTTCGGCGATACCGTTGAAGCAGCGGGAAACGAGCACAACAGGAACACCTTTTTCCATCAGTTTTGTGATTTCTCTTGCGGCTAATGGTGGGAGGTTTCCAGCACCTAGTGCCTCGATAACTACACCGTCAATCTTCTCAGGGTCTAGGAGACTGATGATTCCATCTCCGATACCCATCCCAGCATAGGCCTTGATGATTGGGACTGTTCCTGTGATTTGTTCCAAATTAAAGCGAACCCGAGGCTCAGCAGTTTTGAACCAGAGGATGTCATGCTTCATGATGATTCCTAGTGGACCATGAGTTGGTGTGTGGAAGGTTGCCACGTTTGTGGTATGGGTCTTAGTCACATACTTGGCTGCATGGATTTCATCATTCATCACGACCAGGATTCCTTTGTCAGCGGCCTTGTCGTCGCTAGCAACACGTAGGGCTGAGAGATAGTTATAGACTCCGTCGCTTCCTAGTTCGTTTGACGAACGCATGGCACCGGTTAGGACGATTGGAATCTCAGGGACGGCCATGGTGTCTAGGAAGTAGGCTGTCTCTTCCAGAGTATCTGTTCCGTGGGTGATGACCACACCATCATATTGCCCAGCTGTTTCCTTGATTTTTTTGTAAATATCCAGCATGTGGTAGGGTGTGATATGGGGGCTAGGGATATTAAGAAAATCGAGAACGGTTAGTTCTAAATTATCTAAATCAAGTCCCACATGGTTCATGGGATTATCAGCGTTTTGGCTGACCCTGCCATCATTATCCGCTGACATGGAAATGGTCCCTCCAGTGTGAAGGACTAGGATTTTTTTTATCATTTATACTACTCACTATCATATTTATGTTATAATTTATTTTAGCATAAAATGTTAGAAGGAGGGGAGCTCTGTGGCCATTAAAGCAGTCTTTTTTGATATTGATGGGACTTTTCTAAATGACCGAAAACGCGTGTCTAGTTCAACCAAAAAAGCCATCAGTCAAATGAAGGAAGATGGTATCTTAGTTGGTTTGGCAACAGGTCGTGGTCCAGGATTTGTCCAGCCTTTCATGGACAATCTAGGTCTGGATTTTGCAGTCACTTATAACGGTCAGTATATTTTGACTCACGACAAGGTCCTTTATCAAAACCAGCTCCCTAAATCAACAGTCTACAACTTGATTCGCTATGCCACCAAGCACCGTAGAGAGATTTCTCTAGGGACTAGTACAGGTCTTGTTGGTTCCAATATTATCAGTATGGGGACGAGTAAGTTTGGGCAAATCGTTAGTCGTATTGTCCCTAAGTCCTGGGCTAAGATGGTGGAACGTAGTTTCAAGTCTTTGATTCGTCGTTTCAAGCCACAAAGCATTGAAACCCTTAAAACTATCATGCGTGAGCCTATTTATCAGGTAGTTATGGTAGCGACGGTGGGTGAAACACAGGGTATTCAAGAAAAATTTCCTCATGTGAAGATTACCCGCTCAAGTCCTTACTCAGCCGATATTATTTCAGCGGATCAATCTAAGTTGAAAGGTATTGCTCATCTAGGTGAGGTTTTTGGTTTCGAACTCAGTGAGGTTATGGCCTTTGGGGATTCGGAAAATGACCTAGAAATGCTGTCTGGCGTTGGCGTTGGTGTTGCCATGGGAAATGGTGAAGACGAACTGAAAGACCAGGCTACCCATGTCACTGATACTAATAACCAGAATGGGATTGCCAAAGCCTTGTCACACTATGGTTTGATTCACTTTGAAACAGAGAATTCATTTACCAGTGATGATGACAATTTCAACAAGGTTAAGGATTTCCACCATTTGATGGATGGCTCAACTACCGATATGCCTCGTGTTTACGGTATTGAGGAAGCTAGTCACCGTTCGGACTTCAAGTTGGAAGAAATTGTCGAATTCCTCTATGCTTCATCAGGTGGGGACAAGCGTGTCTTTGGTCAGGCTGTTCTGGATTTGCATGCTGCTCTTGACAAGGCAGCGCTCAAAGTTAGTTCTAAAGAGCACTCAGAATCAACTATGGTTGGTCAGGTGGATGCTTTGACTGACTTGCTTTATTTGACCTATGGTTCATTTGTCCTTATGGGTGTGGATCCTAAGCCTTTCTTTGATACGGTTCATGAGGCTAATATGGGTAAAATTTTCCCAGATGGCAAAGCTCACTTTGATCCTGTGACTCACAAAATTCTTAAACCAAGTGATTGGGAAGCGCGATTTGCACCAGAACCACACATTAAACGTGAGCTAGATCGTCAGATTCAAAAATCTCTACAAAGAAGTAAATAAGAAGTTATAAAGGTTTGGACAGTTTGCTCCGAACCTTTTTCTAATAAAAATGACATTTATTAATGGCTTTATTTGTGATAAAATAAAGTCATTCTATGTATTTTTAAGGAGATTATTATGACTAAAGCAGATTGGTTAGATTTTTTTGAAGCCATCAATGGTCGTTCAGCGACTGAAGAAGAAATTGCAGCAGCACTTGCAGCTGGTGAGTTCCAAGATGACGCCCCAGCAGTAGAAACTGCTCCAGTACAAGAAGCGCCAGTTCAACCAGCTTTCGCTAGTGCCCAAGAAACACCAGCACAAGAGGCGCAGCCACAACCAACTTTCGCTGGTGCACAAGAGGCGCAGCCACAACCAACTTTCGCTGGTGCACAAGAGGCGCAACAACAACCGACTTTTGCAAGTGCACAAGAAGCACAACCGCAAGCTCCTTTTGCAAATGCTCAGGCTGCTCAAGCACAACCAACCTTTGCAGGGGCTCAAACAGCTCCAGTCCAAGGAGTGCCAAATCAAGCAGTGCAACCACAAGCTGGTTTTGCGAATGCTCAAGCTGGTCAACAAACAGCTTTTGCTAACGGTCAACCGCTTCAACCAGGTCAAAATGTTCAATTTATCAATGGCCAAGCTGTAGTTGTTCCAGCACAACCATCAGCATTTGCGACAACTTTCAAAAACTACTGGACATGGTTGCTTAATGCATGGCGTCGTCCAGCTGACATGACAGACTATGGTAAACACAATGGTTGGCTTAACTATATCTTCTTGTCACTCTTCACTGGACTTGCCTTCTTTGCAATCTTGAGCGCTGTGGCACGTAAATTTATTAGCCCAGTTGTATCAACAACAAATGCATTGTCTAGTATGTTTGGTTCTTATGGAACAGATAGTTACTCATCTTCAATTTCAAGTCATACATCTAGCATTGGTTTTGGAGCCTTCTTCGCAAGTATCCTAGCTGCCTTCCTCTTTATCTTTGCTTTTATCTTGGCAGGATTTGTGACACGTAAGGCCATCTTCCGTGACCCTGAGACTACTTTCTTGAATAGCTTTGATCGTTTTGGTCGTTTGACATCATTAGCCTTGCCAATCTTGCTTGTAACAATCTTGTTGGGAGCTATTGGACTTGTTGCCTTCCCAGGATTCTTGTTCTATGTTGTTTACTTCTTATTTGCAATTGCTAATCTATTTACAATTGTTCCTGTAACAACAGCGTGGAAGGCTGATAAGTTCTATCAAATGATTTTGGCAGCACTTTTGAATGGTGTGATTTTGTCAATCTTGTTTGCAATCGTATTTGCTATCATGTCATCATTTACAGTAGGTCTTCTATTCTAAGTAAACCTCTGACGATTTTTGAAAAAGCAAGTTTATAGGAGTCTTTATGGCAACAAAAGAAAAGTGGATTGATTTATTTGAAAAGGCAGTTGGTCGTCCGCCCCATGCTTTGGAGATTGAAGAAGGCCAGAAAGCAGACTTTGACTTAAAGGCTATTAAAGGCATTTCGGCAATGGGCTTGGACCAAGCAGCCACTCCTTCTGAACCAACAGAAGAAGTTGATGAGTATGACGTTGCCGAGGAAGTGTTTGAAGATGTACCGCTTGGTGATGAAGAGGAAACGACTCCTTTAGAAACTAAGGAGCTTTCACCAGTATCTCAAGCAGATCAAGGTCAAACTGAAGAAAATTCAGAGGCCGCTTCTAAAGAAGCACAAGCCATCTGGATGAAGGCTTTTAAAACCTATGTTGGACGTCAACCTCTTCCTGAGGAATTCTTACTTGGTAAGTCTTCAGGTTATGATGTGTCAACTATCCATCAGTTTATCTCAGATGGTAAGGCTGCGAAACCAGCCAAGCCTGCCATGGCTAAAGGGAAGAAAATCCTGATTATTGCTGGTGTTGTTGCAGCAGTCTTGGCACTTGCTGGTTACGGCTTTGGTTCTTACTACTACTCACGTGGTCAAGTAGCAGAGCGTTATGAAGCAGCAGCTAAGAAGAGCTTTAAAGATAGCTTGGAATACCAAGTATGGTCTGATACTAAAAAGGAAATTAAAACATCCGAAGTCAAGTACACAGACACTAAAAGTACACAAGCCTATAGCAAGAGCCAACTCCTGTCTGGCGAACGTATGCAAAAGGTTGGGCGTCAGTTCCTTATTTTTCCTAAGTGGAGAGTCGTGGTAGATCCTGGAACGGTTGATTTAACCGTTAATACAGCTGATTTGAATGTGACTATTAACGGGGTTTCTTATGCGACTACAGATGGCAATAACTACACGGCTAAATTGAACCATCTCTATCCAGGAACTTACAATTTTGTGGCTTCTGGTAAGGTCAATGATCAAGATATCACGGTCTCATCTGAGGAAAATGTGACCTCTAAAACAGAAGTTAACCTTTCTGTAGAGTATCTTAGCTTTACTGTTAAGTCTAATCTTAAGGATGGAGACCTCTACGTTGGTGGTACCAAAGTTGGAACCCTTAACTCAGGGAAACTAGATGTTAACAAGGTAGCAGTAGCTGGATCATCAGCCGTTTATGTTAAGAAGAATTTCGAAGATGGTAGCTCTATCAAGACAGAGACACTGTCTATTAAGAAAATCTCTGAAGGTCAAACGGTTACTCTAGATGCTGATGGTGTTCTTGACCGTGATACGGCAGATCGTCTCTTGACCGCTGCCTACGGTAAATTTGGTAGCTACGCTTCTAATCACAACACGACACCAGATGGTGTATCCGATATTTTCCTTAATGGTACTGATGATACCATGTACAAGGATGTAACGGCTGATATTGATAAAAATACTACAGGTGCCAAAAACCGTGCCGCTGATAGTATTACTTTCTCAGACGTTGACGTCACAGAAGTCGTTCAGACTGGTGAGAAGACCTTCAAGGTGACCTTCACTGCAGTTTATGATTTCTATTATGGTTATGATTCGAAATTCAAGTCATCAGGAGATATCAAAGATAAAATCTCATGGTCATGTAATGTAGAATATGTTGGTGATGATAGTGACTCTAGCAACAATGGTTCTAACTACAGCGACTACCGTATCAATGGCAAGGCTGGCGAATCACAAAATGTGAGTCGTGAAAATACGGTGAAATAGTAGATGCTTGCTCAGTTAGTTAGCATTGAACGGATTACAAATAGGAGGTTAGTCCTCCAGACTAAAAAATGAAGAACTTGGCAATTGCCAGGTTCTTTTGTTTGTCTGTTATTACCTCTTAGGGGCTAAACCGTGCCACTTACCTAAAAGGCCTTGTTTTGTGTAAAGCAGTTGTTATAATGGAAGCATCAAAAGGACAGGAAAGGAGTCATATGAAAGTTAGAATCGAATTAGACCCATCCATGGATGAGCCTGAAATCTTGATTCGAGCTCCTCGGTTAACACAGGAATTAGCCCAGCTCCAAGAATCTATTCTAAAGCAAAAGTTAGTTCCTTTAGCCTTTTACAAGGATCGAAGCGAATATTTTCTGGATTTGGCAAATATTCTCTTTTTTGAAACAGACGGGGAAAAGATTTTTGGACATACCAAGGATGAGGCCTATGAGGTGAAGCAAAAGCTCTACGAATTAGAAGAGTTGCTCCCGATTGCCTTTTGTCGGATTTCCAAATCGACGATTGTTAATGCTAAGCAGATTTATTCTTTAGAGAAGTCTTTTTCGGGGACTAGTACGGTGAATTTTTATCAGACCCACAAGCAGGTCCATGTATCAAGACGCTACTATCAAGTTTTAAAAGAACGACTAAACGAAATGAGGTAAGATAATGAGAAAGAAATTAATTGGGATCCTCTTGATCCTTTTGGCAGCTTTGGTAATTGTACAAGACTATTTTATAAAATGGGAAATTAGTATTTGGATGTTGGCCTGGGTAGTCTTATTGGTAATTTTGTCCCTTTCTAGTCTTTTGAAGCGACATTTTGGTCTTGGTTTCGCCTATGGCATTGTGGCTCTATTTTCACTTAATGGACAGTTCCATTTTCTTCCAGTATCTAATTCTGTCCTTATCTTTTCTTCGATTCTTGCAGTTATTGGCTTGAACATTCTCTTCAATCCTTCTAGTAAAACAAAGAATCGTTTTGGATTGGGTTCTACTGGTTCGGACGCTAATAATGGTGGAAATGATATTGATGTCACTTTTTCAGCAGTGACCAAATATCTCAATGACCAGCAATTTACGCATGGGAGTGCGGATGTTAGTTTAGGACAGGCTTCCGTTTATTTGGATAATTGCCGTATTGAGGGGCCATCTGCCCAGTTTGATGTGGACGTTTCTCTTGGAAGTCTTAGTCTCTATGTGCCCAGTGATTGGCGAGTACATGTGAATGTGGATAACTCTCTTTCAGCTGTACAGCATGAGGAAAATCCTAGTAACCTGACTAGCAAGGACTTCTACATCAAAGGAGATGTTTCCTTGGGTAATTTAGAAATTATTTATGTTGGTGAGAGTTCGATTAATTAAGTTAGTGGAGGGAACCTCTGATTAATATAATACCTATTGTTTTATCTCATCTCCTGTGATAAGATAGGCTCAATCTATTTTCAGGAGGGTCAAGACATGGTTTCTACTATTGGTATTGTGAGCTTATCTAGTGGAATTATCGGTGAAGACTTTGTCAAGCACGAAGTGGACTTGGGTATTCAACGTCTCAAGGACCTTGGACTCAATCCTATCTTTTTACCTCATTCGCTAAAAGGCTTAGATTTTATCAAAGAACATCCTGAAGCTCGTGCAGAGGATTTGATTCATGCCTTTTCTGATGATAGCATCGACATGATTCTATGTGCCATTGGTGGAGACGATACCTATCGCTTGCTACCCTACCTATTTGAAAATGACCAACTACAAAAGGTTATCAAACCAAAGATTTTTCTCGGTTTCTCGGATACAACCATGAACCACCTCATGTTGCATAAGCTAGGGGTCAAGACTTTTTACGGCCAATCCTTTTTAGCCGACATTTGTGAGTTAGACAAAGAAATGTTGCTACATTTTCTAAAAACGTTCTAATGTAAAGTCTTTCCTTAGAATCCCGAGGTTTTGTCCTTGAATCCAAGTTGTTTTTCTGTTATACTAATAAAGTAATAAGGAGAAATATATATGACTAAACAGAGAATTAATCAAGTTGTTGGTTCAATTGGTGCCTTTATCGGGATTATTGTATTTATAGCCTACATCCCTCAAATTTTTGCCAATTTACAAGGGAACAAAGCTCAACCATTCCAACCTTTATCAGCAGCTGTCTCTTGCTTAATCTGGGTCATTTATGGATGGACACAAGAGCCTAAGAAAGACTGGATTCTAATCATTCCAAACTCAGCCGGGGTTATCCTTGGCGGACTGACTTTCCTTACTGCTCTATAAGAATACAACTACTATAAAAAGCAACCACATCGAGCGGTTGCTTTTTTACTATTTTCTCGATCTAAAAGTCTTCTTCTGACTCTAATTCTTGTTGTTTTATCTCATCTCCTGTGATAAGATAGGCTCAATCTATTTTCAGGAGGGTCAAGACATGGTTTCTACTATTGGTATTGTGAGCTTATCTAGTGGAATTATCGGTGAAGACTTTGTCAAGCACGAAGTGGACTTGGGTATTCAACGTCTCAAGGACCTTGGACTCAATCCTATCTTTTTACCTCATTCGCTAAAAGGCTTAGATTTTATCAAAGAACATCCTGAAGCTCGTGCAGAGGATTTGATTCATGCCTTTTCTGATGATAGCATCGACATGATTCTATGTGCCATTGGTGGAGACGATACCTATCGCTTGCTACCCTACCTATTTGAAAATGACCAACTACAAAAGGTTATCAAACCAAAGATTTTTCTCGGTTTCTCGGATACAACCATGAACCACCTCATGTTGCATAAGCTAGGGGTCAAGACTTTTTACGGCCAATCATTTTTAGCAGACATTTGTGAGTTAGACAAAGAAATGTTGCCATATAGCCTCCACTACTTCAAGGAATTGATTGAGACGGGAAGAATCTCGGAAATTCGCCCTAGTGACGTTTGGTATGAGGAAAGAACTGACTTCAGTCCCAAAGCCTTGGGAACTCCTCGTGTCAGCCATGCAAATACAGGTTTTGACTTGTTACAAGGCAATGCTAAGTTCGAGGGGGAAATCCTCGGCGGTTGCCTCGAATCCCTCTACGATATTTTTGACAACTCTCTACACGCAGATAGCACAGACCTCTGCCAAAAATACAAACTTTTCCCTGACTTATCCGACTGGGAAGGAAAGATTCTATTGCTAGAAACAAGTGAAGAAAAGCCTGAACCTGATGATTTCAAAAAAATGTTGCAAACTTTAAAAGAAACTGGGATATTTGAGGTCGTCAGTGGACTCTTGGTCGGGAAACCTATGGATGAAACCTTCTATGACGACTATAAAGAGGCACTATTGGATATCATTGATAGCAATATCCCAATTGTCTATAATCTGAATGTCGGACACGCAACTCCAAGAGCGATTGTTCCCTTTGGAGTCCACGCCCATGTAGATGCAAAGAAGCAAGTCATTCGCTTTGACTATAACAAAGAAAGCTGAGATAAGACTCTCAGCTTTTTTTAGAAAGTAGGAGTATCTTAGTTGCTATAAAGCATGACACTTTAAGTGGATAATACTCCTGTATTTCTAAGTTCATCCAGTCTATCAGATTGATTGAGACTCAAGGGAGTGGGACAAGGAACAATTTTTAAAAAGTTGTTCGGTCCTACTCCCTTTTTTCCTATTTTATAGTCTCTTTATTTGTGATAATATAGTATAGTGAAAAAAACTAGACTGGAATAACTTTACTCTTTTGGAGTTTTATGTGACAGCGATGAATAGAGACAATCTAAGCGGATGCCTGCTTGGAGCTATAGTCAAGAAAACTCAAAATGAGGAATGAGGCTAGAAGGGAAATTGTTATGAGAAAAAAAGCGATTGGTATTGATTTAGGGACAACGAATTCCGTTATGGCTGTTGTTCGTGAAGATGTGCCAGAGATTATTCCGATGGGGACGAATGACGATCAGGTCTTACGTTCAGCGGTTTACTTCTCAAATATTAGTGGCCAAAACCATGTATCTTTTGGTAAAGAAGCCATCGAGCGTGGGACAGAAATCGGAAGTACAGAAAACTTTAAATTTGACTTCAAACGTGACATCGGGCGTCCGATTGCTAGTGATACACCAGACCACACACGTGTCAATTCTATTATTCTTTCGGCCTTGGTTTTGAACGAATTTCGTAAACGTGCCTATGTCGTTGGTCAGGAGATGGGCCAGGCAGACGGTATCAAGGATGCTGTCATCACAGTGCCTGCCTACTTTACGTCAGATCAACGTGCGGCAACTAAGAATGCTGGTCGTATCGCAGGATTTAACGTCTTGCGTATTATCAATGAGCCTACAGCTGCGGCCATTGCCTATGCCCACACTAAAAATGCCCAAGGAAATGTCTTGGTCTTCGACCTAGGTGGAGGAACTTTTGACGTTACTATCATGCGCGTGGCTGATCATGCCTATGATATTTTGGCAACTGATGGGAATTCACGTCTTGGTGGGATTGACTTTGATAAGCGTCTTGTGGGCTACATCATGCAGGAGTTGGAAAAACAAGGGGTCAATATGACTAACCTTTCCGAGAAGGAAAAAATTCAACTTCAATACAAGGCTGAGCAGATTAAGACTAGTCTATCAGTGAATGACCAAGCTCTCTATGAGCACTATGTCAATGGTCAAGGTTACGGTGTCTTGATTACTCAAGCAATTTTCAATGAAATTACCTTGGACCTCCTCAAAGATACTGAAATCAAGGTACAATCTACCCTTCAAGCGTCTGGCTTGAAATGGGAAGAGATTGACCATATCCTGCTTGTGGGTGGTTCAACACGTATGCCAATGATTCGTCAAATGATTCGCCTGATGAGTGGTTTGGAACCTAAGTTTGACCTTAATCCAGACACTATCGTGGCACAGGGGGCATCTATTTTGGCCGACCTTATCGTCAATAACGAGGTTAGCTTCTCTGAGCACCAGGATGGTAAGACAACTGAGACAGACAGAGTAGTTGTCAAGGATGTGACCTCTCAGGGAATAGGTCTGCTCTTCAAGAAAAATCCAAACAAGAACTACAGCTTTGTGGGTGACTACTATAATAGTGTCGTGGTTCCACGTAACTCGGTCTTGCCTTTGGCAGTGACCAAGGATCTCTTTGCGGTCGTGGATGGACAGAGTAAGTTCAAGCTTCGTATCACAGAAGGAAATTATGAAAATCCATTTGCTGTGAAGATTTTGGGACAAGTGGAAGGACAAGTGCCACAACCTCGCCAGAAAGGCGAGCTCTTGGCACAAGTCACCTATGCCTTCGATTCGGAACAAATTGTTACCGTAACAGTGTCTGATCCTCGAAGCAATACTGTTGTGGCACGTTTTTCAGTCAACGCACAAGTCAACCAAACCCAAGAAGTGGTTAAGGAAGACTTGTCAGAACTTCAAGCTATTTTTGCTAAATTCATCTCATGATAGACTACTACAAAGCAATTGATACAGAGACAGGACAGGAAGTATCTTATTTAAGAGAGGTCAGTAACCGTATCTCTCCAGAGATGTCGGCTCAAGATTGTTTCGTGGCACTTTCCTTTTTACGTGAAGAGCTGGAGGAACTCTGGACAAATGGTACCTTGGATAAAGAGGGAGAGCGTTTGCGTAGTGAGCTCTACACGATTCGCTCAATCTTTTTCTCAGACCATGAGAAGTTACAATACGACCGAAAACTCAGACAGGCTCAGAGAAAGGCTTGGGAAGTTGAGAAGGGGACGGCTGCTGATACTAGCAATGTATCAGGTAAAAAGGAAATCCCTTTTGAACCTGTTGCGGTGACTCAGACTAAAGAGTCGTCTCTTAAAAATTACCTCTTTGCGGCCTTCGCCTTTGTGATTCTACTAAGCTTGATTCTCTTCTTCAATATCAATGTCATCGTTCTTATTATCGGAGCCATTCTAATTGTGGCTTTGATGTTACTTATGTCTTAGGAGATATTAATGGAAACCAATCAATTAACATTTGAACATATCTGTTTCAAATATAAGGGAAATGATAACCAGCTCTTTACAGATTTGGATGTTACTATGGAGACTGGCCGAGTTGTCGGTATCTTGGGTGCCTCTGGTTCAGGGAAAACAACCTTAACTGAGATTCTCCTTGGCCAGCTTAAACCAACCTGCCAACAATTTCGTATTTTAGAAAATGGCAAACCTGTGACTGCTGGTTCACGCTCTTGGTCCTATGTGCCCCAACAAAATCTTCTTCGTGAGTACCTCAAGGTATCTGAGACCTTTGATTTTTATGCGGACCATCATCTGAAAGGAAGTGGTAAGCTGACTAAAAAGCATCGCATTGCAGGGATTATGGATGATTTAGGGCTGACGGAATTTGCAAACAAGAAGATTTCAGAGCTTTCTGGTGGGCAAAAACGCCGTGTCTCCATTGGTATCGAGCTTCTTAGCCCTAGTCCCTACTTTATCCTTGATGAGCCGTCTTCAGGCTTGGATGCTCTTAGTGACCGTAATCTCTTACGTACCTTGAAAATCTTGGCTAAATCAGCTAACAAGTCTATTGTGGTTATTACCCACAACACAGAAAACTTGGCTATTTTTGACAAGATTATCTTCTTGTCTAAGGGACGTCCGACATTTGCAGGGACCTATGAAGAGTTGCTTTTGGAATACAAGACTAGCGATCCTTATATGATTCGTAAATATATGGATATGAATATCGCAGATGTCTACCAAGAGCTCAATGCTTCAACACGTATTTACAAGATTTAGGGAGACTTATGAACGCAGCATTACGATTAAGTTGGTATAAATTTAAACATCACTACATGGATTTTGTTAAGGTTCTTCTGGGCATTGTCGCTTTCGAAGGCTTAATCCTCTATATTCAGGACAAGGGATTTTTGAAAGATTTCGAAACAACTCGAATGACCCTCTTTCTCTTGCTTTTTTCAACCAGTCTCTTGATTGTGGTTCAAAACAGTATTTATATTTCTAAGGAACGCTCGGTCCTCAACCGTGACTTTTTCTCAGGTTTGAGTCGTTCGGCCTTTGCCTTGGCTAGTATGGGGATTCACGCCTTCTTTGCTGTTTTGGAAACCATTGTCTTTATCCTATCTTACTCTGTTTTTAGTAAGTTCTTTGACAAAGAATTTCCAGACGCTGGTCATATTTTTGGTTCCTACCGTTGGGAAGTTGGGATTACAGTGCTTCTGGTTTTCTTGGCGTCGCATTTTATTGCCCTCTTTATCTCAGCCTTGGTTGGCAAATCTGAGATTACCTCTGTTATCCTAGCAGTCGTTGTGGGTATCATGCAATTTTCATTGTCGGGAACTATCCTATCTTTGCCAAAAGCCATTGATTGGGTACAAAAATTTGTCTATCTAGGTTATGGCCACAAGCTTTTTGGGATTTCTAGTGACTTGTCAGACTTGCCATCTAGCTTGGCTAAGTACCATGTTCCTGTCCCTAAGAGCCAGTTGGAGGCTTTTCAAGGGTCTACAGGCGAATTCTGGGGACAATGGTGGGCCTTGGTACTTCATTGCCTAGTTTATGCCCTACTCTTTTTCGTCACACTTCAGAAGAAGGAGAAATAAATGCAACAATATGATGAATGGCTGATTGACTTCCAAGTTCAGCATGGCCGCAAGCCGAGCGATAAGGAAGTTGCTGAAGCTGCTAAGACTGGTTTTGCTCTTTCTAGTGGTTTGAGCAGACAGAAAAATTCTAAATTCAGACAAGTTTTGTCTAAGGTTGGTTTGGGCGATCTCAAGTTTAGCTGGTTTTTAGTTTTGGAAATTTTGCTCTTGATTTGTATTGCTCTCTTTGGCTATGTTGTAGGCTATCTATTTATCTAGGAGGACCTCATGAAACAGTTTAAACATAAAAAGTTTATCGGTTTGGCCTTGATTGTCTTTTTGGTCTTCATGGTACTTGGAAAATATACTCAGAGCACGGCTTTCACATCGTCTTCAAGAGTTTATGCCACAACCGTTGTCGATAAGAATACTGGGAACAAGGTGCGTTTTGAAGTTCGTAAAATCAAGGGAGACAAATACGAAGTCAAAAATACTGAGACAGGTGATACTTATCAGGCTAATGCCCAATCCGGCGAAGACCGTTCTTTGAGCTTTAAGTTGGCTGGAACTAACGGCAACTCAGACGGTACTATCCGTATCACACCAAGTATGGTGCCTGGAGGAGATGCAAAGGTTGAAATGACTGACTCAAACACCTATACTCAGGTTGAGGGAGGTTCTGAAGTCGTTGAGTCTAGCGAGACCTCGTCTAGTTCTTCAAGTAGCCAAGTTAAAAGCATTATTAAGGATATTTTGGAATCAAGTAGTTCATCCTCTGGTAGCGATGCAAGCTCAGAGTCGTCTTCTAACGATCCAAATAAGCCAAATGCAGATATCAAGACTAAGACCGATGTCAATGGTGATAAGGAAACCACTTATATTGCAGACTATTCGACTGAAGACATTAAGTCCATCACAGAAGCCTTTGGGAAATGGCTCTATCAGTCTGACTATGCCAAGGATGCTGTTTTAGTTCAAAGCAGTTTTGATAGTATCACTAAGGTCAATGATGGTAGTCCAACCTTCCTTTCATTTAAGGCACCTAAGGAAAAAGATAGCAGCCAAACGATTACCATCCTTGCTAATCTCATCAATGCGGATGGCTATGAACATATTACTGGTGTTCCGAGTGGTATCATCAATGGTAAGGAAGTCTCAAACTATGATTTCAAGGACTATAAAAACACGGTTGATTCCTTTGCTTTAGGGATTAATGACAATAGTGGTAAGACCGCAGACTATAGCCCAACATCATCTTTCCGTCTTTATACCTTGAAGGATAAGAAACATGCTATGTATGAAGACGATGCCGCTGAACAAAAAGCCCTCTTTAAGGACTTCTCAGCTGATGATAAAACTGGTGGCAATTATAATGGCTATAACAAGCTCTATAAGGATTTGGTTGACCAAGATAAGGATTCTTACCAAATCGTTCTAGGCTCTAATGGTACTGTTTATTATGTAACTAACTACTGGAAGGGCAATTACGATAAGAAGGCTGTTCAGACCTATAAGGTAGCACCAGACGACATGCAAGAGGCTTACCAAGAATTGCTCAAGCATTACTCTAGTGCTGGCACGTCTGAAAGCTCAGAATCTTCAAGTTCTTCACAAACATCAGAGTCATCATCAAGCTCATCAGAGGCAAAAACAGAAACTAAGACCGAACAAACAGGCATGGATGTTAATGCTATCAAGGATAATAACTTCCAAAGCCTCGAAGGGACTTGGAAGAATGGGAATGGTAGTAGTTTGAATTTTTCTAAGGACAATTTAACAGCTCCTGAGAATTATGTTGTTGAAAATACAAATGGAAAACTTGAGAATGGCTATCTCACATCAAGTTTAAGAATGGGTATTTCTGGAGCAGCAATTCTCTTTATTCCAAAGGGAGTTACACTTCCGACAGTTCAGGGATTTGTGGATGGTTCAGATAATACTAAAGACCGTATTTTGGTCACTCAGTCAGCATCGCCACAATCTGACGCCAAGCAATTCTACTATAAGGCTGACTAGACCTGACAAGGGTGAAAGTCTTAAAAAAAGTAATGTTATAACCTAAAAGTTGAGATAAAATTATCTCAACTTTTTATGTTACATTTGTAACTTTAATTTAATAGTAAGTCCATCTTATATAAATAAATGGATTCTTAGAGGTATTATATACTTTATTAGAAATTTAATTATTGTGAAAACTTACAAAAAGCTATATAATGAGTAGTGTTGTAAAAAGGGCTTCCTAGGGGATTTTTGAGGAAGTTTCTTAAATCAGATTAAAGGGAGAGGGGGAAAAGAATGACTTTTATTATTGAATCGCTATTTGCTGTTTTTAAAGATTTTCATTGGCTAGTATCTATAGACACACTCTTGATTTTCTTTGTCAATTATCTGATGTTTCATGCAGCTGGTAGGGTCAAGATTTCTTGGAGGCTACTTTTATTAGGTGGTCTTTTGTCAGTTGTTTTGACTCCCCTTCTTCCTATGGGATTCAAATTTTTACTTAATCCTCTCATATTATTTTGTTTTAGTTATTACAAACGTCCAGACTTGCCATGGATAGAGCCGGTATTTAATAGCTTTTATGCCTGGGGAACAACCAATATCATTATACGAGGCTTGTCATTAATCGTCTTTCCTTTACTTTTGGGAGACGACTTGATGAGCCGCATTCCAGAATCTTTAACAGAGTTTATATGTGTGGTAGTTACTTATCCTCTTTATCTTTTGGTTCACCGTTTTATTGGTTATGAATATTTGCAGGTCGAGGAAAAGGAGCGCTTACGCATACACTTCACCCCTATTGTTATTGGGATTAGCTTTGCCTTTCTTTCATACGGGCTTCTAAATGATTTCATGCCTTACTTTGCTAGCATCTGGCCTGTGGAAGTGGTTAACAATTATGCCAAGTTGATCGTTCTATTAGCAACAGGAGCCTTCTTCATTGTTGTTTCCTATGCCAACCAGTGGATTAAGGATGAGCTCTTTCTAGAATTGAAGGAGGAGCAGGAGCGTCATTTCCAGAGCTTACAGGAATCTAGTAGACATATCCTCCATCTCTATCAGGATCTATACCGTGATGGAGTGCCTAAGGTAGTCGTACCTAAGAAGGTTAAGACCGTTCTGGCTACTAGTCAAGAGGGAGACACTCAGAACTTATCTGAGGAGGAAGTTCCCTTCAGCAAGGTTATGCCAGATATTTCCAACCTGCTTTCTCAATTGTTACGTTCCGTCATTGAGAGTAAGTATATGGAATTTCATGCTGTTGGCGTTGATTTTATCATGGAGGTTCCAGACCCTATATCCCCAGTTCATATCGATGTAGTGGATTTATCAGCTGTTCTAACCACCTTCTTGGACAATGCCTTGTTGAGAGCTCATGGTCAAGAAAATAGTTTAGTTCGTATGTCTTATTACCAAAGAGGTGAGGTCCAGGTCCTCTCTGTAGAGACAACCCTTTCGCAAGATAGTGCCGAGGCGCCCCACGAGGCGTATGAGAGTCACTTATCAATCAATGAGCAGCTCGAAGATATTATGGAGCGTTACCCTCAGTCTAAACTTAGCTTTAAGAATGATAAGTTCATCTATAGACAGCAATTTGAATACTAAAGACTTGTAAAAAAAATATAGAAAGGAGATTCGATGTTTGAATCGTTTTTGGGAATAAATTTTTTAAATCTCTATGATACAGATGCCTTTCTAGCCATTCAGCTTATTTTAACTCTGACGATAAATTGTGCCATTTTCAAACGAATGACAGACATTCGTATCTCCTGGACGGTCTTCTTGACCTTAGCCCTGTTAGATGTAGTCATTCAGTATAATATTACTAACATGATTATGGTTTTTGATGTCTTTATCCTGATGATTTTGGCCTTTCTTGCTAAAGGGAAGACCTGGTCAGTGACCCAGTATGCTTTTCATACTTTGTTTCCAGTGGTGACGTCAGATTTACTTTATCGCTTATTGGGACTCTTCTTTATTCCCCTTCTCTTAAATCTCCCTGTCGCTGAGGTAGGGTCCAATGCTCTTTTCTATCTCTTATCTTACGGCTTGATTTTGCCACTTTATTTTGTATTTGACCGTTTCTTGGGCTTGGATTTGAAGCGTTGGAAGGTCTATAGTGATGACTCTTTCCAGAACCTCCAGATTTCTAGAAGAGTTGCTATAGCAATGGCCATTTATTTATTGGGAATCTATCTCAGTGTGAACTTAGACAGTTGGTTCCCTGGCTATTCTTCAGAGGTGGAGTTGAGATTTCGGATGCTTTGGGTTCTCTTGTCCGCAGTGGCTTTCATTTTCCTAGTTGCCCATCTTAATCAACTGTCTAGGCAGTATTTGGAAGAGAGTTTGGCCATGGAGGAAAAGAGGCATTTGAATAGTTTGACCAAGGCCAACCAAAAGATTGATCTTCTCTACAATGAGTTGTTACAATATAGACAGTCTTATCAGACGGTTGTGGAACAATTTTCAGAGGAAGTGCGTGACCAGGAAGAGGCTCTTGCCGAGCAGGTGTATCAGAATGTGCTTAGAGAGAGTGCCAAGGAGTTTGAACGTTTCCGTGTCATTGATAATCCTAAGCTGGAAAATATTCAGTCCTTACCCTTACGTAGTCTTCTTTCGGCTCGTATGATGGAGGCTAAACGTAGTAATATTCCAGTGACTTGTGATATTCCTGAGGAGATTTCAGGGTTTACCATGAATGTGGTTGACTTGACCTTGCTGGTGTCTATTTTCTTTAGTAATGCGATTGATGAGAGTAAGCAGGTGACTGTTAGTCAGATTAGTTTTAGTTTTCACCGTCATGATCAAGATGGCACCTTCCACTTTATTATGGAAAATAGAACACAAGAAGAAAGAGTGGACCTTGATGCCATTATGCAGGAAGAAAATCAGAAGAAAACGTCTGTTCTTAACCTTCACTCAGCCAAGGACATTCTTAAGAAATACGGTGATGCCAACTTGATTACAAGTAGTGGTGATTATCTCTTTAAACAGGAATTAATTTTTAAATAAAGTTGTAGAGCTAAATCAAAGGATTTGGCTCTTTTTTTGGTTACAGGACCATAAAAGATGGCTCTTTGCAATGGTTGTTAGGCTGATGTCTGAAGCTTGGGACATCGGAAGTAAAAGGGGCGAGGGAGGAGTCTGATTGTTGCTTCATTCTGTGTTATAATAGCAAGGATTAGTGGTTGTTAGCGCTAAGTGAATGGCAATTCTTGCTTAGCCTAACGACTGGTGTAGAGACAAGAAAGGGACGTCTTATGAAATTACTTTATACGGATATGTCTCAGGATTTAACTGAAATTCTGACGGAGCAGGCAACTAGCTATGCTCAAAAGGGAAAGAGGGTCTTTTATATTGCTCCTAATGCCCTATCATTTGAAAAGGAGCGTAAGGTCTTGGACTACCTGCCTCAGTCAGCGTCCTTTGAGATTACGGTGACGCGTTTTACTCAGATGGCTAGGTACTTTATTCTCAATACGAGTAACCCGAAAACTCAGCTGGATGATACTGGTCTGGCCATGATTTTTTATAAGGTCTTGTCACATATGGGCGATGATGAGCTCAAGGTTTATGGTCGTTTACGCAAGGATAGTAACTTTATTAATCAATTGGTGGACCTTTACAAAGAGTTACAGCAGGCTAATATGACAGTTCTGGATTTGCAGCATTTGGATCAGGCGGAGAAACAAGAGGATTTGGTAAGGATTTTCAGTGCGGCTCAGGATCTCTTGTTGGCGGGAGATTTCGACAATCAATCCAAACTCAGTGCCTTCTTCAAGGAGATTACCTCAGGCCACCTCGATAAGGCCTTGAGTAACACGGTTTTGGTCATTGATGGTTTTACGCGTTTCTCAGCTGAGGAGGAAGCACTGGTTGCACTCTTGAATGATAAGTGCCACCAGATTGTCATTGGGACCTATGCCAGTCAAAAAGCTTATAAGGCTAACTTTGTTTATGGCAATGTTTATCAGGCTTCAGTGGATTTTCTGAAGACTTTGGCTCAGACTTATAAGGTGACACCTGACTACGTGACGACAGACAAAGAGGGCAATCCTTCTTTTGCACGTATTAGTCGTCTTTTAGAAAGCCGTCATGATTTTAGTACGGTGGATGAGAAGGTTACTGATCAAGACAAGCAAGCCTTGCAGGTCTGGGAAGTGGTCAACCAAAAGGAAGAAGTGGCTCAGGTTGCCAAGAGTATTCGTCAGTTGCTGGCGGATGGCAAGCGCTACAAGGATATCTTGGTCCTGCTTGGTGATGAGGAGAGTTATAAGCTTCAGGTGGGTCAGATTTTCCGAAAATTTGATATTCCCTATTATTTCGGTAAGGAAGAAACCATGTCTAGCCATCCTTTGGTGCAGTTTGTGGATTCGCTAGAGCGTATCAAGCGCTATAATTATCGTGCCGAGGATTTGCTTAATCTCGTAAAATCAGGTCTCTATGGCGGTTTTACTCAAGAGGACTTAGACCTTTTTGAGTATTATGTCAATTTTGCAGATATCAAGGGGCGTCACAAGTTCTTGTCTGATTTTACGGCCAATAGTCGTGATAAGTATGATTTAGACCAGCTTAATGCCTTGCGCTCACAACTGGTAGAGCCTTTGGACAAGTTACTTAACAGTCGCAAACAAAAGGGTTCTAGTCTGCTTAAGAAACTTGCGGTCTTTTTAGGGACTGTACAAGTGCCAAATCAGATGGCTGCTTTGACTGTCAAGGCCAGTGAAGCTGAAAAAGAACAGAATGAACAGGTCTGGAAGTCTTTCACCCAACTCTTGGAGCAGGTTGAGACTATTTTTGGGGAAGAAACACTGTCAGTGGATGACTTTTTGTCAATTTTGCGTTCGGGAATGTTGGCTTGTGATTACCGTACGGTCCCAGCCACTGTTGATGTGGTCAATGTGAAGAAATACGATTTGATTCAACCACATTCAGCTCCTTATGTTTTTGCCTTAGGCATGACTCAGTCGCATTTTCCAAAGGTTGGGCAAAATAAGAGTCTCCTGTCTGATGAGGAGCGTAATCGTATCAATGAGGCGACGGATGAGCATAGGAGTTTGGATATTGTTACGCAGAGTAATAGTCAGCGGGGGCATTTTGTGGCTATGTCGCTTTTCAATGCGGCTAGTGAACAATTGGTGCTTAGTCAGCCACAAATTCTCAATGAGACGCAGGATGACATGTCGGTTTATTTGAAGGAACTTCTTGACCTTGGTCTTCCTTTGGTTGAAAAGGGACGTAATCGTTTCGAGGCTAAGGGTGACCAGATTGGGAACTACAAGGACCTCCTATCGACTGTCATTGCCCTTAACAGTAGCCATCTAGATGCTGATTTGGACAAGGAAACGCAGACGTTTTGGTCAGTTGCTGTGCGTTATCTCCGTAAGCGACTTGATAAGGACCAAGTCTTGATTCCAAATGTGATTGACGATGTGACGACGACCAAGGTGGATGATCAGGTCATGCAGCTGGTCTTTCCGGGGGAAGAACCACTAAAATTATCAGCTTCGGCTCTGACGACCTTCTATAACAACCAATATCTTTATTTCTTGCGTTATGTTTTGGGACTTGAAGAGTTGGAATCCATCCATCCAGATGCTCGACACCACGGGACTTATTTACACCGTGTCTTTGAGCGTGTGATGGGTGATTCTTCGTCAGAAAACTTCGATGATAAATTGGAAAAGGCTATTGCTCAGACCAATCAGGAACAACCCTTTGAAATTCTCTATACCGAGGACCAAGAGAGTCGCTTGTCTCGTCAGATCTTGGAAGATATCGCCCGTTCAACTGCCAGTGTTTTGCGTGACAATGCGGCGGTTAAGGTTGAGCGTGAGGAAGCCAAGTTTGACTTGCTTTTAGCAAATAGCATCAAGATTACAGGGATTATTGACCGAGTGGACCGTTTAACGGATGGGGCTCTGGGTGTCGTTGACTACAAATCAGGTAAAAATGTCTTTGACATTCAGAAATTCTACAATGGCCTCAGTCCGCAATTGGTGACCTATCTGGAGGCCCTTCGACAAACCTATAAGGTCGATGCTGACCAGCTTTTTGGTGCCATGTATCTTCACATGCAGGACCCACAGCTTAACTTGGCTCAGTTTGGTCTGGATAAGCTAGCAGCTCAGGCTCATAAGGAATTGACCTATAAGGGGCTCTTTGTGGCTTCAGAAACAGAGCATCTGGCTGGTGGAAACTATGATTTACAAAAGACTGTCACCTATGATAAGGAGTACCTAGAAACCTTGTTAGACTACAATATAAAACTCTTTACAGATGCTGCTGAGATTATTCGAAGTGGGAATTTTGCGGTCAATCCTTATACCGAGGATGGCAAGTCTGTTCAAGGGGATCAAATCAAGTCTATTACTCATTTTGAGGCCGACCGCCACATGGGACAGGCTCGTAAACTCTTGCGTTTACCAAGTAAGGGCAAGAAGGAAGCCTATTTGGAGCTGATGACAAAAGACGAGGACAATAATCAGATGCAAGTTGCTGAAAATATCATCCCCTTTCCAGTCACTGATCAAGCTGTAAAAGCAGACAAAAAAGACCAGGAGGACAACCATGTTGACTAAAGCTTTTTTAAGTCCAACAGAGATTAAGGAACGCATTGCCCAAGAAGCAGCTTCTGACAAGGAACGCAAGTTAACACCTGAGCAGATTGAAGCCATTTACAGTAATGGTAGCAATATTCTTGTGTCAGCTTCGGCCGGATCAGGAAAAACCTTTGTCATGGTTGAGCGTATCCTTGATATGATTGGACGTGGCGTTGGTATTGACCAACTCTTTATCTCAACCTTTACGGTAAAGGCTGCAGGTGAGTTGAAAGAGCGTCTGGAAAAGCGTCTGACAGAGCAGTTGGGAGAAGTTGAGACGGATGAAGAGCGTGCCTTTCTTTCAGACCAGATTGCCAAAATTGGGACGGCTGATATTGGAACCATGGATGCCTTCACCCAGAAATTGGTCAATCAGTATGGCTATCTCCTGGGGGTGTCACCTATTTTCCGCATTATGACAGATCCTGCTGAGCAGACACTCATGAAAAATGAGGTTTATACCGATCTTTTCAATGATTACATGCAAGGGAAGGATGCCCAACTTTTCCAAAAATTGGTCCGCAACTTCGCTGGAAATGGTAAGACTAGTAAGGCCTTCCGTGATCTAGTTTACGATGTCTATAACTTTTCTCAGGCTACTGCAGGTCCTGAAAAATGGCTACGTCAGAATCTCTTAAAAGGGCAGACGGGTGCCAAGCCAGACAAGGCTAAAGTTGAGCTTTTAGAGGGTCTCAAAGATGGCTTGTTGGCTGATTTCTTAGCCTTCTTAAGAGACCATTTAGGTCTAGCTCAGCGTGAATTTGCCAAGGCCAAGTATCTGAATAATGTGTCAGATGCCATTAGCCTTCTGGAGGGAGCCTTGGCCAATGACCAAACCGATATGGAGGACTTGCTCAAACAACTCTTGACTCTGTCAGGAGGGACTGGCTTGACAAATATGACCCGTCCTAAAGACGAGGAACTCAAGGCCTACAAGGAAGCTTACAACAAGACCAAAAATGAGTTTGTGGCCCAGTTGCGTGAGACTGATACCCAACTAACGGTCCTCGAGGTTTTGACCAAGCATAATGATGACATCCTACCTCTGTTAGAGCTGCTTCAGGCCTTTGTGCTTGATTTTTCAGATCAGTATTTACAGGCCAAGATTCAGGAAAATGCCTTTGAATTCTCAGATATTGCCCACTTTGCCATCCGTATTTTGGAGGAAAATCCAGAGGTGGCAGCCAGCTACCGTGACCGTTACCATGAAGTAATGGTAGACGAGTATCAGGACAATAGCCATACCCAAGAACGCATGTTGGAGCTCCTCTCTAACGGTCACAACCGATTCATGGTGGGAGATATCAAGCAATCCATCTATCGTTTCCGTCAGGCGGATCCTCAGATTTTTAATGGCAAGTTCCAGCTCTTCCTTGAAAATCCAGATGCAGGTAAGCTGATTCTCCTTAAAGAGAACTTCCGTAGCCAATCTGAAGTTCTTGATGCGACCAATGGTGTTTTCAGCCACCTCATGGATCAGGAAATCGGGGACATCCTCTATGACAAGACACACATGTTGGTAGCAGGTAGCGAGAAGCAAAAAGAGCTCCATCCTGAAAATGAGACTGAGGTTCTGATTTACAATAGTGATGAAGCAAGTGTGACTCCTGACGAGGAAGGTTCTGATCAACCTATCAGTAGTGGTGAGATTTCCTTGGTTATCAAAGAAATTATCAGTCTTCATAAGCAAGGTGTACGTTTTGAGGACATTACCCTCCTAGCACCAACCCGCAACACCTATCTGGACTTGATGGCAAGCTTCGAGGAGCACGGAATTCCTTTGGTTCCTGACGAGTACAAGTCAAGCTACCTAGAGTCGCTAGAAGTTATGATTATGTTGGATACCCTTCGTGCCATTAATAATCCTCTTAATGACTATGCCCTCGTTGCCCTCCTTCGTTCACCGATGTTTAATTTCAACGAGGATGATTTGGCTCGTATTGCTGTTCAGGCTGACAAGGGGCAATTCTATGACAAGCTTCTTGTAGCTTGCACTAAAAAAGGGCTTCATCCGGAAGTTGTCACACAAGGACTTGATGCCAAGTTGACCCTTTTCACTGAGACTCTGGCAGATTGGCGTGATTACAGTAAGTGGCAATCGCTCTACGACCTCATTTGGAAGATTTACGACGATCGTTTCTATTATGATTATGTTGGCAGTCTTCCACGAGCTGAGCAACGCCAGGCCAATCTCTACGCCCTTGCTTTGCGTGCCAATGCCTATGAAAAGACTGGTTTTAAGGGACTTTCTCGTTTTATTGGTATGATTGATAAGATCATTTCTAGCGGTAACGACCTAGAGGAAGTGACAGACTTGGTTCCTAAAAATGCCGTTAGCCTTATGACGATTCACAAGTCCAAGGGGCTAGAATTCAAGTATGTTTTTGTCTTGCAGATGAATCGCAAGTTCATTGGTCACAGTAGGGATGGACTAAGTGGTAAGTATATTATCAACCGTGAAAAAGGACTTGGCATTAAGTACCTAGCTGACCTTAAAGACCAGATAAACACCAATTTGCCCAAGTTAAATGTTGTTCTAGAGACCTTAACCTTCCAGGAAAATCGTAGGGAAGAGCGTCGAGCAAGTATCTCAGAAGAGATGCGTTTGCTCTATGTTGCAATGACTCGTGCAGAGAAAAAACTCTACCTAGTTGGTAAGGGTAGTAAGGAAAAATTAACCCAGCAATTTGGCACGGATGTCGAAAATAATCGCCTACCAGTAGCTCTACGTGACCAAATCGCTACTTATCAGGATTGGGTTATGGCTTTGGATACCGCCTTTATGAGAAAGGATCTCAAGTTTACTGTTCGCTTTGTTGAGGCTGAGGAGTTGACGCCAGAGGCTATTGGTCAGGTTGAAGTTCAAGCAGCAGTAAATGCTGATGATTTATCTAACAATCGCCAGACGGAAGACATTAAGCGTGCTCTAACTGTCTTAGAAAGTGTTGAAAAACTCAACCAGCTTTATGCACCAGCGATTGACCTACCATCTGTGCGTACGCCGAGCCAGCTCAAAGCCTTCTACGAACCTGTTATGGATACCGAAGGGGTGGATATTATGGACAAGAAAGAGGAAGTGCAACCTCTTGAGACTACCACTACCTTTGAGCTTCCAGACTTTGGGCAAAAAACTAAGGTCACTGGAGCTGCAGTTGGTTCAGCCACCCATGAACTCATGCAACGCTTGATTCTTTCTGACAAGGTGACCCTCCAAGATTTGACACAGGCCTTGAGTCGGGTATCGGCAGATGATCAAGTTAAGGCGCGTGTGCAGTTAGAAAAGCTACTAGGCTTCTTTGACACCGAACTTGGGAAGCTCATTCTAGCTAACCGTGGTAAGTTGCGTCGTGAAGCACCATTTGCTATGTTGGCAGAAGATCCCGCTAGTAAAGAAGATTTTGTCGTCCGTGGTATCATCGATGGCTACCTTCTTCTTGAAGACCGTATTGTCCTCTTTGACTATAAGACGGACCGCTTCACTCATCCTAGTGAACTTAAGGAACGTTACAAAGGGCAAATGAGCCTCTATGCTAAAGCACTCAGCCAAGCCTATCAAATAGATAAGATTGATAAATACCTTATTCTCCTAGGTGGAAAAGACTTGGAAGTCGTAGAAGTATAAGCTATAGCCTAACCATTCTTTCATAGTGAAAGAGTGGTTTTTTTGTGTCTTAATCCCACCAAAAAAGACCGGTGTGCACACACCAGTCTTTTCGATAGATTTCCATCAGTATTGTAAGTTCGTTAAAATATTAGAGGATGGAAATAGTTATGAAAAAAAGTATCTTGTAGGTTGCTTAGGCCTACAAGGGATATTATAACAAACTCATCTTAGTCTAAACAAGGTTAGAAAAATTAGAATTAACTGCCACAAACATTGCTGGTTTTTAATAGTTAGAATCCATAATAGCAATAAATAGAGATAAAAACCGTCACATGAGACTGACGGTTTTAGTTTATTTTAATCCTAATATCAACTAATCAAAGGAACCACCCAATTGACCCAGGCCCAGGAAATAGGCATAACCAGAATCATGGCTGGAATCATATCTGCTGTTGGGAATTGACGCAGTTTCATAATACGAAAACCGGTCGCAATCATGAGGAAGCCCCCGCAAGCCTTAAAGTCTCCAATCATGGCTTTTGTTGTTAGAGGGAGAATGAAACCAGCAGTCACAAAGAGGAGGAAGAAAACGATAAATTGTGGAATGGCAATCATGGAGACGATGTAGCCTAGACTACAAGAGAAAATCATGGCTGTAAAGAAATCTAGGATAGATTTAGAAATTAAAATAGAAGCATCGCCTGTCATCCCAGACTCAAGACTCCCGTAAATTCCTGTACCACTCGCACAAAAAAGGACGATAACTGTCAAGAGCTGCGCATAAAATTCATCGTGAGCTAACCCTGTTTGCTTGCTTGGTGTAATCTTGGACAAGCCTTTTTCCATAAGCCCAGCTCCCTTGTTGATGAGGTTTCCAAACTTTAGGGCCAGCCCAATGATGGTACCGATAACTACTGCAAAGATAACGGCAGGCATGTTAACCATATTCACAATAGCGCTAATCCCCATTACCATAGAGGCTAGGCCAAAGATAAGGTTAAGATTTTCCTTGAAATCGTCTCTGAGATAGTCCCCGAAGAGCCCTCCAGCGATTCCTCCTAAGATAATAGATAGCGAGTTGATGATAATTCCAGTTGGCATCAGTGATTTTCCTCCTATTTATTCTAAATACTATAAGTTTAGCATTATCAAAGATCGAATGCAAAATTGTCTCGTTTTTACAAACGTTTTATTGAAATTGTACCTTTGAAGTGATACAATAAATGAGAAGGTAAGGAAATAGCCTTATCTAAATCTATTGCCAGTGTTCTTAGAGTATTGTTCATAAAAAACAAGGTACTAACTCTATTTTATAATCTAATATAAAGTGTAAAATGAGACTATTGTTAAATAGATTCTCAAGAAAGGATAAAAGATGATTCGTTTTGAACACGTAACGAAACGTTATGAAGATAAGGATGCTCTCTCAGATCTTAACCTCGAGATTCGAGATGGGGAGATTTTTGGTCTGATTGGTCACAATGGGGCTGGTAAGACCACGACTATTTCCATTTTGACGTCTATCATTGAAGCTAGCTACGGTGAAGTTTACGTCGATGATATGGCCCTCAGCCAACATCGTGATGCTATCAAGAAAAAAATCGCTTATGTGCCAGATTCACCAGACTTATTCTTAAACTTAACTGCTAATGACTATTGGTACTTTTTGACACGTATCTATGATTTGGAAGCTAGTCAGGTTGAGGAACGTTTGACTAATCTTATGGCTACCTTTGACTTGACGGAAAGTCGCTATAACCTCATTTCTTCCTTCTCTCACGGTATGCGTCAGAAGGTTGTCGTTATCGGTGCTCTTCTGGTTAATCCGCAGATTTGGGTTTTGGATGAGCCTTTGACTGGTCTGGATCCACAGGCATCGTTTGATTTGAAAGAAGCCATGCGTAACCATGCTAAGGAGGGTAATAGTGTCCTCTTCTCAACCCACGTTCTAAGTGTAGCTGAGCAGCTCTGTGATCGTATTGCTATTTTGAAGAAAGGAAAACTCATCTTCCAAGGGTCTCTGGCTGAACTTAAGTCTCAGTACCCTGACAAGGATTTGGAAACCATTTATCTGGAAATGGCTGGACGTAAGATCGAGGAGGTGTAGTCATGAACTGGAACCATGTTTGGGAGCTTTTTAAAATTAATCTCCTCTATGCAAATCCTCAAGCAGTAACTAACCTACAGAAACGTCAAGAGAAAAAGAAAAAGGCCAATTTCTCCATCGTTAATGCCATGCTTAGACAACAACTCTTGATTTTAATTATTTTTACGGTTGTATATAGCTATCTTTTTGTAGGCGTCAATTATAAGGCCAATCCTGGAGTCTTAACCCTATATCTTTTGACATTTTCAATCATGGGGCTTCTCCAGACTTTTACGGCTCTCTATAGTACCTTTTACGATAGTAAGGATAGCAAGGCTTATCTGCCTCTTCCCTTAAAGCCGTCAGAAGTCTTTTTGGCCAAGACCTTGTCAGGTTCTATGGTTGGGATGACCTTCATGGTACCTATCCTTAGTCTTCTCATTCTAGCTTACTGGCAATTTATTGGCCCACTGGGGATAGTCGTGGGGCTTCTATCCTTTATCGTTTCTCTCTTTATCAATCTCGTTTTTTCAGTGATTCTGTCTAATAGTATTGGAACGCTGATTGTTCGCAGTTCTCGTCAAAAGCTCTATTCGACTATTTTGATGACCCTGTCAACCCTATTGATTATGTTCCCTATCATGATGGTTGGTTTTCTTAATGGTTATATTAAGGGTGCTGGACATATTGATTTTCCTTTATTGCCTTATCTAAGAGGTTACTATGATGTGGTAGCTGCTCCTCTATCTCCAGAGGCTCTACTAAATTTTTATCTTCCTCTTATCTCAGTGCTTATCTTGGGTTTTTGGTTTTATAAAGTCAGAATGCCTCGTTATTTCCACGAAGCGATTTATAACAAAAAGGCTAGAAAGACTCAGGTAAAAGTTGTTACTCGAAGTCAAAGACAGGTCTTGGTTCGCCATCATTTATCTACTTTGGGAAACTCAACCCTCATTATCAATACCTATGTGGTACCAGTATTATATATGATCATGCTAGGTGGAGGTGCGTTCTTTTTGAAAGATTTAGGTCCAGACTATTTCGGGCTCATGCTTTTAGTCGGAATTGCCTTTGGTTTCTTTTCAGCGCAACCAACAAGTTTTCTTGGGGTGGCAACTTCCTTAGAGGGAACAAACTTTGACTTTATCCGTAGCCTGCCAATCAATACGGGTGACTATCTTCGTCAAAAGTTTTGGATTTTCTATGGCTTGCAAGTCGGTGTATCCCTCTTACTAGGAGGACTTGGTTTAATATTCCTTGCACATCTCCATCCTATTTTGGTGGCAAGTTTCGCCTTTGGTTTTCTCGTAACAACCTATCTTGTAGGTGGCTATTTCTTTGAACGTGACCTTAAATTATTGGAAGTGAATTGGCAGGAAGTCACTCAGCTCTTCAATCGGGGTGGCGGACAGTGGCTCTATATGGGTATCTTTATTCTTACAATTTTCATCGCTGCCTTGCTAGGAGGTATTGTCTTCTTTGCAAGTAAGTTCTGGATTGCCCTAGTAGTCAACGCTATAGTATCTGGGCTTATAGCTTTAATTGCCCTAATCGTTTATCTCTTTGTTGATCGCAGACGTTGGAAACGTATTAGAGCCATGTTTTTTGCCTAGAACAAACTGTTTAAAGAGTCTCTCCGATTGGAGGGATTCTTTTTTACTGAAAATCTTTAATATGTAAACTTATGCATTATATATGTTAAAATACCTGAATTTAGTGTATAATCATAAACATGAAACGAAATTTTGACTCAGTAAAACGCCTGGTTATCAAAATCGGGACTAGCTCTCTGGTTTTACCATCAGGGAAAATTAATCTTGAAAAAATCGATCAGTTAGCTTTTGTCATTTCTAGCCTGCATAATAAAGGGATTGAGGTTGTCCTCGTATCCTCTGGTGCCATGGGCTTCGGGCTCAATGTTCTAGACCTAGACAAGCGACCGGCTGAAGTCGGTAAGCAACAAGCTGTCTCAAGTGTAGGGCAGGTAGCCATGATGAGCCTCTATTCTCAGGTCTTTTCACATTACCAAACCAAGGTATCTCAGCTTCTTTTGACCCGTGATGTGGTCGAGTATCCTGAGAGTTTGGCCAATGCCATCAATGCCTTCGAGAGCCTCTTCAAGCTTGGAGTTGTTCCAGTTGTTAATGAAAATGATGCTGTCAGCGTAGATGAAATGGACCATGCGACTAAGTTTGGGGACAACGACCGCTTGTCAGCTATCGTAGCTAAGATTGTTGGTGCTGACCTACTCATTATGTTGTCAGATATTGATGGGCTCTTCGATAAGAACCCAAATGTCTATGAGGATGCCACCCTCCGTAGCTATGTCCCAGAGATTACAGAGGAAATTATAGACTCAGCTGGTGGTGCCGGTAGTAAATTTGGTACAGGTGGTATGATGAGTAAGATTAAGTCAGCTCAAATGGTTTTTGAAAATCAAAGCCAAATGATTTTGATGAATGGTGAAAATCCACGTGACATTCTTCGTGTCCTAGAAGGAGCCAAGATTGGTACACTCTTTAAACAGGAGGACTAAGATGACATATATCGATACACTAGGTCAACAGGCCAAGGTGGCAGGTCGTCGGATTGCTAAATTGTCAACAGCAGCTAAAAACGACCTTTTAAATCAGGTAGCTAAAGCTCTAGTAGCTGAGAGTGCCTATATTATCACTGAAAATGCTAAGGATATGGCCAATGCCAAGGAAAATGGTATTTCAGAGATTATGCAAGACCGCTTGCTCTTGACGGAAGACCGTATCGCAGGGATTGCTGAGGGTGTCCGTCAGGTGGCAGATCTTCAGGACCCAATCGGACAAGTAGTTCGTGGCTATACGAATCTAGATGGTCTCAAAATCGTTCAAAAGCGTGTTCCTATGGGTGTTATCGCTATGATTTTTGAGAGCCGTCCCAATGTCTCAATCGATGCCTTTAGCCTTGCCTTTAAAACCAATAATGCTATCATTCTCCGAGGAGGACGTGATGCCATCAATTCCAACAAGGCCTTGGTTACAGTAGCCCGTAAGGCTTTGGAAAATGCAGGTATCACAGCAGATGCTGTTCAGCTGGTTGAAGATACCTCTCATGAGGTAGCAGAGGAACTCATGGCGGCGACTAAGTATGTAGACTTGCTCATCCCTCGTGGTGGAGCACGTCTCATCCAAACAGTTAAAGAAAAAGCCAAGGTTCCTGTCATCGAAACGGGTGTTGGTAACTGTCATATTTATGTGGATAAATATGCTAACTTAGATATGGCGACACAGATTGTCATCAATGCCAAAACCCAACGACCAAGCGTGTGTAATGCTGCAGAATCTCTCGTCGTTCATGCTGATATTGCGGAAGACTTCTTACCTAATTTGGAAAAAGCTATTTCAAAAGTTCAGGCTGTTGAATTCCGTGCGGATGAAAAGGCTTTGAAACTTATGGAAAAATCCGTACCCGCTTCACCAGAAGATTTTTCGACAGAATTTCTTGACTATATCATGTCTGTTAAAGTAGTAGATAGCCTTGATGAGGCCATTGATTGGATTAATACTTACACGACATCGCATTCAGAGGCTATTGTGACTCAGGATATCAGTCGTGCGGAGCAATTCCAAGACGACGTAGACGCTGCAGCTGTCTATGTTAATGCCTCAACCCGCTTCACAGACGGCTTCGTCTTTGGACTGGGTGCTGAAATCGGAATCTCAACCCAAAAAATGCACGCCCGTGGCCCAATGGGACTTGAGGCCCTAACCTCAACCAAGTTTTATATTAATGGCCAAGGTCAAATTAGAGAATAAACAAAAAGCTCCTCATGGGGCTTTTTTGGTCTATTTGCTAGAGTATAAAGCTTTTGCTATACTGGTGGTATCAAAAATGAGGAGCTTTTGTCATGTTTAGAGCTTATAAAAAGTATTGGATGGGCTATGTCGATTTTACAGGACGTCCAACTCGCTCAGAATATTGGTTAGCAGTTCTAGCAAATACTATAGTAACTATCATTTTATTTAGCATAGTTATAGTTGTAATTGTTTTTGATAGTCCCGATAGTCCTTACCATGTTATTCTCAACTTACCGTATCTGCTTGTAATGACCTATTTTCCTGCTAGCTTTATCCCATCCATTTCCCTTCAGGTACGTCGCTTGCGCGATGCAGGCTATCACTGGGCCTTGATTTTTTTACGTTTTGCCTTTGTTATAGGTGATATCGTTCTGTTGGTTTTGTCTTGTCAACCCACAAAAGTAGAATTTCCTTTCAAACAGTTCAATAATTCACAACAATAATAATGACTTAACAGCCTTGTAGGCTGTTTTTTAGTTGATTTGTCAATCTTCCCTTCTCTTGCTATACTGGGAGTATCATAAAAAAGGGGGATTTTATTATGATTGAAGCCTACAAAAAATTTTGGAAGGGCTATGTAGATTTTAAGGGACGTTCAACGCGTTCAGATTATTGGCTTAATGTTCTTGCGCAATGCTTGGTTTATTTATTGTTTAGTTTCTTACTCATACTAATCATGATTTTAGGAGGAGACTCCTCTACGTATATATCTGATCCATATAGTTTCCAAATGATTTTGGTCTATATTGTAGTGTTAGGAATAGGAGTCTATGCGTTGGCCTCACTTGTACCATCCATTGCAATCATAGTACGTCGTTTACGAGATGCAGGTTACCACTGGGCCTTGATATTCCTATCGCTAATTCCATATCTTGGTGGTTTTATTATTTTTATCTTAACCTTACAACCAACAAAGGTAGAAGTAGCGTTTAATAATTTCAATAACCCACAGCAATAAAAAGTTTTTATAGTTTCCTGTTTTAGATGGTTTTAACACTGAACTTGGTATAGATGAAAGTTATGTTTAGAACAGGCCTTTATAGAGAGACCAGGAGATTGCTATTCTCCATAGTGAGTAGGGATGGCAATATTCTCACCAGTATCATTATCAATTTATAGAGGATAAAGGATTCAACCATCCATGTCACGCAAGTGGAATAGCCTAGACAATGGTATGGTGGAGTCCTTTTTTGGAATTTTGAAATCGAAAATGTTTTATTGTCATGAGAAGGTGTCTAAGTCACTTGAGCAATTGAAACAAGTTATTGTAGAATACATTGATTATTATGATAATAAGTGCATTAAGGTAAAACTAAAACTTTCTAGCCAAGGAACATTTCATCAAATGTGGGAATCCCTCTGCCAGAAAAATTCTCTTTAAGTGCATTCTTAACATAACTTCAGATAGCTACACCAATCCTTGTCATATCGCAGACTTCTGTGAGAAACGGAAAAGACAATCGCAAGTGACTTAAACCAAACCACACACGATTGCCTCTATACATCGTCTTATTATTACCTCATAATGCACAACAAACTTTACGATTATACTTCTACCCAAAATCGGTAAAATTGTTTATACCATATTATTGTAACGCCTTATCAAAAAAATCACCAGATAAGGTGTTGATTAGTGTACATTTTTTACACTAATCTTTAGTTCAAAAAAGATAATTTCCTTAGTTTGACTATGGCACTCAAACTATTTTTCATCAAATACCTTGATAAACTTGACAAATGGTAGAAAATGACTTAGTCCTGTACAATACAGAACTAAATCATTTATTTAAATATTTTTGTCATATAAAAATTGTGAATTGTGGGAGATGAGACATCAGCTAATACTTATCTATAGACAATATATATAAAGGAATCAACAAAGCAATAATAACTAACGTAATAATACATCAAATACCTATTTTATATGATTTTGTTAGATTTTGTTCGATTGCATTTCCAACACAATGTTTGTAAGTTGTCTTTAGTAGATAAGCCACCTTTTGAAATAGGGATGATATGGTCAACTTCTAAAAGTAAAAGGTTTTGCTGAGCGACAGAGGCATAACAATTCTGGCAGGTATAATTATCGCGACGTTTAATAAATTCACGTAATTTTTTTGTCATTAAAGAACGCTGCGCTTTTGCAGTCTTGCTACGCTTAATATTATCATCAATATATTCTATAAGTGCTTCGATAGTAATGTCGTCAAGTGTGATAGTTGTTCGTTGTGAGCTGTTTCCCCCCGCACTAACATATTCAAAAATATATTGTGGAAAATAAAAATGAATTTTTGGAATATTTACTTCTAAATGTTTAAGTAATTCATCACGATAGTATTTTTTTATAAATTTAGGAGGATTGAAATCTGCTTCAATTTGAGCTAGACGCATGTCTAAGTTACTTTTCGCATTTGTAAAACGTGATACTACTTCACCGATATCCTGAATGCGTTGGAGATTCTCTTCATTAGGTTTGAAATCAAAATATTTACACAAATACTTTAAAGGCTCTTCAGACGCTTTTCGAACTACTGCTAGCGAAGCGTGGTGAACATTACTAGACAGCGTTTTCTGATGTCGATTACGATTCATATTATGCACGCTAGTATTTTGATAAGTAGCTAGGTTAGAATATTTATATCGATCTGCTTGACTTGCTCTAAGACTGATTTGATCAAATGAGTTTACATAATTAGATATTTCATTATATTCAGAGATTGTATCAGCAAGTGCCAGTTTATGGGCTAAAAAATTCGGACTCTTAAAATATCGAACTTTCCTAATATATCTAATCAATCGATAAAGACTATAAATTAAAGCCCCAATTAAAATATACGGAAATGCTGAAATTACTAAGAATAGCATTATAAAAGAAAGCATGATGTATCCTAAAACCTTCATTATATCTCCTAATTAAAATTTTTTTTACGTTGAGATTTACCAAGAACAATTATGAAAACTAATGGTATATCAATTATTATAGTTATGCAATTATTCTAATCTATTTTATATTATCTGTCAAATTTATTTTTAATAACAAAAAGTTAAAAAAGCCTTATAGGCTGCTCCTTAGTCAATTTGCCAGAAGACCGGTCTTTTGGTATAGTAGTATTATCAAAAAATGAGGAGATTTTATTATGATCGAAGCTTATAAGAAGTTTTGGAAGGGCTACGTAGATTTTGAGGGACGTTCAACACGTTCAGATTACTGGTTTGCATATTTGGCAAATATGTTAACTGTCGTTGCTTTTTATGTGTTGTTAGCAGTATTTGGAGGAATTGCAGGTGCAACTGATTCAAGCTTTTTAGCTGTTATTTCACTTATCCTACTACTTATCTTTTTTGCCTATGGTATTGCTGCGTGTTTACCTGGTATTGCTGTAACTGTTCGTCGTTTGCGTGATGCTGGCTACAATTGGCCGTATATTTTTGTTGCATTTATCCCATTTGTAGGTGGTATTATCTTAATTGTGTTGTTGTGTAAACCAACTAAGGTTGAGTATCCATTCAATAACTTCAATAACTTCAATAATCCACAGCAATAATAATGACTTAACAGCCTTGCTAGGCTGTTTTTTAGTTGATTTGTCAAGCTCCTTTTCTCTTGTTATACTGAGAGTAACATAAAAAAGGGGGATTTTATTATGATTGAAGCCTACAAAAAATTTTGGAAGGGCTATGTTGATTTTAAGGGCCGTTCAACACCCTCGGATTACTGGTTTGCATATTCGGCACATGTATTGATTTTCTTTGCTTCTTATTTGCTCCTAGCAGTGTTTGAAAGAATGGATTCTGAAACAGGATCAAGCGATTTATTTACTATTGGTGTTATTTTACTACTTATCTTTTTTGCCTATGGTGTTGCTGCGGTTTTACCTGGTATTGCTGTAACGGTTCGTCGTTTACGTGATGCTGGCTATCATTGGGCATATATTTTTATTCCTTTAATCCCATTTGTCGGTATTTTTATCCTTATTTTTTTACTATGTCAACCAACAGAAGTAGAAGTGCCATTGAACAACGTCGATAACCCACAGCAATAATGACAATCAACCAACTCTTTGAGTTGGTTTTTCTAATGTCAAAAAAGTTTTATGTTAATGTTGCACATTTTAATATTTCTGATATAATCTTATCTGAGACTAATCAATACTAAAATATAATTTAAGAAATGTGAATAACTTATGAAACTATTTCGTCACTTGAAAGAAAAACGTTACCTTATTTTGACATTTACCCTACCAGCTATCCTTTTGGCTCTGGCTATCGTCTTTTTGCAGCCCGCACACAATCATGCAAAAGTTCAAGTTAAGGTGGGGACTAAGCAGTCATCATCAAGCAAACCTAAGTCTTCATCCAAGTCATCGAGCTCAAGCTCGTCGTCATCTTCTTCAACCTCGAGTGAATCTTCAAGCGAATCGTCGTCATCAAGCTCAACGGTAGAAGCAGCTAGTCAGACAGAAGCAAGCTCAACTCCTGCGGTAGCATCGGCACCAACGCCTTCTTCAGCACAAGAGGCTTATCAAGCGCCCCAGTATAACTATGTGCCACCAACAACTTATACAGAGTCACATAGTGAGTCTTCAAGCTATACAGCACCTGCCTACAGCGCAGATGTCAGCTCTGGGACAGCAGAATAAGGATTAAAGAAAAGGAATTTAGGTTTAGAAATGAAAAATAAAGTTTTAGCATTAGTAACAGGATTATCTAGTTTAGTCCTATTAGCAGCTTGTTCAAACCAGCAAAATGGCATGATTTCGACGACTTCATCTTCATCAGTAGAGCAGTCACGATCAAGTAGTAGTGAAAGCTCTAGCACGAGTAATAGCTCAAGCTCTAGTCAAGAGAAAAAGGTAGATACCTCTGCCTATGATAGCATCATTAGTAAGTACCAAACGGCTGTGGCCAACAACCAAACCGATGCCTCACTTAATTCTCTCATTGTGACCTATGCTAATTCTCAAACAAGTCCTGCCTCAACGGTCTATACTTATCGTGATTTGGATGGTAATGGTGTTGATGAGTTGATTCTTGCTTTTAAGCCAGGTAAACTCTTTAAAGAACATGTGATTACGGATATTTACACTATCTCTAAGGATAGTGGTCAGGTGATTCGTCTGACAGAAGGTCCACAACTGGGCATGCTGGGTGAGCGTATGACATTGGCCTACCTCATGGATAACACCTTTAGCTACTATGGTAGTGCTGGTGCTATGGCTGGTGGAGGTTCTGGCTACCACTTTAGTAGTGATGGCCAGTCTCTTGTAAAAGATGACCGTGATTCGGGTGCAGACAAGGTTGATCTCTCTAATTGGGGTTGGAAGGACCTGAGTAGCGCCTCTACTAGTAGCTCTAGCAAAGCGTCACAAACGCCAACAAGTTCATCAGCTCTTAAGCCTGATGAGCTCAAAAATGGCAATTACAAATCAGCTGTAGGAACATGGAAATCTTCAAATGGAAAGACCATCACCATTACTTCGGATGGACAGTTGGATTTCTGGGGCTATACTTATCCTATCGACAAAGTCTCACCGAATCAGTATGTGTCTGGTATATATACCTTAACTTATGTTGATTCTAGTCCAGTTGGGAATACTCCAATTCAGCTTTGTCCTAAGGGAGTTAGTGATGCAAGTGATGCGGGAGATAACAGTAAGGATCGTATTCTAGCGACGAATGGAGTGCCATCTGAGGAAAGCTATTTTTACAGAGTGGATTAATCTTATCAAATGATATAGAAACTAAAGAGTCAGGCCTCGGGTCTGGCTCTTTTACTATCCTGTCAACTTACAGAACGAGACAATTTCTCTATTCTTGTGCTATAATAAAAGTTATGACTAATGAATTTCACCATGTAACCGTTCTTTTACACGAAACTGTTGATATGCTTGATATCAAGCCCGATGGCATCTATGTTGATGCGACCTTGGGTGGCGCAGGACATTCGTCTTATCTTTTGTCGCAATTATCTGAAAAGGGTCATTTGTACTGCTTTGATCAGGACCAAAAGGCTATTGATAATGCTCAAGTGCGTCTCAAGGACTATATTGATAAGGGTATGGTGACTTTCATCAAGGATAATTTCCGTAATCTCAAGTCCAACCTTGAAGCCTTGGGGGTGTCTGAAATTGATGGCATTCTCTATGACTTGGGTGTCTCTAGCCCACAGTTGGATGAGCGTGAGCGTGGTTTCTCCTATAAACAGGATGCCAAGCTAGATATGCGTATGAATGAGGAGGCGAGTCTGACCGCTTATGATGTGGTCAATACCTATCCTTACAACGATTTGGTGCGCATTTTCTTCAAGTATGGTGAGGACAAGTTCTCTAAACAAATTGCACGTAAGATTGAACAGGCCCGTCAGGTTAAACCAATTGAGACCACGACGGAACTGGCGGAAATCATTAAATCGGCTAAGCCTGCTAAGGAACTGAAGAAAAAAGGTCACCCAGCCAAGCAAATTTTCCAAGCCATTCGCATCGAAGTGAACGATGAGCTTGGTGCTGCAGATGAGTCTATTCAAGAGGCCTTGGATTTACTTGCTGTAGATGGTCGTATTTCGGTCATTACCTTCCATTCTTTGGAGGATCGATTGACTAAACAGCTTTTCAAGGAAGCCAGTACGGTAGATGTGCCTAAAGGTCTGCCCTTTATTCCTGAAGACCTCCAACCTAAGGTAGCCTTAGTTAATCGCAAGCCAATCCTACCTAGTCAGGAAGAATTAGAAGCTAATAACCGCTCGCATTCTGCTAAATTGCGTGTGGCTAAAAAAATCAGGAAATAATTATGGAAAATAAGGAACATCAGATTGTTAATAGAGCCATTAGAAACCATATTCGTTTTATGACGCGTATGGAAAAGGCCTTCTATTCGGCAATTGTTTTGACAGCTATTGTGATGAGTATCGCAGTTGTATTTTTACAAGGGCGTAATCAGGCTATCAAGCAACAAATCACAGACCTTAATAGCAAGATTAGTGATGAAAAAACAGAGCTTAACAATGCTAAGCAGGCGGTTAATGAGTTGACTAACTCTGACCGTATTAAAGAGATTGCTAATAAGGCAGGCCTGTCTATTAATAACGATAGTATTAAGAGTGTGAAGTAATCAATGAACAGATTAAGAAAACTTAAACATTTATTTCTAAACTATGTCGTTAGGGATAGGCGAAAGCCAGCCCAGAATCGACAGCACGTTGGTCAGAACCTTATGGTTCTCAGCATCTTTATCTTTTTCGTCTTTATTATCAACTTTGTGGTGATTATTGGGACAGACAGTAAGTTTGGTGTCGATTTGTCGACGCAGGCTGCTAAATCTTATAACACTAAGACCACAGTGGCTGCCAAGCGTGGGACAATTTACGACCGAAATGGAAATGTTTTGGCTGAGGATTCAACCAGTTATGCCATTTACGCTATCGTGTCGACCAGCTATGTGTCAGCGACTCAAGAAAAACTCTATGTCCAAGATAGTCAGTTTGACAAGGTTGCTGATATTTTAAAGGATAAGCTAGGAATTGAAAAGAGTGATTCCTTGGCCCAATTGCGTACTAAGGGTGCCTACCAGGTTTCCTTTGGACTAAAGGGGAAGGGAATTACCTACTCTGTTAAAGAAGAACTAGAAAAAGCCTTTAAAGATGCGGGAATTAAGGGTATGGCCTTTGAAGCAACAACGTCACGAATGTATCCTAATGGGACCTTTGCGTCAGAGTTTCTTGGTCGTGCCGAAGCTGTTGAAAATAAAAAAGATGGCTCATATTCTTTGATTGGTCAAACTGGTTTGGAGCGTTCGCTCAATAGCCTCTTGACTGGAACAGATGGTGAGGCCATCTATGAGAAGGATAAAAACGGTAATACGCTTCTAGGTACGGAAACCATTACCAAGGAAGCTATCGATGGTAAGAACATCTATACAACCTTGTCAGCACCTCTTCAAACCTTCCTAGAAACACAGATGGATACCTTTATGGAGCAGACGCAAGGTGTCAATGCTTCAGCGACAGTTGTTAATGCTAAGACAGGTGAGATTCTTGCAACGACACAACGTCCGACCTATAATTCTGATACTCTTGAGGGACAGGCTAAGAAAAACTATGACTGGGTTAACCGTCTTTACGAAGCTCAGTATGAGCCTGGATCAACCATGAAGGTCATGCTCTTGTCAGCTGCTATTAACAATGGAAGTTTCAACCCGAATGCGACCTACAGTAATGCTAATGGTATTAAGGTTGACGACGTTGAAATTAATGACTGGTCAATCAATGAGGGTATCTCAACAGGTCGTACCATGTCATTTGCTCAAGGGTTCTCTTATTCAAGTAACGTTGGTATGACCATGCTGGAACAAGAGATGGGAGACAAAGTTTGGTCTAACTACTTATCTCTTTACAAATTTGGTCTTCCAACCCGTTTTGGGATGGTCGGTGAATCTTCAGGGGTTGTCTCTCGAAACTCTGTTAATATAGCTCAATCGTCCTTCGGACAAGGGATTTCGGTGACTCAGGTGCAGATGCTTCGAGCCTTTACCGCTATTTCAAACAATGGTATAATGCTAGAACCTCAATTTATCAAACAAGTTGCCGATACTAACCAAGGCACAGTTCGTACAGCGAAGAAGGAAGTTATCGGTAAGCCAGTTTCTAAGCAGGCTGCCTCTGAAACGCGTAACTATATGATTTCCGTTGGTACGGATCCAGAGTTCGGTACCCTTTACAATAAATCTGAAGGGTCACCTATTATCCAAGTTGGCAATTATGATGTTTCAGTTAAGTCTGGAACGGCTCAGGTTGCTGATGAGAAGACTGGGACCTACAAAGTTGGTTCCAATGAAACCCTCAATTCAGTTGTAGCCATGGTACCTACAGATAATCCAGAATACATCATGTATGTGACTGTGCAGGAGCCTAAGACTTGGGATAATAATTTTTATGCAACTGTGGTTAACCCGGTTTTGGAAGAAGCCATGTCTATGGGAGACACCCTAGATACTTCTGTGTCTGAAGGTAGTGAAAAGACCGAGGAAACGAGCTATCAAACCGGCGATATTATCGGTAAGAGTCCGGGCGAGACAGCTAACACCCTTCGTCAAAACTTGATTCATCCGATTGTTCTGGGTGTTGGTGATAAGATTGAGAAGGTTTCTGTAGATGCCAAAGCCAATATCAAGGCTAATGAACAGATTCTTATCATGACCAATGATTTCACAGAACTTCCAGACATGTATGGTTGGACCAAGAAGAACGTTGAAACCTTTGCCAAATGGAAAGGCATTAAAGTTACTTATAAGGGTGGCAAGTCAGGGACTGTTACCAAACAAAGTGTTGCGGCAGGAAAAGCCCTGTCTAAAACCAAGAAGATTACCATTACTTTAGGAGACTAAGATGACTATGAGTCTGATAGCAGGTGTGGCCGCCTTTGTGTTGACGGTGCTCGCCATGCCTCACTTTATTACTTACTACAAAATCAAGAAAATCGGTGGCCAACAAATGCATGAAGATGTGAAGCAGCATTTGGCTAAGGCTGGAACACCAACTATGGGAGGGACAGTCTTCCTAGTGGTTGCCATCTTGGTTAGCTTGATTTTTAACTTCCACGTCTTTAGCGAGGGCCACCAAGCCTATGGTGCTACAGTAGGGATTCTCTTTGTAATTTTGATTTATGGAATTATCGGCTTCCTTGATGATTTCCTTAAGATTTTCCGTCAAATCAATGAGGGACTTAAACCTTGGCAAAAGATGGCCTTGCAGATTATTGCGGGTTTGCTTTTCTACTTTATCCACGTACTCCCTAGTGGGACAGATAGCCTAGCTATTGGTGGATTAACCATTCATCTCGGTGTCTTTTATGTTCTATTTGTTTTATTCTGGATTGTCGGTTTCTCAAATGCTGTGAACTTGACAGACGGTATTGATGGTTTAGCTTCTATCTCTGTGGTTATCAGCTTGATTGCCTATGGGATTATCGCTTTTGTCAAGGGTGAGTTCGCTATCTTGACTATCATTATCACTATGATTGGGGCACTTCTTGGCTTCTTCGTCTTTAACCACAAGCCAGCCAAGGTCTTTATGGGAGATGTCGGTTCCTTGTCACTTGGAGCTATGCTTGCGGTTATCTCTATTGCCCTACGTGTAGAGTGGACCCTACTCTTGATTGGTGTGGTTTATGTCTTTGAGACAGCTTCTGTCATGCTACAGGTCAGCTATTTCAAATACACTAAGCGTAAGTATGGAGAAGGTCGTCGTATTTTCCGTATGACACCATTCCACCATCACCTCGAATTGGGTGGTCTTTCAGGTAAGGGTGACAAATGGTCAGAGTGGAAGGTTGATGCTTTCCTTTGGACAGTTGGAGCACTTGCAAGTGCCATTACCCTTTGGATGGTTCTTGGAAACGTTATGAAATAAATGAAAAGAGCAGAAATGCTCTTTTTCTGTTATAATGATAGGGATAGACTAGATAGAAAAGAAGAAGTAAACATGTCATTTAAAGATTTTAATTTTAAAACATTTATTCAGGAGGCTCTTGACGAGATTAAGTTTAAGGAGCCAACACCTGTTCAACAGAAATTGATTCCTGTAGTCCGTTCAGGTCGTGATTTGGTTGGTGAATCAAAGACGGGTTCAGGGAAGACACATACCTTCCTCTTGCCAATTTTTGAGAAACTAAATCCAAAGAGTGGTGATGTTCAGGTTGTTATTACAGCACCATCACGTGAATTGGCTACACAAATTTACCAAGCGACAAAACAAATTGCCAAACACTCTGAGACTGAAATTCGTGTAGTCAATTATGTGGGTGGTACAGACAAGCAACGTCAGATTGAGAAACTCAAGGTAGCACAACCTCATATTGTTATTGGGACACCAGGTCGTATTTATGACCTAGTTAAGTCTGGGGACTTGGCTATTCACAAGGCCCATACCTTTGTTGTTGACGAAGCTGATATGACCATGGATATGGGATTCTTGGATACTGTAGACAAGATTGCGGCAAGTCTACCTAAGGAAGTTCAAATTTTGGTCTTCTCAGCAACCATTCCTCAAAAATTGCAACCATTCTTGAAGAAGTATTTGACCAATCCAGTCATGGAACAAATCAAAACTTCAACAGTTATTGCGGATACTATTGATAACTGGTTGGTATCTACCAAGGGTCGCAACAAGAATGAGCAGATTCTTGAGATGCTTAAGGGGATGCAACCATATCTGGCAATGATTTTCGTCAATACCAAGGAACGTGCTGACGATTTGCACAGTTACCTAGTGTCAAATGGTCTTAGGGTTGCCAAAATTCATGGAGGTATTCCACCACGTGAACGTAAGCGTATCATGAATCAAGTCAAGAAGCTTGATTTTGAGTACATTGTAGCGACGGACCTTGCAGCGCGTGGGATTGACATTGAAGGGGTTAGCCATGTAATCAATGATGCCATCCCTCAAGACTTGTCCTTCTTTGTTCACCGTGTAGGGCGTACTGGACGTAATGGCTTGTCAGGAACAGCCATCACCCTCTATCAACCAAGCGACGACTCAGATATTCGTGAGCTTGAAAAGATGGGGATTACCTTTGAACCTAAAGTCTATAAGGACGGCGAGTTTCAAGATACCTATGACCGTGACCGTCGTGCCAATCGTGAAAAAGCCTATCAAAAACTTGATACGGAAATGATCGGTTTGGTTAAGAAGAAAAAGAAAAAAATCAAACCTGGCTACAAGAAGAAAATTCAGTGGAAGGTTGACGAAAAACGCAAACGTGAACGTCGTGCGGCTAACCGTGCTAAGGGGCGTGCTGAGCGTAAAGCTAAGAAGCAAAGCTTCTAAGCATTGGCTTCTAGGTGAGAGCAAATTTTAATTTAAAAATTCAAAAGATTGAAACCAAAGTGTTTCAGCTTTTTTGATTATTATCAAACTTTTTGGAAACTCAAAAGACCTTATTTAGTTTGAAGATATATTTTTCTTTTGAGCCTAAGGTCTCAAAACTTCCCAACGCTTATGACTACAAAGTCTTAGTCGTCATTATCACAGCGACAAGTCTCAGTATATGCTCACTACACTCGCAAAATAATTGGCTGTCTTAAGAACTGAAACTATGACAGATTTTAAATAGTTTTATCACAGACATTTTTAAGAAGCTTTCCGTTTAAAGTAAAATAATGTGTAAGTTTGAGGTTATTAGTTGAGTCAACTCTCAAAATCAGGTAGTGACATTTATGTCACTACTTTTTTGTTGGCTTTCTATCTATAATACAATCATAGCTTTTGAGAAAAGGCTAAAAAATATTTTAAAGGAGGTTGTTTTAATGACAACACAAATCATTAACAATTTTAACTCACTTAATTCCGAAGATCTTTCTACTGTTAAGGGTGGAGCATGTAGTTTTTGGGGAGCTACAGCTGCCGTAGGCGTCGGGGCTGTTGGAGGAGCCATTAAAGGTGGTATTCAAACAGGTACTTGGCAAGGTGCAGCCTTAAAGGGTATTGGTTATGGTATTAAAGATGGGATTACTTATGGACTTATTTGTCGTTATTAGGCGATTACTGAGTCAATTTTTTGGCCAAATAGTACTTGCTCTCCTAATTTATGGGCTTATATTCTTTGCTTGGCAACACTTTAGAGGAGAAATTTTCTCAATTGTGTGCATCTATGTCAGTATATCCCTAGCAGATGACGTCTATCATCTCGCAGAAGAATATGTTAAAAAGAAAGTTAACTAGGAATACGTTCCTGTTTGAAAAATAGCATGTAAAAACTTGGCAAAATGATTGTCAAGTTTTTTTATAGCAAAAGTGCTACAATAGGAGTCATGAAAGACAAGATTCGAATTCTTCATATCAATGATTTACACTCTCATTTTGAACAGTATCCACAACTCAAGCGAGCTGTGGATGATTTGAGTCAGACAGATAGAGAGCTGATTAAGGTAGATCTTGGGGACAATGTGGATAAGTCCCATCCCTTATCTGATGCGACAGCCGGGCGTTTTAATGTAGCCCTGATGAATGAGTTGGGGATAGACTATGCGACTATTGGAAATAATGAGGGGATAGGTCTGGCCAAGGAGGAGCTAGACTGTCTTTATGAGCAGGCTAAGTTTCAGCCGATCATAGGAAATCTCAAGGATGAAGGGAGACAGCCTGAATGGGCCAAACCCTATCTTATCCATAAAACTAAAGCAGGTACAAACATTGCTTTCTTGGCCTATACCTTCCCATATTACATCACCTATGCTCCCAACGGTTGGCAGGTGTTAGAGCCTATGGCTAGGTTGGAAGAGGATTTGGCTCGTCCTGAGGTAAGGGATGCAGATATAGTCGTCGTTCTTAGTCACCTAGGTGTACGTTATGATGAGCAGATTGCAGAGACTTATCCACAGGTAAATCTTGTCATCGGAAGCCACACGCATCACCTTTTTGAAGAGGGTAAATTAGTCAATGAAACCTATTTGGCAGCTGCTGACAGATATGGCTATTATCTTGGCTGTATTGACCTTACTGTGGAAAATGGGCGATTGATAGAATGTCAGATCGAGGCTATCCCCACCAAGTCCTACATCTTGGATTTAGACAAGGAGGACGAAGCCTTTATCAAGGCTATGCGTGAGGAAGGCCATCGTCGTTTAGCTCAGAAAAAAGTAGCTAATCTAGGTCGAGAACTAGATTTTGATGAGACCTGTCAATTGGTTTTACAGGCTGTTTGTCAGGAAACTCATAGCCAATTAACGCTTTTAAATACTGGACTTATCATGAAAACACTAGGCCCTCAAGTGACCATGGCAGACCTGCAAGAAGCCCTTCCTCACCAGATGCGGATGGCACGTCTAGTCGTGACAGGACAAGAGCTCAAAGAAATCTGTCAGGAAGTTTTTACTAAGGCTGAACTCCTTAAAAATCAAGCTATTAAAGGTATGGGATTTAGAGGGAAGACATTTGGTGAAGTAATCACAGGGAATTTTGCTTACAAAAACGGTAATTTGTTGTATAATAGAAGGGTTGTAGATTCCAATGAGAAGTTTAGTTTGGTCCTTGTGGACCAGTACTACTTTGCTTCTTACTTCCCTACAATTAAGGAAAAGGAAGTTACTCTTCTTTTTCCAGATTTGTTAAGGGGACTTGTGGCCAAGTATTTAGGAAAAAATGGTGCCAATTGGGATAAGATATAGAGACATTATTACAGCATCAGAATAGAAAATAAGAGAGAGCAGAAAGGATGGCACATGCGTAAAGAAATCTTGCCAGAAATGTTTAATTATAATAAATATCCAGGGCCAGACTTTGTGTATGTGGCTGACCTTCTGAAATCAGATGCCTGTCAGTTTACGGTTCTTGAAAATCACAAGGATGCTTTAGACGCTACCCGCTTTGGGCAACGTTTTTCTGAAATCATGCTCAAGTATGATTATATTGTTGGGGACTGGTCTAATGACCAGCTTCGCCTTAAGGGATTTTACGAGGACGAGCGCCCTAATACGCGTAAGACAGACCGCATTAGCCGATTGTCAGAGTATTTACGTGAATACTGTGCCTTTGGTTGTGCCTACTTTATTTTGAAAAATGAAGAGCCACAGTTAATCGTCTTTGAAGAGGAGACTGAGCCTCGTCGCAAGCGCCGTCGTTCTAATAATCGTCGTCATTCTTCTCAGGAATCTAGAGATAGAGAGCACAATGCTTCTCAAAAGAATAAGGGGCAAAAAGCTTCTGCTAAGCAAAAGCCAGACAAGTCCAAACGAAGAGATAGGGATCAAGAGGGCCCAAACTTTGAGAAAATCAAGCGTCGTCCTAAGTTTAAATCTAGATCCGAGGACGGTGGCCGTGAGCGTAAGTCTAACTTCAAGAAGAGTCAGAAGCAAGCTCCAAAATCTAAAGGTCAAAACACCCCATCGAAGAAACAAAGCCAGACCAAGTCAGATGGTCAGCATTTTACAATCAGAAAAAAAGGAAATTAAACTATGTCAGAAGTAACAACACAAGCAAAACCAGAACGCCGTAAACGTCAGAAGTTAGAGGATATGGAAGGCTACAAACCTTCTATTTATGGTCTTACTCGTGATGAGTTGATCGACTGGGCTATGGAACACGGTGAAAAGAAATTCCGTGCGACTCAAATTTGGGATTGGCTCTACAAGAAGCGTGTGCAGTCTTTCGAAGAAATGACCAACATTTCTAAAGATTTCATTGCCAAGTTGAATGAGAATTTCTGCGTAAATCCATTGAAACAACGTATCGTTCAAGAATCTAAAGATGGTACAGTTAAGTATCTTTTTGAATTGCCTGACGGTATGTTGATTGAGACTGTTTTGATGCGTCAACACTACGGTTTGTCTGTCTGTGTGACAACTCAGGTTGGATGTAACATCGGTTGTACTTTCTGTGCCAGTGGTTTGATTAAGAAACAACGTGACTTGACTGCTGGTGAGATTGTGGCACAAATCATGTTGGTACAAAAATATTTTGATGACCGTGGCGATGGTGAACGTGTCAGCCACGTGGTTGTTATGGGTATCGGTGAGCCATTTGATAACTATGACAATGTGCTTCGTTTCTTGCGTACTATTAACAATGACAATGGTCTTGCTATTGGAGCTCGTCACATTACAGTGTCAACATCTGGTTTGGCACCAAAAATTAAGGAATTTGCTAACGAAGGTGTTCAAGTTAACCTTGCCGTATCACTTCACGCGCCTAACAATGACCTTCGTTCAAGCATCATGCGTATTAACCGCTCATTCCCACTTGAAAAACTCTTTGAAGCGATCGAGTATTACATCCAGACAACCAACCGTCGTGTAACTTTTGAGTACATCATGCTTAATGAGGTCAATGACCACCCTGAAAACGCTCAAGAGTTGGCTGATTTGACTAAGAAAATCCGTAAGTTGTCATACATAAACTTGATTCCATATAACCCAGTATCAGAGCACGACCAATATAGTCGTTCAACCAAGGAACGTGTGGCGGCCTTCTACGATGTGCTCAAGAAAAACGGGGTTAACTGTGTCGTTCGTCAAGAACACGGTACAGATATCGATGCTGCTTGTGGACAATTGCGTTCAAACACTATGAAACGTGACCGTCAAAAGGCTGTAGCAGAAGCTTCTGGTAAATCAGAAGGTAAGTAAGATGTTTCAGCTGACGACTTGGGTAGAAAAGGACGGAGAACTAACACCAAAAGGAAGAAAGCTAAGCCAAGTTTTGGTCTGTGCTTATCTTCTTTGTTTAGTACTCCTTTGTTGGACACCACAGTATGGACTAGTTGAAGGTGTTGAAACTCCTGGGATTCAACATTTTGGTCGTGTAGTGGTCCTCTTGACCCCATTCAATAGTTTGACCAACTTTTATCAGTTGGATAGTCTTAAAGAGATTGTCTTTGTGCTTGGGCAAAATGTGACCAACATTTTCTTGCTGAGTCCGCTGATTTTAGGACTTTTAGCCTTGTACCCCAGATTTAGGTCTTGGCAAAAGGTCCTTTTAGCCACGTTTATCATGTCTTTGACGATTGAGGTTGGGCAAGTTATTCTAGATCTCCTCATTGATGCGAATCGTGTCTTTGAGTTAGATGATTTATGGACCAATACCTTGGGAGGTTTGGTGGCATTAGCTGCCTACCGCCTTCTTGTAAAACTGATTCAAACGCATTTTAAAGAGTAAAAAACCTGGGAGCTTACGCGTCTCAGGTTTCACTTATTTTCTATCATACAAATACAACACATTCAAAAGAGGGAAAAATGAATAAACACGTTTGGAGAAACAATGAAACACTTAATGATGACAGTAGTCACCGTATTAACGTTAGGAGTAACAATGACGATGGTTAAGGCAGATACCTATCAAAGTGGCCGTGATGCCGATATCATGCGAGAAAGAGGACAGGTTTGGAATTATTCTGAGGCTAAGAGAGAGCCTCAATTAGCTAACTACAACACCGATGGTCGCTATCTCAGTGAGGCAACTAACTTTGAATTGTACAATTTTGTCAGAGAGTATAAGACATCTGATGAAATCAGACGCATTTGGAACCCTAAGAAAGATGAATCCGTTATCCATGATAAGGATAGCTACTCTATGGATGATGGGCACAAGGTCTATAATTTTGATTCCTTTGCTTATCAATTGCCAGAGTCTACTGATTTTGGGAAGTTATCTTATATTGGTCACTTTCAGTTAGAAGATGGCACAATCTATCGCTATTGGAAGTAACCTTATCATACGAGACTTATACGAGGTCTATTATTAACCATTTGTAAGGATAGGAGGAGTAACTTGTCTTTTAAAGAATCAATCATTGCAAAACTTTGGTGGTTTTTCAAGTTAGAAAAACGCCGGTATATTGTCGGGATTTTGGCACTGAGTCTGGTTTCGGTACTCAATCTGATTCCTCCTATGGTTATGGGGCGGGTCATTGATGCTATTACATCGGGGAAATTGACCAATCAGATCTTGCTTTTGAATCTTGTGTATTTGCTTTTGGCAGCTTTAGGAATGTACTATTTGCGCTATGTTTGGCGGATGTATATCTTAGCGACCTCTTATCGCTTGGGTCAGATTATGAGGTCACGCCTTTTTGAGCATTTTACCAAGATGTCGCCTTCTTTTTATCAAAAGTACCGAACAGGGGACCTCATGGCTCATGCAACTAATGATATCAACTCCTTAACCCGCTTGGCTGGTGGGGGTGTCATGTCAGCCGTAGATGCGTCTATCACAGCCTTGGTAACCTTAATCACCATGTTCTTCAGCATTTCCTGGCAGATGACCCTGTTGGCTGTCTTACCCCTACCCTTCATGGCTTTTGCGACTAGTCGTTTGGGACGCAAGACCCATAAAGCTTTTGGTGAATCCCAGGCAGCCTTTTCAGAACTTAATAATAAGGTTCAGGAGTCGGTATCAGGGATCAAGGTAACCAAGTCTTTTGGCTATCAGGAGGCTGAGCTTCAGTCCTTCCAAGAGACCAATAAGATGACTTTTAAAAAGAATATGCATACCATGAAGTATGACAGCCTTTTTGATCCTTTGGTCTTGCTCTTTGTTGGCTCATCTTATGTTTTAACCCTTCTTGTCGGGGCCTTTATGATTCAGACTAATCAGATAACGGTCGGAAATTTAGTAACCTTCATTACCTATTTGGATATGTTGGTTTGGCCTTTGATGGCCATTGGCTTTCTCTTTAATATCACACAGAGGGGAAATGTATCCTACCAACGTATTGAAAATCTTCTGGAGCAGGAATCAGATGTTCAAGATCCTGCTCATCCTCTCCCAAGCATTGAAAATGGTCGTTTAGAATATGCGATTGACCGCTTTGCTTTTGAGGATGAGGATACTTTGAGAGATATTCATTTCACCTTGGACAAGGGCCAAACCCTTGGTTTGGTTGGACAGACTGGCTCAGGAAAGACGGCCCTTGTCAAGTTGCTCTTGCGGGAGCACGATGTTAATCAAGGAGCCATCTATTTGAATGGTCATAACATCCGAGATTATCGCCTATCAGACTTGCGTAGCTTGATGGGCTATGTTCCTCAAGACCAGTTTCTCTTTGCCAGCTCCATTTTAGACAATATCTGCTTTGGTAATCCGGATCTCTCCTTTGACAAGGTAGAAGAAGCGACTAAGTTAGCTCAAGTTTATGATGACATCAAGGATATGCCTGAAGGCTTTGAAACAATCATTGGTGAAAAGGGTGTCAGCCTATCAGGCGGTCAAAAACAACGTCTGGCCATGAGTCGGGCCATGATTTTGGATCCAGATATTTTGATTTTGGACGACTCCCTATCTGCGGTTGATGCCAAGACAGAATATGCTATTATTGACAATCTCAAACATACCCGCAAGGACAAGACAACTATCATTACCGCCCATCGTCTGAGTGCGGTGGTGCACGCTGACCTTATCTTAGTCATGCAGGATGGTCGTATCATTGAACGTGGCCGTCATGAGGATTTGCTAGCTCAGGGTGGTTGGTATGCCAAGACCTATGAGTCTCAACAGTTAGAAATGGAAGGAGGAGAAGAAGATGATGCCTAATCAAAACCAATGGTCTGTGTTTAAGCGTCTCTTGACCTATCTCAAGCCTTACAAATTCTTGACCTTTCTAGCTTTAGCCTTCCTCTTGTCCACTACGGTTATCAAGAGTATCATTCCCCTTGTGGCCTCTTATTTTATCGACCACTATCTGCATGATATGAATCAGGCGGCAAGCTTGATTCTGATTGGTTACTATGGTCTTTATCTCTTACAGACGCTAGTCCAGTATTTGGGAAATCTCTTTTTTGCGCGTGTGTCCTACAGTATTGTCAGGGATATTCGCCGAGATGCCTTTGCCAATATGGAGAAACTAGGTATGTCTTACTTTGACAAAACTCCAGCAGGCTCTATCGTTTCCCGCTTGACCAATGATACAGAGACTATTAGCGAGATGTTCTCAGGGATTCTGTCTAGCTTTATTTCGGCTATCTTTATCTTTGTTACCACCCTTTACACCATGATGATCTTGGACATTCGTCTGACCGGGCTTATTGTGCTCTTTCTTCCTCTGATTGTTCTTTTGGTTAATCTCTACCGCAAAAAATCAGTGGTCATCATTGAAAAGACCAGAGCCTTGCTTTCAGATATAAATGCCAAACTGTCAGAGAGTATCGAAGGGATTCGCATCATTCAGGCCTTTAACCAAGAGAAACGTCTCAAAAAAGAGTTTGATGCCATTAATGAGGAACACCTGATTTACGCCAGCCGTTCCATGTCACTGGATTCTCTCTTTCTACGCCCAGCCATGAGCTTACTGAAGCTCCTGGGCTATGCTGTTCTCATGGCTTATTTTGGCTATCGTGGCATCTATCTGGGTATCACAGCAGGTACCATGTATGCCTTTATCCAGTACATTAACCGCCTCTTTGATCCTTTGATTGAAGTGACACAAAACTTCTCAACCTTGCAAACCTCGATGGTCTCAGCAGGTCGGGTCTTCGCTTTGATTGACGAGCGCACCTATGAGCCTGAGCAGAGAGACACAGATGCCAAGGTTACTGAGGGGAATATTCGCTTTGAAAATGTCTCTTTCTCCTATGATGGTAAACACCAGATTTTAGATAACATATCCTTCTCTGTCAATAAAGGTGAGACCATCGCCTTTGTCGGTTCTACAGGTTCCGGAAAATCCTCTATTATCAATGTATTCATGCGTTTTTATGAGTTCCAATCAGGACGAGTTCTTCTTGACGGTGTAGATATTCGCGATTATAGTCAGGCAGAGCTGCGTAAGAACATTGGTCTTGTCCTTCAGGAACCCTTTCTCTATCATGGTACAATCAAATCCAATATTGCAATGTATCAGGATTTAACTGATGAAGAGATCAAAGCCGCTGCTGAGTTTGTGGATGCCAACCACTTTATCGACAAACTTCCAGAAGGTTATGATGCTCCAGTTTCCGAACGAGGTTCAAGTTTTTCAACCGGTCAACGTCAGCTTCTAGCCTTTGCTAGGACCGTTGCTAGCCAGCCTAAAATCTTGATTTTGGATGAAGCGACAGCCAATATCGATTCGGAGACAGAGGCTATTGTTCAAAACTCTCTAGCAAAAATGCGTCAAGGACGTACAACCATTGCCATTGCCCACCGCCTATCGACTATCCAAGATGCCAACTGCATCTATGTCTTAGACAAGGGCCGCATCATCGAACACGGTAGCCACGAGGAACTCCTAGCCCTCGGTGGCACCTATCATAAGATGTACAGCCTACAAGCAGGCGCTATGGAAGGAGCGTAAGCTAATCTAGACCATAGATTCTATATTCGAAAAGATTTCTTAAAAATCAAAATCGAGTGGTGACATACATGTCACTACTTTTTTGTTGGCTTGCAACCTATAATAAAACCATAGCTTGAGAGAAAAAGCTAAAAAATAATATTTTAGGAGGTTGTTAGAATGACAACACAAACAATGAACAATTTTGAAACACTCGATCTCGAGGCACTTGCAAACGTTGAAGGTGGTGGATGGGTTAAGTGTTATGCCGGCACAATCGGATCTGCTCTAGTAGGATCAGCAGGAGGCCCAGTAGGTTACTGGGGAGGAGCTTTAGTTGGTTATGCCACATTCTGCTAATATTTAGGTGATTCTATGCTTAAAGATAAAAAAATGTATTTACTAGCCATTTTCCTTTTAGGATTTGGCATTGCTAACCTTTTCAGAAATTTAGATTTTGTTCATCATATCATTAATTTGGTAGGGTTGGCATTAATCACTTATAGTCTGATTTTTAGCAAATGGGAGCGACTCAAAAAATAGAAGTATTCGAAATGTAGAGTTCCTAAAAATCAAAAACGAGTAGTGACATTTATGTCACTACTTTTTTGTCGGCCTACAACCTATAATAAAATTCATAGCTTGAGAGAAAAAAGCTAAAAAATAGTTTAGGAGGTTGTTGCTATGACAAGGCAAACAAATAACAATTTTGAACTCCTTGACCTTGAGGCACTTGCAAACGTTGAAGGTGGTGATGGATTATGTTTGATTTGAAAAGTTATATTTTAGGGATGGTTTTCATGGCTGTGATGAGTTTTTTGGATAAGCCTATTATGTCATTGCTTGAAAAACACAAAGCTACCAATTCCGCTAAAAAGAAATCCTAATTGAGATACCTTGTCAATTGCTAGTCTGTGAATAGCTTTGCACAGAACGCTAAAAACACTTTAAGGAGAAAAGTATGTTTAAAAACTCAAAACCGTATTTACTGGCTACCATTCTCATCGGAATGGGCCTCGCTAATCTATTTAGAAGTTTGGATGCAGTCCACCATACCATTAACTTGTTGGGGCTAACCTTGCTTCTTTATAGTCTCCTTTTTAAAAAATGGTCACAGTTTAAAAAGTAACCTTTTGCCCCTTTGAACGTGAGGTGCTTGCAAATGCTTATTTTTGATGTTCCCGAAGTAAAATTATTCTTGCTAATGATAGCGGAGATTGTATTATATTTGATTGCATATTTTTGTAATAGAAAAAATAAAGATATGTATATTCGCTTATTTAAAATATCAGTGCTAATGACGCTATTGTATTACATCTCCAGTAGAATTTAATCGCTAAGGGATTACTTGAGATCTTACAGCAGTATAAAAAAATACAGAAAGGAATAGAGTTAAATGTAATAGCTTATTCGGTTTACAAGACTGACTGAGGTTATTCATAGCTTAAGTGTTTTATCATGAAGTTAAAGAGTATTAGTTCGAGAGTATTGCGATTTTTAGGACCATCACTGCTGTATTGGCAGTCTTTCTTATAAGTACCAGTATTTCTCTCTACAAAAGTAAGACTTCGCCAGAGATTTGGTTATCAGTCGGAGCACTAGCTTTAGTAGTCATTTTTGTAAATGGACTGCTCTACCGTTTGCTTAAGAAGCGTCCCGATTCAGTAAATCCGTTAACAATATGGCAGTCCTTCATTGTCTTTCTGGTCATCTCATTTCTAGTGCTTTGTGTAGAGTTTTACACATTACTAACATTCAGTGATACCACAGACCGCATAGTACTAGTCGTATTAATGCTTTTGTTAATTCTCTGTGATTTTCTAGCTTACTTGCAAGTCAAAAAATATTTTAAAAGATAGAAAATATAGTAACCATTTGTGACATTATTCAATTTACGTTGCATAAAGTGCATAAAAACGCTATAATAAGAAAGTGATTAATGAAAAATGTGAAAATTAGAGTAGGATTTCTATGGCTTGACGGATATTCTTCTATCGTATAGACAAAACTTGCAAGGTCTGGGTCTTCAAAATATGTCATGAAAGGAGGATTACTATTGGAACAATCTGTTTTTTCTAGAAAATACATAATATTTATCCTACAAGTTATCTTGGCTGTCTGTATTCAATGTGTGATAACATTTTTCTGGCATCAAGAAAGAACATTTTTATTTTATACCTTGTCACTTTATGTTTCTTTATCGTTCTCTGATGATCTTAGTCAGCTGATTTTTAGAAATGAGAAGTGATGTATTTGTTTTAAGCAGCATGGAAAGTGACAGATTCGTGTCTTTAGCCATGCTAGATTCAGAATAATAGCCAATCATTCTTTAGATAACGCCCTAGTAGTTTATGTAAATGACTCAAGTAGAAAAGGAATTACCATGGTGATATTACAAAAAATTAGTTCTGCTGTGTTACGTTCGTTACGTGTCGTATCAGCAATCCTAGGAGTAGTCATTGGGAATATAGATTTAAATGCTCTATCTATTCAGCATCCAATCTGGATTTGGCTACCATTTAGGACATATAGCCACTTTTTGGGACGCTAGCTCTGATAGAAAGACTTGAATGCTATACTAAAGATGTGATTGAAAAATTAGTTGAAAGAAATAAGGAGGTTTTCTTAATGACAGGACTTAAATGGTTTGCAGGAGGCAAAGAGAGACGAGAACAAGCAGTAGCTATCATCGATGAAGTAATTGAAACTATTGGAGATAAGCCAGATTATGCTGATTTGAAGCAGGTCCTGCACTCCTACCGAACGGAACTTGCAGACTCTCGTTCAGCCACTCCCTATATCTTAAGCAGGATGTCACTGGAAATATCCGAAGTGGTCAGAAAAGACCAGCTAACCTTGTCTCCCTTTATCGAGGAGCGAATGGCAGAGTTGCGAAAATTGCTAGCGATTCGTTATGGCTATTGATGTCATTAGGGAGGATTTCTCGGTTTTAAGGTTGAGTTGTCCATTGAGAATTTGTGTTATTCCACTGTCTTGGCTACATCATTTGTTTAAATAACATTAAAATGAATCGTAAAAATTGAAGATTAAATCTTGTTTATTTTCACACAATAAAAAAATCCCATGGGAGTTCTCATCCTATGGGATTTTTTGCGATAAATACTAATAAGGCAATGTCATCTGACTTTGGCTTAGGTCCACGGTTAATTCGTAGTCACTATTGTCACGAATAGTGTGTTCAAAGTCTGTGGTATAGAGAACAAGTCGGAGTTTGTCGCCCTTGTTGAGTTTGTAGATGGTTGGTTGCAAGTCCAGGCCGATAGTCATCCATTCATTTGGAGTGACATTCTCAATGGTGAGGAGGTCTTTACGATTTTGCAGGTTAAGGTGTCCCTTGGTAATGACACGGTATTTTGCCTGCTTGAATGGTAATTCACGTAAGGCTTCTTCCTTGAAGAGACGTCCGTTATCTAAACTCATGCGTTTTAATTCAGGTATTGGAGCTAGGTATTTTTTATCTCCCATTTCCAGAACCTGGGCCGAGATAAAACCACGGTTTGTGCTAGATTTGACCTTGAGTTCTAGGTGGACACGACCATTGATTTGGATGTCTTGATCCAGTTCAAAGTCTAGAGTGATGGCATTGGCTTTATCCACAAAGAGATCATCCTTGAAGCTTTGGTAAGTCTTACCGTATTTGGCGAAGGTTTCCTCTTCATAATGGTTAGCGATGCTAGCTTCAGCCTCACCAAGCTGAATGTTTTTACCATTGTCGTGTCCAAAGTTATCGAGAACTTCCCAGGTCTGTTCAGACTGGTTGTTTTGCCAGATAAGAGTAGGCAGTGTGTAGCCATTCTCCAAACCAAGGAGTTTCTGACAAATCAAGGCGTTCATGCTTTCTCGGAAGTCAATAGACTGCCAAGCATTCATGTAAACGTGGGCACCATTGTGGAAGAAGAGGTGTTTTCCAAGAGAGTCTGGAAGAGCATTGAACATTTGATAGACGTTAATCGGTTTGACATTCCAATCCTGACTACCATGTGTAAAGACAACAGTGGCTTTAACACGATCTGCGAATTGCACATAGTTACGGTCATGCCAGAACTGGTTATAGTCCCCATGCTTACGATCAATGGCTTTGCTTAGCTCTTTGAGGTAGGTCTCATAGTCTTTTTGGTGGCGTAGGTATTCTCCAGCTAATAGGGCACGAGAATAGGTAAATTCAGTCAAAGTGTCGAGATCTTCACCAGGGTAGCCTCCAGGGCTGACGAGGAGCCCATTTTCACGATAGTAGTCGTACCAAGAAGAAATACCTGCTTCAGCGATTACCATCTCCAAACCGTCAACGCCAGTTGTAGCAAGGGCGTTGGACATGGTACCTAAGTATGAAAGTCCAGTAGTAGTCACCTTACCAGAAGCCCAATCAGCAGTGATTGTATGCTGTCTGCTACGGCTAGTAAAGGCGCGTGCACGACCATTGAGCCAGTCGATGACAGCTTTATAGGCCAGAACCTGTTGATAGTCTCCAGAGGTCATGAAACCTTCTGAGTTGAAGGTACCAACACCGGATACATAGATAGAGGCCACACCACGAGCCAACATGTAATCGTTAAGTGTGTAGGTATCTGTGTGAGCAAAACTCTCCTGAACCTTTGTGACAGGATTGATAGGCGTAAGGTCTGCTTCAGGTGCCTTGATTTCAGGTTGTCTAAGAGAGATTTTACCTGCTGGTTTGACGAGCAAGTCTCCCTCCATCTTGTGGGTGAGCTTATCTGAAGCAGGCTCGTTAGTCCCTTGTTGATAAGGGCTTGCGGTCATCATGGCTGGAACTGGGAAGTCCACATCAGGACGTAAGATAGTCACCTTGACCAAGTCTAACTGCCCGTCTTTATCAGTATCTACAGGTGTTTCGACATAAACCACTTCACGGTGAAGCTGATTAGTGTCAAATGTTGCTAAGCTCTTACCATTAAAGAAGACGTAGTCATTACTTACAGGGATTAAATCCTGAGCTATTAACTGATCAATTAAGGTATTGCCAGACTGTGTGCGTGTCGCTAACAATTGATGCAGGTTGTTAAGACTACCATCAAAAGTGATTGGAAAGGCCATTTTCTCTAGGAAAGCCGCACTGTCTGTAAAGTCCACATTAGGGACAAATCCTAGCAGTTGAAGAGCCACCAAACTAAAGACATCAGCAGTCAAGGGACGGTCTGACTGGAAGAAGGTTAGGAGGTCAGTCTCTGAATCAGCAATCCAATTTTTCAAAGCTAAGTCGGTGTCTTCAAAGAAGAGGAAGGACTTGCGAACAAAGGCCTCAAAATTGGCTTTGGCACTAGCATCTAGAGAGACTTCAAATCCTAAAGAACGAAGTTCCTGACAAGCTATTTCAGGACTAACTGGGATGTAACTAAACTGATTAAATTTCATATTCAAAAACCTCAAAAATAATACGTAAACATTTCAGAAATATCTTTACATCAGACATTATACTTGATAAAATGATAGATGTCTAAATTATTGTAAAATCGAAAGGAAATAAAGAGACAAATGAATGATTTTCTAAAAGAAGCGTTCACCAGTGAATGGGTTTTGAAATACCTCACTGAGTTTATCGCGACTGCTTTTCTTGTAGCCCTTGGTAATGGTGCTGTTGCCAACGTTGAGCTTAAGGGAACAAAAGGTAACAAATCTGGTTGGATTGTTATCGCCTTTGGTTATGGTTTTGGTGTTATGATGCCAGCCCTTATGTTTGGTGATGTTTCTGGTAACCACATCAACCCTGCTTTCACACTTGGACTTGCTGCTTCTGGCTTGTTCTCATGGGTAGGCGTTCCTGGATACCTTATTGCACAGCTTCTTGGTGCCTTTGTAGGTCAAGCTATCGTGGTTTGGGTTCACCAACCTTACTATGTACAGACTGAGAATCCAAACAATATTCTTGGTACTTTCTCAACGATCTCAGCAGTTGACGATCATGATGATACTCCAGAAAATCGTAATCGTGCATGGGCTAACGGTTTTGCCAATGAGTTTGCAGGTTCATTCCTTCTCTTCTTTGGTGCCCTTGCCTTGACTAACAACTACTTTGGTCACAAATTGGTCTCACAAGCAGTCCAATATGGGTATGATAAAGAAGCTGTAACAGGCCAAATGGCGAATGGATCTCTTGCTGTAGCTCACATCGGTGTTGGTTTCTTGGTTTGTGCCTTGGTTCTATCATTTGGTGGACCTACAGGACCAGCCCTTAACCCAGCCCGTGACTTGATGCCACGTCTTCTTCACCACATCTTGCCAACATCAGTTCTTGGTGAGCACAAAGGTGATTCTAAATGGTGGTATGCTTGGGTTCCAGTTGTAGCTCCAATCCTTGCAGGAATTTTGGCTGTATACTTGTTCAAAGCCCTCTACCTTTAATCAATACAAAAAATCTGAAGTTCAAGCTTCAGATTTTTTTACGCTAAAAATTTTGAAAGTAGCAAAAAAACTGAGAAAGTTTTCTCAGTTACATAGGAGTAGTTATGACTAGGATTGTAGCACCTAAGGTGAAAAGATTCCATAGGACATGAAGTGAGATACTTGTAGATAAGTTCTCTCTTTTTTGGTAGACCATAGAGAGGGCTAATCCCATTCCGATATAAAGGAGGAGGTGGGCAAGGTTGGTAGGCATATGGAATAGGCAAAAGAGACCGGTACTCACTAAAACAGCAACTGTCGAATAAGGAGCCAGCCAAGAGAAAATCCACTTGCGAAAGAGTAGCTCTTGTAAGAAGGCTGTGGTCATCATGCCAATGGCTACTGGTAGGATAGGCGTTGTCGTAAGAGTTCTTTGAAGTTCTGCATGGTAGTTGGTGTGAGTCAGTAGCATAAGATTGCTCCCAATAACCCCCATCAGAAAAATAAGCACAAAGCCCCAGATAATAGCTTTAGTATCCTTTCGGTCTAGTCTAAAGTGAGTAACCAAACCTTCATTTTTAGCCCAAAGATAGGTAATATAAAAAATAATGAGATTGACAGCGATAATTCCCCAGCTTTCAAGGCTAGTGAAGGTCAACCCAGTCTGATTGTTATATGACGTTGTCATACCTAAAGCCAGGTTTGGGATAGCTATCATCAGCAGTAAAAAGAATCCCTGATAGGTATGTCTAAACGCCAAATGATTGACGAGAGTTTTCATAGTCTCTATTATACTCTAAAATGAGGAAATAGCTAGTCCTAAGGTAAATATAATATAATGATTTTCATAATTTATGTGAAAGAATGTGAAAAAATTACAATCCTGTTTTTTCTTAGGAAAATCCTTGTCACACAGGCTCTTTTCGGATAAAATAGAAAAGAATGGAGGTTGTCATGACGCAATCAGGGAATTTTAAGTTTCACACACCAATCTTTCGTGTGAATAACAGACAAGAAAATATTGATTTTTACCAAAATACATTAGGATTTAAGCTTTTGACTGAGGAAAATGCCCTTGCGGTCTTCACAGATTGGACAGACCGTAACTCACTTTTTGTGATTGAGGAGTCACCAGCTTACCGTTGCCGTGCGGTTGAAGGCCCTAAGAAAATTAATAAAGTGGTTATCAAGGTTTCAGATCCACTTGAGATTGAGTACCTTTTGGCGCGTGATGATCACCAAGCCAAGGCTATTTTCCAAGGGGAAAAAGGGTATGCTTTTGAAACAATCTCACCTGAGAATGGTCTTATTTTGATGCATGCCGAAGATGACTTGTCTACTCTCAAGACAGTTGAATACGCAGATGTTGAAGAAAAAGAAGATTTCAAAGGAGTGTCAGACTTTACGGTCGAGTCTTTGACCTTGAACGTTGTTGATACAGCTCAAGCAGCTTTCTTTTACGACAATCTTTTTGGCGAAGAATTGCCTTTGTCTATCCACTTTGAGAAAGCAGAAGGTCCTGACCTCCAAGTGAGTCCAGACCAGACTTGGGATTTGGAAATTCTAGAATTTAAGGTAGCTGAAGACTACGACTTGGTTGCCTTGCATGAGAAACTTGAAAAGGAACAGTTCTCAAGTTATCTAGATACTAAAGAAAGCCTACTTGCACTGACTGATATGAGTAATATTGAGGTTTGGCTAACAAAATAATGACTAATTTTAAACAAACATTGTCAACAATTACAGACTACATCAAGGCTGACATCTTCCCGGGTGCCAGCCTTGCACTTTATGACGGACAAGATTGGCAGGAGCATTATCTAGGAACTCAGGATGGAAATATTCCGGTAGTTCCAGGACTGACCTATGATCTAGCTAGTGTTTCCAAGGTGGTAGGAGTAGGGACCCTCTGTCTTTTCTACTTGCAGGCGGGAAAATTGGACTTGGACGAGAAACTATCGACCTATTATCCTGCAGTAGTGGATAAGACGCTAACCCTTCGTCAGCTTCTTTCTCACAGTAGCGGCATTGATCCTTTTATTCCAAACCGTGATGAGTTAGACCAAGCTGGCTTGATTTCTGCTATTAATGCCATCAAAGTTAAGTCTGATAAACCTTTCTTGTATACCGATATTAATTTTATTCTCCTAGGCTTGATGCTTGAGAAAGTCTCTGGACAAACACTGGATAAGCTCTTTGACAGCGAAATTTTTCAACCTTTTGGTATGACTGAAACACGGTTTGGGCCAGTTGAGGTTGCTGTTCCAACTGTTGAGGGAATTCCGGGAGGAACTGTTCACGATCCCAAGGCTCGAGTGCTCAAAGAGCATACAGGTTCAGCAGGCCTCTTTTCAACCCTAAAGGACTTGGAAATCTTTGTTAACCATTATTTGAGGGATGATTTTGCTAAAAATATGACGCAGAATATCAGCCAATCCAATAAGGAACGTAGTGTCGCTTGGGACCTCCAAGGCGATTGGATTCTTCATACTGGTTATACAGGTACCTTTGTGCTTATCAATATCCCAGCTCAACGTGCAGCTATTTTCCTCAGTAATCGTACTTACTACAAGGATGAGAGAGCTCAATGGATTAAAGACAGAGATGTTTTAATTGAGATAATGAAAAAGGAGCTGATTCGTGAAACGTTCGAGTAGACATTCTAAGGAAAGCAAACTTGTCCCTTGGTTTTTGAGTCTCCTCTTTTGTGTGCTTAACGGGAGTAGTCTCTTTGTCTGTGGTATGTTTTTTGGTGTGATGGTCGACTTGTTGGCATTTGATAAAGATTCCTTCTATTTAGGTGTTCTTGTATTTTCTTGTATAGTAGTCCCTATAATCGCTTCTTCTTATATCTTGATAAGAGAGATACTATACAAATTGCTTCATTGCCTTGGTTATCGTGCCCAACCCAACTTAAAAGTTATTCATATGAGGAGAGGATTTGATATTCACTTTCCTGTATTTGAAAAGTACAGTCAGGACTATAAGTTACTCTACAAGAAGCGTTCCAAGAAGCTTCAAATAGGGTATTTGCTTATATGTTTAGGATACTTTAGTGGACTTAGCCTTATAATGATTACCTTTACAGTTCTATTGAGAGGACTGTTTGAGCTCCTAAAACTAGAATCAAAACTGTCATCTTCTGAATATAAACAATTTCTTGGTTTTTTGGTCTGCATGGGAGTGTTTGTCCTTCTTTTTAAAGGGCAGAAATACTGGAAAAAGATCGTAGAGATATTAAAGAAAAGAGAATATGTATCAGTTCTTGCTGTCGAGCATGGCTATCCTATATTTGCGACAAAAGAAGAAGCTTAAGCAGTTGACCTACTGCTTAAGCTTTTTTACTTAGTAATGATTTTTCAACAGTAATATGTTGGATACCAGCCTCTTCAAAGATTTTACCGACTTCCTGATAGCCATTATTGAGGTAGAACTTAAGTGCCCCGAGTTGAGCATGGAGAGAAATAGTCTGGAAGCCTTGCTCTTGTGCAAAATCTTCAGCTTCTTTCAAGAGAATGCTTCCCAGACCTTGACCTTGGTAGGCCTCGAGCACCGCCATACGTTGGAGGGTAAGCTGAGTCAAATCTTTATTAGGCAGTAGGCGTACGGTTGCTGCAGCCTTGTCTTTATCATCGTATAAAACAAAGTGAATACAGTAGGCTTCATTTGCGTCAATCTCGATAGAGTGAGGAACTCCTTGGCCTTTAACGAAAACGGTGTTCCGAATAGCCACAGCATCTAGATAAGTCTCTGAAAGTGTATCTCTTGTATGTTTGATAATCATAGAACCAGTGTAACAAAGATTCTAGTATATCGTCAACGAAAAAAAGCTTGATGAGAGGAGTTATCATCAAGCTCTTTATCTTGTTTTATTCTTTTATCTTTCGACCGTTTGTATCTTGGATAGGACGGTTATTTTCAAATCCAAGGGTTTGAGTGAATTTCTCCACTTGTTCCTTGCTGACAGTTTCTTGATTCTTGAAGACAATCCAGTTAACACCTTCAGTACATGGAGGTGTTGTTAGGGAACCTTCAAAGTTGTAGTAGTCCTTGTCTTCAGGATAGAAATCATCAAGTGAGATGGCCTGAGAAAGCTCAGTTTCAGTATTGGCCGCCTGAGGCATTTTGTCCCAGATTTGTTTTAAGGCTTGATTTTCATCGCCATAATTATAGAGAACTGAGATAACTGTGATTTTCCCATTATCTGTCTTATAGACGAAGTGTCCCTCTAGAGGATAAGTCTGACCATCAATTTCATTCTCAGCTGGTGCGTGAAAATGGAACTGTTGCAACTTGTAAACTTCGTTACCAATCGTTAGGGTATTCTTTGGATTTTTAAAGCTGACTTCAATAGTATGCCCGTTATTTTCAACTTGAGCTTCTGATTCTTGATTATTAAGGTTTAGTTCAGGAAGATCAACATCCTCAGCTCCGGTGATATTGATTGGAGATTGTTCTTTACCATTTTTGCTGAGTTCATAATCTTTCGAAAGGTCCCCCCAATGGTCTGGACCAGTAGAGCCAGTATAACCCCATTGAACGTCCTTGGACTTTGAGTTTTCGGTTTTGGTCTCGGATTGGCAGGCTACGAGTAGGACTGTACTTGCTACGAGAGCTACTAATCCAATTAGCTTAAAACTTTTCTTATTCATCTTTCTTGTACTCTTTTATTTTATTGTCATACTAGTTGACCTGTTATTTGTAAACTAGCAGTTAGACAGTGATAGAGTGTCATTTCTCTGAGGTGCTTCTGAGAGTGAAGTGTTTGGAGAAACCAAACGGAAACGCTTTTATTTTATAGCTAATCTGAGAAAAAGTCAAATATAAATTATAGTAGATTTAGAAAAATATAATGAAAATAAGTGTTTTACAAAAAGAAAAGAACTCGCTATTGCGAGCTCTTTATTCGTTTTTATCCCAAAGCGTCGTCCATTGAAAGAACTTCGTGGAAGACACGTTGTGTCAATTCAGTTTTTTGTTCTGGAGTGAGGTACTTAGTGTTTACACAGTATCCAGAGATACGTACGATAACATCTTCACCGCTCATGATCTTTTCGTAAACGTCTGACAAGTCCATTACGTTCAAGTTAACGTGTTGTCCACCATTTTCGAAGTATCCGTCGAGGATAGTTACGAGGTTATCAACTTGTTCGTCGTGAGTCTTACCAAGGGCACGAGGTGATACTTGAGTAGTAAGTGAGATACCGTCAGCTGCATAACCGAAGTCAAGGCTTGCAAGTGAGTTCAAGTTTTGCAACCATCCACCTTTAGCTTTGTTAGATGGGTTAGCACCTGGTGAGAAGAATTCCAATTTAGACAAGTTCACTGAACCATCTTCGTTGAGGTATACACCTTTGTGGACTGGTGAGTTACCAGTTTGTTTAGAGTAAGCAACGTTAGATGTGATTGTCAAAAGTGATACAGTAGCTTCTGCGTCTTTGTAAAGTTTGTGGCTACGAAGACGAGTAGTGTAAGCTTCAATCAACCATTCTGCCAATTCGTTTGAACGTGGGTCATCTTCACCCCAACGTGGGTATTCACCGATTGTTTCGTAGTCGTAGATGTAGCCATCTTCGTCACGGATTGGTTTAACTGTAGCGTATTTGATTGCTGACAATGTATCAACAGTATTTGCGAAACCACAGATACCGAATCCCATGTTAGCACGTTGTTTAGTTGGCAAGAAGGCCATTTGAACAGCTTCGTAGTTGTACTTATCAGTCATGTAGTGGATGATGTTAAGGGCATCTACGTAAGTGTCAGTCAACCAGTCAAGAGATTTTTCGAAGTTAGCTTTAACAGTGTCAAAGTCAAGAACTTCATCACGGATTGGATCGATGTCAAATACTTTGTAGTCTTTATGAACATCATCGTAACCACCGTTCAAACCAGTAAGAAGGGCTTTAAGTACGTTAACACGAGCACCGAAGTATTGGATGTTGTGGCGTTGTTCTTCGTTTTCTGGGTCAAGTGGTGATACACAACATGAGATACAGCTCATTTCACCGTATCCGTCTTTAGCCATAGTAGTCACACCTTCGTATTGGATAGAAGAGTGTTTGTGGCTCATGTGCATACAGTAGCGACGGAATGAGTAAGGCAATTTGTCAGTCCAAAGAACTGTCAAGTTTGGTTCTGGAGAGTTACCGATATTGTCAAGAGTGTTCAAGAAACGGTAGTCCATCTTAGTAACACGGTGACGTCCGTCAGCACCCATACCAGCCATAGAAGTTGTGATGAATGTTGGGTCACCTGAGTACAATTGGTCGTAAGCTTTTGTACGAGCAAACTTAACTGTACGAAGTTTCATAACGAAATCATCAACGAATTCTTGGATTTCTGATTCAGTGTAAGTACCACGAGCAAGGTCACGTTCTGCATAGATATCAAGAACGATTGGCACACGTCCAAGAGATGTAGCGGCACCGTTGATCACACGACATACTGCCATGAAGGCGATGTTTGTCCATTGGATAGCTTCTTTAGTATCGAAGGCTGGGCGACGAACATCTACACCGTAAAGGTCACCAAGGCGAACAACGTCTTGAAGTGCTTGATATTGAAGGTTAACTTCTTCACGAAGACGGATTGTTTCTTCGTCGATTTCTTTGATAGCATTCCAGTCGTTAACTTTTTCTTGCATCAAGTAGTCAGCACCGTAAAGGGCAAGACGAGCATAAACCCCGATGATACGTCCACGTGAGTATGCATCTGGAAGACCAGTAACTGTGTGAGCGTGACGTGCACGACGGATGTTTGAAGTGTAAGCACGGAAGATACCATCGTTAACTGTAGTTACGTATTTTGTGAAAATTTCGTGTACAGCTGGATCTGGTTCATAACCGTGTTCTTTCAAAGCAGTTTCCGCCATACGGATACCACCTTTAGGCATGAAGTTCAATTTGAAGAGCTCATCATTTTGGATACCATAGATAAGTTCATCTTCTTTTGAAATGTATCCTGCGTCAATGTCAGCGATTGAAGTTGGACGAGTATCCATTGGGAAGCGTCCTTCAGCTTCATAGCCAGCTTTAGTTTCATCTACAATTTTTTTAATTTTTAGAGAGCGTTCAGTTGGTCCTGCAAGGAAGCTTTCGTCACCATCATAAGGTGTGTAGTTTGCTTGAACGAAACGTGAAACGCTAGCTTTTTCTTTCCAGTCAGTTCCTTTAAAGCCTTCCCACGCTTTTTCAAAAACATCTGTGTTAGTTTTAACCGTTGCCATAGTTTGGATCTCCTATAATTCTAGTAACAAAATCATCTGTTACATTCTCTAGAAGTATTCTATCACACAGTAACCGCTTACACAACTTTAAAACTGTGTTTTTAGAGACATTCTTTTATAATACAGTTTTGAAAATGAGAAATCTGTATTATAAATTTCTGTTTTTTGGTAGATTTTGGTATCATAAGGGGAGAATGCTTTGTAGTCCCAAAGTTTTATGTGAAAAGCTTTACAATGAGATAAATCTGAGAAAGGAGGCAGGGAGCCATGTTAGAGTTTCCTCTAATAAATGATACCAGTCGGAAAATCATCCATATTGACATGGACGCCTTTTTTGCTCAGGTCGAGATGAGGGATGACCCCAGTCTAAAAGACAAGCCGGTTATTATCGGTCACGATCCTAGAAAAACAGGGGGACGTGGTGTGGTATCAACCTGTAATTACGAGGCTAGAAAATATGGTGTCCATTCAGCCATGTCTTCTAAGGAAGCCTATGAACGTTGTCCTAATGCTGTCTTTATCTCAGGAAATTATAGTCATTACAGAGAGGTAGGAATGCAGATTCGTGAGATTTTTAAACGCTATACCGACTTGGTAGAGCCCATGTCTATCGACGAAGCCTATCTTGATGTGACGATAAATAAACTTGGTATCAAATCCGCGGTTAAGGTAGCCAAACTTATCCAGTATGACATCTGGCAGGAACTTCACCTGACTTGTTCAGCAGGCGTTTCCTACAATAAATTTATCGCCAAACTAGCTTCTGATTTTCAAAAGCCTGCTGGTTTGACGGTGGTGCTTCCAGAGGAGGCTCAGGAATTTTTGGAAAAGCTCCCTATTGAAAAGTTTCATGGAGTAGGTAAAAAGTCAGTTGAACGTCTTCACGACATGGAAATATACACCGGTGCCGATCTTCTGAAGATTCCTGAGATGACGCTGATTGATCGTTTTGGACGCTTCGGATTTGATCTCTTTCGTAAGGCTAGAGGGATTTCCAATAGTCCTGTCAGGCCCAATCGTGTCCGTAAATCTATCGGAAGTGAGCGAACCTATGGCAAGCTTCTTTATAATGAAGATGATATCAAGGCTGAGTTGACAAAGAATGCTAGACGGGTGGCTGAAAGTGCCCAGAAAAATAAAAAAGTTGGTCGAATCGTTGTCATTAAGGTCCGTTATTCGGATTTTTCGACCTTAACCAAGCGTATGACCTTGGACAAATCAACCCAGGGTTTTGAGGCCATCGAAAGGACTGCCCATACCATTTTTGACCAACTGGAGGAAAATAGTAGTGGTGTTCGCCTGCTCGGTGTGACGCTGACGGGTCTGGAAGATCAAGAAGGCAGGCAATTGGACCTAGATGATTTGGAGTCATTATAATAGTAGAGTTTTGATTTTTTCTTTTGGAAAGTGACCTTGAAGAATCATCAGACCTATGCTATCTTAAATAGTAACTAAAAGAAATGAGGGAATAATCTTAATGAAAAAAGTTCTTACCTATTTAGGACTGATTCTGGCAGCTTGCTTGCTTCTCGTAGCTTGTGCTTCCAATAAGCCAGCTGAGAAGAAAAAAGCGACACCAACTCCGACAGAACGTGCCAAGGCTGATGCGACAGTTTTAATTGATACTATGCTTGGAAAATCTAGTAACGGTTTTTCAAAACTCTACGGTGAAAATTACGAAGCCTGGACTGAAACGAAAGTCTTTGAAAAACAAGTTGCAGATACTATCGAAGAAAAGGGGTATACACCGGAAGACAAGTATACGTTTAAATACATTGAAGGTTATGATGCTAAGACACCAACCCAAGTGCTTTCTAAGTTCCTCAAGGTCCGTCGTAATATGATTGGTAAGATTCAGGACTATAAGCTGAAAGATGTCAAAGTTAAAGGAAATGAAGCGACAGTTACCTTTACTTCACGCTCTGTTAGTGCCTATGGTGCTGCAGCTGCTGTTCGTACTCTCCTTATGAGTCTCTATGATAACGACATTGACAAGTTGAAGCAATGGAATCAAGCTGATAACAACGATGTGGAAAAAGGTAAGGCCAAAGATCTCACAACGAAATTCCTTTATGGTGAAAACTTTAACGGTGATTTGACGCAATTTAAGGACGTTGATAAAGAAATGTCCTATACACCTTTGACAGGTGCTGATAATCTGGAAAAGACCTTCAAGCTTACCAAAGATGATGGTGGAAACTGGACTATTTCTGTAGAAGATTATAAAGAGCTTGCCGAAGCCTTGGTCGACCATGACGAATCAGGAAGCAGAGCCGTTTACGCCGAACGTATCCATAAGAATTTGTCAGACTATCAACCTGAAGATAGTAGCGACTCAAGCAGTAAGTCATCAGATAAGGATAAGTAGTGTTTTATTGGATTTGATGTTAAACATGTACGGAAAGCTGTTTTGGACGAAAAGAGTTGTCACATAAGTGGCAACTCTTTTCTATCTTGTTATTTCTACCCATACCCCTATAACCATTTTCTATCACCACTTAGTTTTTTATTATTAGACGAGTTGGGATGAAGATGGTAAACTGTTATCACTAACTATTAATGAAAGTTTCGAGGAATATAGATATGAAAAAATGGCTTGCAGGTTTAGGAATTCTTGGCTTGTCAGTTCTGACTTTGGCTGCTTGTGGAAACAAGAGTGACGGTAAGGCATCTGGTGAGAAGCAGACGATTACTGTTGCGACAGACTCTGATACGGCGCCTTTCACTTTCAAAAAAGGTGACGACTTCAAGGGGTATGATATTGATTTGGTCAAGGCTATTTTCAAGGATTCAGACAAGTATGAGGTCAAGTTTGTGACGACACCTTTTGATTCCATCTTGACAGGGGTAGATTCTGGACGTTATCAGATTGCGGCTAATGACTTCAACTACAATGAAGAACGTGCTCAGAAATATGGTTTCTCAGATCCGATTTCACGTTCTAACTACGCCATCACTAGTGCTGAGGGGACCAAGTATACCAGCCTAGACGATTTGTCTGGTAAGACGACAGAAGTACTTCCTGGCTCTAACTATGCTCAATTGCTTGAAAATTGGAACCATGCCAATGCGGACAAGACACCAATTACAATCAACTACGCTTCTAGCTCAACTGGTCTTTCAACACGTGTTCAACACATTCAAGAAGGAAAAATTGACTTTATCCTTTATGATGCCATTTCGTCTGAGTACATTGTCAAAGATCAAGGCTATAAGTTGGCAGTAAACAAGATTAAAGACGATATCGGTATGAAGACTGATGGTCTTGAATATCTTCTTTTCTCAAATGATAAGCAAGGTAAGGAACTCAAGACTTTTGTCAATAAACGTATCAAAGAGCTTAAGAGGGATGGAACCCTTGCCAAACTCAGCAAGGATTACTTCGGTGGCGATTACGTCAGTGATTTGAAATAATACGGTTAAAAGTTGAGACTGCTGTCTCAGCTTTTTGACGTTAATAAAGCTGAATTATCAGTGATATGATTTCCTTATCACTTTGATAAGAAAAGACTATTTCACAGACTTTCTGAGTCGTGCTAAAATGAATATTATAAAATTTATGATAAGATATTTGAACGGTTAGCACTAGGCTAACCGACTTTTTTAGAAAGAAAGGGCGACATTGTGAAAAAGAGTATAGAAGCATTTAATCGGTCACCTTGGTATCTCCAAGTTATTCTTGGCTTGGTTGGTTTGGCAGTAGCTGTTGCTTTAGCCATTCCCTTATCATGGCTAGTGGAAATCCTTTGGGGCTATGTTTTGCAACTGGTTGCGGTTGTCTTCAAATGGATTTCATCTTGGATGCCAGCTGGTAAGCTCTTCTCATGGAAGGCTGTCTTCGATGCTGTTCCTAAGATTGTGGAACGCTTGCCTTTAACTTTGGGATTGACTATTGCAGGTGCCTTCTTCGGTTTGATTTTGGCCCTTGTCTTTGCGGTTGTTAAAATCAATCGAGTACGTATCCTTTATCCAATTCAAGCCGTTTTTGTGAGCTTCTTGCGTGGGACACCAATCCTTGTACAACTCATGTTGACTTACTATGGTATTCCACTCTTCCTTCGTTACTTGAATGGTGAGTTCGGCTTAGATTGGAACATTAATGAGATTCCACCAGCTATCTTCGCTATTACAGCCTTTGCCTTTAATGAAGCAGCTTACATGAGTGAGACCATCCGTGCAGCGATTCAGGCCGTTGACGCTGGGGAAATCGAAGCTGCCCGTTCTCTTGGGATGACATCAGCACAAGTTTACCGTCGTGTCATCATTCCAAATGCGGCGGTTATTGCGACTCCAAGTTTGATTAACAGTTTGATTGGTTTGACTAAGGGAACATCACTTGCCTTTAGTGCAGGTATCGTCGAAATGTATGCACAGGCTCAAATCTTGGGTGGTGCCGACTACCGTTACTTTGAACGTTATATCTCAGTTGCCCTTGTATACTGGGCAATCTCAATCTTGATTGAGTACATTGGTCGTTCAGTTGAAAATCGCATGGCCATTAAGGCTCCTGAAGCGACTGACATTTCTGGCATTGGAGGTGACCGCTAATGATTAGTATCAAAAATTTGACCAAAGAATTTTCAGGACAAAAGGTTCTTGATGGCATTGATATTGACATTGAAAAGGGTGAAGTTGTAGCTCTTGTTGGTGCCTCTGGTGCAGGTAAGTCAACAATCCTTCGTAGCTTAAACTATTTGGAACAACCTGATTCTGGTACCATTACCATTGATGATTTCAAGGTAGATTTCGAAACAATTACCAAAGAGCAAATCCTTACTCTTCGTCGTAAGTTGTCCATGGTGTTCCAACAGTTCAACCTCTTTGAACGTCGTACAGCCTTGGATAATGTTAAGGAAGGTCTTAAGATTGTTAAGAAACTTTCTGACGACGAAGCTACCAAGATTGCTAAAGAAGAGCTCGCTAAGGTTGGGCTTTCTAATCGTGAAAATCACTACCCACGTCACTTGTCGGGTGGTCAAAAGCAACGTGTGGCCTTGGCTCGTGCCCTTGCAATGAAGCCTGATGTGCTCTTGCTTGACGAACCAACATCTGCCCTTGACCCTGAGTTGGTTGGTGAGGTTGAAAAATCAATAGCTGATGCGGCTAAGTCAGGTCAAACCATGATTTTGGTTAGTCACGACATGAACTTTGTTTATCAAGTGGCTGACAAGGTGCTTTTCCTTGAAAAAGGTCATATCCTTGAACAAGGAACACCCGATGAAATCTTTAACCATCCAAAAGAAGAACGAACAAAAGAATTTTTCGCTTCTTATTCAAAACAATATCTTTAAGATGGGATTTTTGTTACAATAGAAAAGGTAGTGGGATAGGACTACAGTTTAGTCCATAGTCAAAATCCCACAAGGATGATTAGGAACTTTTGAATGTTTCAAAGGCGACTATAGTCCAATCAGAGGCTGCATCGTGCAGTTATTACTAGTCGAATTTAGAGGTTGGAGAATGTTATCTCAGCCTTTTCTATTTCTCACTTTAGGATGATTTATGTTATTAAATATTTTTAAATTTTATCTCTTAGGCCTTGTGATTGCTTTCTTTGTGTGCTTGGTGATTGGTGCCATTTGGCTTGGATGGCGTGCCTTACGTCGTGCAGACAAAACTGTTAAGGAGCGTCAAGGTGCTCTCTATGATGCTATTATGATGTCGATGGTTTCGATTCCAGTTTTGGCATTTGCTTTTATGGCGATTCTTATCGTGCTGAATGCATAATTCTAGCTTTGTTGGCACATTAGGTGTAAGATATCTCTACAAGAAAATCATATAAGGAGTTACTCATGTACGATACAATTGTTATTGGAGCTGGTCCTGCGGGGATGACTGCAGCACTTTATGCAGCTCGTGCCAACCTTAAAGTGGCAACTTTGGAGCAAGGTGCTCCTGGTGGACAGATGAATAACACGTCTGATATTGAAAATTACCCTGGTTTTGAAAGTATCTCTGGTCCAGAATTGTCAATGAAGATGTTTGAACCCTTGGAAAAATTGGGCGTTGAAAATCTTTACGGTATCGTGTCTGGTATTGAAGACAAGGGTGACTATAAAGTTGTCAAAACTGGTGATGAGGAGTACCAAACCAAGACTGTTATCATTGCGACGGGTGCCAAACACCGCCACATCGGTGTTGCTGGTGAAGAAGAGTACAACAGTCGTGGTGTTTCTTACTGTGCGGTGTGTGATGGGGCTTTCTTCCGTAATCAAGACCTCCTGGTCGTTGGTGGTGGTGACTCTGCCGTTGAAGAAGGAATTTATTTGACACGCTTTGCCAATAGCGTGACCATTGTTCACCGTCGTGATGAATTGCGTGCACAAAAGGTTCTTCAAGACCGTGCCTTCGCCAATGAAAAGGTCAAGTTTATCTGGGATTCAGTCGTTGAAGAAATCAAGGGTGATGATATCAAGGTTCGCAGTGTTGATATCAAGAATGTCAAAACTGGTGAGGTGACTAACCACGAATTTGGCGGTGTCTTTGTTTATGTGGGACTTGATCCAGTTTCAGATTACTTGACAGGTCTTGACACCACTGACCAAGATGGTTGGGTAATTACAGATGATAAGATGGCGACACGTATTCCTGGTATCTTTGCCATTGGGGATGTCCGCCAGAAAGACCTTCGCCAAATTACAACAGCCGTAGGGGATGGTGCCACAGCTGGTATCGAAGCCTACAACTACGTGACTGCACTTGGTGATAAGTAAAATAAATGAAAACTCGGGAGCTTCTCGAGTTTTTTGTGTGGTCTTGTAGGTATTTAGCATGACTAGATTTCTTTGTGGCAACATTTATGTGTAATTTTTTGTTATAATAGAAAAGTCTTACTAAAAATCAGTAAAAACGAGGTGACCAACTTGCGTGTTGTAGCAGGTGATTTTGGCGGGCGTCCGCTTAAAACGTTAGAAGGCAAAACGACTCGTCCAACAACGGACAAGGTCAAGGGTGCCATTTTCAATATGATTGGTCCTTTCTTTGATGGGGGGCGTGTTCTGGATCTCTTTTCTGGGAGTGGTAGTCTGGCTATTGAGGCTATCAGTCGTGGTATGTCGTCTGCTGTCCTCGTGGAAAAGGATCGTCGGGCACAGGCTGTTATTCAGGAAAATATCAAGATGACCAAGAGTGAGAAGCAGTTTCAACTTTTGAAGATGGATGCAGCGCGTGCATTGACACAATTGACAGGTCAATTTGACTTGGTGCTTTTAGATCCGCCTTATGCCAAAGAGCAGATTGTGGCCAATATTACTCAGTTAGAGGAGCAAGGACTCTTGGCTGAGGAGGTTATGTTGGTTTGCGAGACAGATAAGGCTGTGGAATTACCTGAAGAAATTTCAAACTTTGGGATTTGGAAGCAGAAAACCTATGGTATCAGTAAGGTGACCGTTTACGTGCGTTAGCCTTTGATAGGGAAGTTGTAGAAAGGAATGCTATGACAAAGATTGCTATGTTTACGGGGTCTTTTGATCCAATTACCAATGGGCATGTGGATATCATTGCCAGAGCCAGCAAGCTCTTTGATGAGCTCTATATTGGACTATTTTATAATAAAAATAAGCAGGGCTTCTGGGACATTGAGACTCGCAAGCGTATCTTGGAAGAGGTTGTAGCAGATTTTCCCAATGTCAAGGTTATAACGGCTCACGATAGTCTGGCTGTAGATGTTGCCAGAGATCTTGGGGTGACTTATCTGGTTAGAGGTCTTCGCAATGCGACAGATTTTGACTATGAGGCTAATATGGATTATTTCAATAAGGGGCTGGCGCCTGAGCTTGAAACGGTTTATTTGATTGCTAGTCATGAGGTGACACCAGTGTCATCGAGTCGTGTGCGTGAGTTGATTTATTTTGAAGGGGACATTAGTTCTTATGTTCCGCAAGCAGTTGTTAAGGAAGTGGAGGCCAAGCGTGGCAAACAAGAACGAATCTAAATCACTATTAGGGAAAATTTGGCGGATTAAGTGGTGGTTATTAAGTATTTTTACGGTACTTTTCCTCCTCTTTTCCCTCTTTTTCCCGCTAAATAATTATTATGTTGAGCTTCCGGGTGGGGCTTTTGATACTAAGGAAGTTTTGACTGTAGATAAGAAAGCTGATGATTCAAAAGGATCCTACAATTTTGTGGCGGTGGCTCAAACCAAGGCGACCTTGGCCCTCATGCTCTATGCTCAGCTTAATGATTTTGCAAAGCTTCAAACAGCTGAAGAGGCGACTGGAAATTACTCTGATGAAGATTTCATGCGTATCAATCAATTCTACATGGAGACTTCCCAAAACCAGGCGATTTATCAGGGCTTGACTCTGGCTGGTAAGGAGGCTAGCTTGGAGTATATGGGTGTTTATGTGCTTCAGGTGGCTGATGACTCTAGTTTCAAGGGTGTCCTTAATATTGCGGATACGGTGACAGCTGTCAATGGCAAGACCTTTGATAATTCTACTGACTTGATTAAATACGTCCAAGGACTTAAGTTGGGTTCAAAAGTCAAGGTCACTTATACGACAGAGGACAAAGAAAAGACTGCCACTGGTAAGATCATTAAGATTGCTAATGGTAAAAATGGTATCGGTATTGGTTTGACGGATCATACTGAGGTCAAGAGTCCTGAAAACGTGAAGTTTAAACTTGATGGTGTTGGTGGACCAAGTGCGGGGCTTATGTTTACTTTGGCTATTTACGATCAGGTGTCTGGTCAAGACCTCAAGGCTGGCCGTAAAATTGCTGGAACAGGTACTATTGAAAAGGATGGGGCTGTCGGTGATATCGGTGGGGCCTACCTCAAGGTGAAATCAGCGGCTGATAGTGGCGCAGATATTTTCTTCGTGCCAAATAATCCAGTAACTAAGGAAATGAAAAAGGCTGATCCGGATGCCAAGACTAACTATCAAGAGGCCAAGGAAGCTGCCAAGAAACTGGGGACCAAGATGAAAATCGTTCCTGTTAAAACAGCTCAAGAAGCCATTGATTATTTGAAAAAGACTAAGTAAGAAGAGAGAGTAGGACAGGCAGAAATCCATGATTTTTGTCCTAGTCTTACTCTCTTTTTAAGGTCAAAGTGTTATAATAGTCTTTATGAAAAAACGTTATAGAACAGTCAATGATTACTATCGTGAAATTTTTGGCGAAAAGATTTTCAAACTTCCTATAGATGCGGGCTTTGATTGTCCCAACCGTGATGGCACAGTGGCTCACGGTGGCTGTACCTTTTGTACGGTATCGGGGTCTGGGGACGCCATTGTAGCTCCTGAGGCGCCGATTCGTGAGCAGTTTTACCATGAGATTGACTTTATGCACCGCAAGTGGCCAGAAGTTCAGAAATATCTGGTTTATTTTCAAAATTTTACCAATACCCACGCTCCGCTTGAGGTTATCAAGGAACGCTACGAACAGGCTATCAATGAGCCTGGTGTTGTTGGCATCAATATCGGGACTCGCCCAGACTGTTTGCCAGATGATGTGATTGATTATCTGGCAGAACTCACAGAACGTATGCATGTGACTGTTGAACTTGGTTTGCAGACGACTTATGAAGAAACGTCAGAACTCATTAACCGAGCACACAGCTATGAACTCTACGTGGAGACCGTGAAGCGTCTGCGTGAGCGTGCACCAAAGGCTGAAATTGTATCGCACTTGATTAATGGATTGCCAGGGGAAACCCACGAGATGATGGTGGAAAATGTTCGCCGCTGTGTGACGGACAATGACATTCAGGGAATCAAACTCCACCTCCTCCACCTGATGACCAATACGCGTATGCAAAGAGATTACCACGAGGGGCGTCTCAAATTGCTGAGCCAGGAAGAGTATGTGTCAATCATCTGTGACCAGTTGGAAATCATCCCTAAGGATATCGTCATTCATCGGATTACTGGTGATGCGCCGCGAGATATGTTGATTGGTCCTATGTGGAGTCTCAACAAGTGGGAAGTCCTTAATGCCATTGACAAAGAGATGGAACGTCGTGACTCATGGCAAGGGTGTAAAGTAGTTAGCGACAAGGAGGAAAAAGCATGATTAAGCGTCCCATTCATCTGTCTCATGACTTTCTAGCAGAAGTGCTGGACGATGAGAGTGTAGCTATCGATGCGACCATGGGAAATGGCAATGATACAGCCTTTCTGGCTGGCCTTGCCAAGAAGGTCTATGCTTTTGACGTGCAGGAGCAGGCGCTTGAAAAGACCAGTCAACGCTTGTCAGACCTGGGAATTGAAAATGCGGAACTCATTTTAGATGGTCACGAAAATCTGGACCATTATGTCACGGAACCTATTCGAGTAGCTATTTTCAATCTGGGCTACCTGCCATCTGCAGACAAAAGTGTCATCACTAAGCCCCATACGACTCTTGAGGCCATTGAGAAAATCCTTGACCGCTTAGAAGTTGGTGGGCGCTTGGCTATTATGATTTACTACGGTCATGATGGTGGTGATATGGAGAAGGATGCTGTGCTTGAGTACGTTATCGGTTTGGACCAGCGTGTTTTCACAGTCATGCTTTACCAACCCCTTAATCAAATTAATACCCCACCATTTTTGGTGATGTTGGAGAAATTACAATGATTACAGATATTAAAGAAAAACTTGCAGATATGCAGGCCAAATATATTGATAAGCAGAGTGCCGAGGGTACTTTGAAAAAGGTTGATAATCGTAAAACGGCTAAGATCAAGAAAAAGTTAGCTAGTCTTGAGGTCGAACGTTGCCATAAACTTTTAGCCAAGGAAGATGTCACTGCCATTGATAAAAAAATTAGTAAGCAAAAAGAACTATTCTCAAACTGTTGTCATAAGGAAGGGTAGGAGGAGCTATGCATCTATCGTTAGCTTTGCTTGTTCTTCTTTTTAGCTTGATTTTATCGAACGTTATCAATCGTATCTTTCCACGTCTTCCCTTACCCTTGATTCAAATTATTTTTGGAGTGGGTATCGGTTTTCTTTTTAAGGGACGTGCTTTCGAGCTTGAAACGGAACTTTTTCTAGCTTTCATTATTGCTCCCTTGCTGTTTCGTGAGGGTGAAGAAAGTGATATTACCAGTATTTTACGTAACTGGAAGCTCATTCTATTTTTGATTTTTCCAGTCATCTTCGTGTCTACACTGGGAATCGGTTATCTTGCTAAGGCTGTCTTGCCTGCCTCAGTGCCTTTGTCTGCCTGCCTAGCTATTGGGGCGGCTCTTGGGCCAACGGATTTGGTGGCCTATTCAGCTATTTCTAAACGTTTCAGTTTTCCAAAGTGGATTAGCTACATTTTGCAGGGGGAAGGTCTTCTGAACGACGCCTCTGGCTTGGTCGCCTTTCAGGTGGCGGTGACTGCATTGACCACAGGTACCTTCTCTCTCCTTGGGGCGAGCTGGAATTTGGTTATTTCTGTGCTTGGTGGTTTTTTAGTTGGCTTGATTACAGCCTTATTTAATCGTCTCTTTTTAACCATTTTGGACAATATGGATGCTGCTGATGTCACAGGTGCTCTCTTACTAGAGTTGGTACTACCGATTTCCTCTTACTTTGTAGCCGAGGAAATTCATGCTTCTGGAATTATTGCTGTTGTCGTAGCAGGGATTTCGCTTGCCAGTCGTTTCAAAAAAATCACCGTTTTTGATGCTAAGTTGGATAGTGTTTCTCATACGATTTGGGGAACCATTACCTTCATGCTTAATGGCATGGTCTTTTTCCTCTTGGGAACAGAACTTCCAACCCTAGCAGCCCCAGTACTGCGTAGCAGTACTTACGATAATCTCTGGATGCTTCTTGCTATCATCCTTCTAACAGCGACCATGTTTGGTATTCGTTTTGTTATGATTAGTGCAGTATTTGCTCAAAGAGCTTGGAGGGCCAAACGATCACTAAAAAAAATCTGGAAGGGTGCTACTCTGTTAACCTTTTCAGGTGTTAAAGGAACGGTTTCCATTGCAACCATCCTTTTGCTTCCAGTTGCCAATATGACTGCTCTGGAACATAGTCTTTTGCTTTTTACGGTAGCGGGTGTGACCTTGCTGAGCTTCTTAACAGGGATTTTAGTCCTACCTAAGCTAGCGACTGGACCAGCGCACACGACCAACCATTATATGCAGATTGCCATTCTCAATGATGTGGTCGATGAGTTGGAAAAAGATCTAAAACAGTCTACCAATCAAGGGGCTGTCTATGCTACTATTGACAACTACAATCAACGCTTGGAAGATTTAATCTTGGAGCAGGAATCAAATGATGTCAAAGAAGAGTTGGCCAATATCCGAGTAATGATTATGGAAATTGAGAGTGAGGGTCTGGAATATGCCTACAAGAAGGGTAAGATTTCAGAACTCGAATACAATCTCTACCAACGTTATATCAAGGGCTTGGAACGTCGTATCAACCGTGGTTTTGTCTCTAGCCTTTCTTACGCCCTAGCTGTCTTTGTGCGTGGCCTTCGTAGATTGTTACACTTAGCTCTTACTTTCAAGTTTCATATTGATCAGGATGAAACGAGAAGAGGTCCTAGGTTGACGGAAGAAAACCGCGACCATATGACTGAGCTCTATTTGACAAATACTGAGCAGATTTTGGAAGCCCTGAGTAATCTGGAAGGTGTTTATCATTCAGATCTCTTGTCTTATCTGAAACGCAGTCGCCTTCAAGAGGCTGAGATTATTCAATCAGGTGCCTTTGTTGAGCGGGTTATCACCCATCTTCATCCAGACAATATTGATGAAATGTTGCGTGGCTACTATTTGGAACGTAAGGTTATCAACGAGTACGAGCAGGCTGAACTTATTTCTAGCCGTTATGCCAAGCAGCTTCGTAAGGAAGTCAATACTTTGGAGGATTACTCTCTCAAAGAAACTAGCAACACGTTAACCTATGATATGATTAATCTGGCTCGAGGTCGAGCTTAAGCAATGAATGTTATCACAAAAAGAAGCCAAGAAAAATTTTGGCTTCTTGTTCATATATTTTTATAGAACAGCTTGTCGTTCCAGCCTTAATTTTGTATGGCGTATCGAAAATAAAAGAGGAGTAGTGATAAAAGAACAAGTCCCCTAGACATTATCTGGGGGACTTGTTTCTTTGAGTGATTTTTATAGAAGAGGGTTAATGTAAAAACGATGGTTATCAATTGGAATAATTTGAACAGGATTTTGGTAGAAGTCAGCTAAAACTTCTGGTGTGATGATATCATTTTTTGGTCCTTGTGCCACGATTCTTCCCTGACGGAGTAGGAGAATGTGGTCCATCTTTTCAGTAATCTCTTCAGCATGGTGGGTGACGTAAAGTACCAGTGGTGCGTGAGGAAGCGAGGTGATACGGTCAATCTGACGTAAAAGTTTTTCGCGGGCAAATAGGTCCAAGCCAACAGTCGCTTCGTCAAGGATAATGATGTCAGGATCTTCCATGAGACTGCGAGCAATCAAACAAATTTGTTTTTCTCCTTGAGACAGGCCATGGTATTTACGACCTATCAAATCTCCAGCACCAAGTGAGGTCAGCATGTCCTTGGCTTCTTGCAACTCCTTATCCCCATATGCCTTGTAGAGGATTGAGCTCTTGTATTTACCAGTAAGGACGATTTTTTCAGCAGTCATATGCTTAGGCAAACGCTCAGTGATGAAGGAGCTGACGATACCGATATGTTGACGAAGACCTGTGATGTCTCCATTCCCAAAGGTGTAGCCTAGTATCTCAGCCTTTCCCTCAGAAGGGAAGAATTCAGCTGTCAACAAACGTAGGAGGGTTGATTTTCCAGCACCGTTAAGTCCCAGGATAGCCCAGGTTTGTCCTTTTTCAACTGTCCAGTTAAGGTCAGACAAAAGTGTTTTTCCTTGGCGGGCCAAGCTGACATTTTCTAAGCGTATAAGTGACATGAGTCTCTCCTTCGATGATAAATTACTCTAATTATAGCATAAAATAGGAACCTGTATTGGGAAATTGTGATATAATGGAAGTCAGAATTTTTTTAGAGGAGAAGAAAAAATGGAAGACTCCAGTGGTCAGTCCTTATTATTTCAATCTATTTTATTACTAATTTTAACCTTGCTTACGGCCTTTTTCTCAGCATCAGAGATGGCTTTAGTATCACTAAACCGTTCACGTGTGGAACAAAAGGCTGAAGAAGGCGACAAGAAATTTATTCGCCTGCTCAAGGTTCTTGAAAATCCAAATAACTTCTTATCAACCATTCAAGTTGGTATTACCTTTATCAGTCTCTTACAAGGGGCTAGTCTCTCCGCTTCACTAGGTGCAGTGATAGCGACTTGGTTTGGTCATGCAGCCTGGGCTAAGACAGCAGGTAGTATGATTTCTTTAGTTGTCTTGACCTATATCTCGATTGTTTTTGGGGAACTTTATCCTAAACGTATTGCTATGAACCTCAAGGAAAATCTAGCCATCTACTCAGCACCAGTTATTATTGTTACTGGTAAGATTGTTAGTCCCTTTGTTTGGATTCTTTCAGCATCGACAAATCTTGTGTCTCATTTGACGCCTATGACCTTTGATGATGCGGATGAGCAGATGACTCGGGATGAGATTGAGTACATGTTGGCCAAGAGTGAAGATACACTTGAGGCTGAAGAAATTGAAATGCTCCAGGGGATTTTCTCTCTTGATGAATTGATGGCACGTGAGGTTATGGTCCCTCGTACAGATGCCTTCATGATTGATATTGAAGACAATACTCAAGAAAATATCCAAGCTATTCTCAAGGAAAGTTTCTCTCGTATCCCTGTTTACGAGGATGACAAGGATAAGATTATCGGTGTCATTCATACTAAAAACCTTCTAAAAGCAGGTTTTGAACTTGGTTTTGAAAATATCAAACTTCGTCGAATCATGAACGAACCTCTCTTTGTTCCAGAGACTATCTTCGTAGATGATCTCTTGGCGGCCTTTCGTAACACCAATAATCAGATGGCTATCTTGCTTGATGAATACGGTGGCGTTGCTGGTCTTGTTACCTTCGAGGACCTTTTGGAAGAAATCGTTGGTGAGATTGACGACGAAACAGATAAAACTAGTGTGGAAGTTCGTGAAATTGGTGAGAATACTTATATTGTCGAAGGAGCTATGACTCTTAACGACTTCAATGAACATTTTGATACAGAACTTGAGAGTGATGACGTTGATACTATCGCAGGTTATTATTTGACTGGTGTGGGGGCCATCCCAACTCAAGAAGTCAAGGAACACTATTCAGTTATCAACAAGGACAAACACCTCGAATTTATCAATGATAAGGTTAAGGATGGTCGTGTAACCAAACTTAAGGTAATCATCACAGCCGCTCCAGAAGAAGCAGAAGAATAGTTTTTTCCACGTTTTTATTAGAAAATGTTGGAACTCAAAAGCGACTATCTACTAATTAGGCACTTTCTCTCATTATGAGTGAAAGTGCTTTTTCTTATCTATCTTGGAATATCATCTTATCAAAATAATAAGATTAGAAAACGTCTATAAAACACGTCATAAAGCCTTTTTTACCTATCAAAACTGCCGGACTTTGTCAGGAAAACAACCATAATTTTGAAGATAATCTAACATTTTTCAGCGTATTGATAGATTTAGAATAAAAATAAATAAGATTTTAATTAAAACAGTCTTTTATTACTTTTTTATGGTAGAATATAAATTAACTGATAAATGAAAAAAGGAGAATCTTGATGGCTTCTAAAAAATCTATATATAGTAGCTTGCTTTTACTCACCCTTACCCTAGGAGCTTTTGTACCAGTAACTTCTTTTGCGGACGATGGTATTGCGACAAATGATGCTGTTCTTACACAACCAACGACAGATCGTGCAGTAACTGGTCCTTCAACAGCCCCAAGTGATGGAGACTTGGCTCGTAGCAATGATTCAAACACAGGTGCGGCAACGCCAACAACACCAACACCTACAGTTCCTGAAGTACCAGCTGAACCAACAACACCAGCAACTCCAGAAACACCTGCGACACCGGCTCCAACAGCTGATTCATCTACAAAACCAGCTGATAAACCAACTGAGAAACCAGCCGATAAGCCGGAAGACCCAGCTTCAGCAACTGATAAAGGGACAAGCGAAGCACCTCAAAACCCTGAAACTCCAGCAGTGAATGTTAATGGACAACCTGTTGTTACTGTAACACCGACAGCTCCAGTTATCACTGCAGCTGGCCAAACAATTGTGTCTACACAAAATAGCCAAATTGTTATCGCTAACACTGATGGTACAACAAGTGTTGTTGCTCCTGAAACAGTAGGATTCAAAGTGAACGCTGACGGTACATTGACTGGTAAAGATGCTAAAGGTAAGGAAGTTACACTTCCTAAGACTGGTGAAGCATCAACAGTAATCTTGACAATGGTAGGAACATTCTTCCTTGCTGCTGCAGCCTTTTTGGGGCTTAAGAAACGTGCCTAGTAATATAGATGATAAAAGACTGGATTTTTCCAGTTTTTTTGTTTTTCTTCTGGTATAGTATAGATATTCCTTAATTTCAGATGTATTATAGTATAACCTTTGCCTGAATTCAGGCAGATATGGAGCATGTTTCTGATAAAAGAGGTATAATAAAAACATGTAAAAAGCGTTTTCAAGGAGGCTGCCATGGCAGAAATTGATTACAGTCAGGTGACTGGACTTGTTCATTCAACCGAAAGTTTTGGATCCGTAGATGGTCCTGGTATCCGTTTTATTGTTTTCATGCAAGGCTGTAAGATGCGTTGCCAATATTGTCATAACCCAGATACTTGGGCTATGGAGTCAAATAAGGCTGTTGAACGTACAGTTGAAGATGTCTTAGATGAGGCTCTTCGTTTCCGTCATTTCTGGGGTGAGCATGGTGGTATCACTGTATCAGGTGGTGAGGCCATGCTTCAGATTGATTTTGTCACTGCCCTCTTTACAGAGGCTAAGAAGCTAGGGATTCATTGTACGCTTGATACTTGTGGGTTTGCTTACCGCAATACTCCTGAGTATCATGAAGTTGTTGACAAACTTTTGGCTGTTACTGACTTGGTCCTACTTGACATCAAAGAGATTGATCCTGAACAACACAAGTTTGTGACCCGTCAACCTAATAAAAATATTTTGGAATTTGCTCAATATCTGTCTGATAAACAAGTTCCAGTCTGGATTCGCCATGTTTTGGTACCTGGTTTGACAGACTTTGACGAACACTTGGTTAAGCTTGGTGAGTTTGTAAAAACCTTGAAAAATGTCGATAAATTTGAAATTCTTCCCTATCATACAATGGGTGAGTTCAAATGGCGTGAGCTCGGTATTCCATATCCTTTGGAAGGGGTCAAACCACCAACGGCAGATCGGGTTAAAAATGCCAAAGCTCTCATGCACACTGAAACGTATCAAGAGTATAAAAATCGTATCGGTGTTAAAACCTTGGATTGAAAAAGAAGCTCTTGACAAGAGCTTTTTAACTTTGCTATTATTTAGGGAGCAATAAAGAGTAGGTAAATTATGTTTCGTATTTTAAAATTTGATGATGACTTTGTTTATCTCAGTCATCCTGACGGGCGACTTAAGAAAATAGATCGCACGCTTTTTGATTTTGATATAAAATTAGGAGACCGTATAGATGTCTATCAGGATGGGGACTTGACAGTTGTTACTCCGGCAGAAGTCCAAACGGACTTGAGCCTAGAGGGAGACAAATCTGTTAAATCACACCTCTTGCAGGGGATTTTAGATCTTTTCCTTGAGACCCTTAATATTCACAATAATCATTTGGGTGACTTGAAGAAGATTTTCACACAGTTATTGATTACACTCTTCATGGCTTGGAGCTTGTTGGGAGTTATTCTGGTTGAGATTCTTCTCTTTGCAGAGTCAATTATTGTCTTCCTATGGAGACTCTTGGTTCGTCTTATTAAGTGGATGCATATTAAAGACAATACTAAGGTCTTGATTGATGAGACGCAAAAACGTCATGCTAAGCGTGAGCGTCAAAAAGCCCAAAGACGTGAGCAGGAAAGACGTCGTCAGGAAGAACTTGAAGAACGTGAATATCTTCGTGAAACAGAACGTCAAAAGGAACTCATGATTGTTGAAGCTAGCCTTAGTCAGGAAGCAGAGCGTGAGAGCCTTTCAACTAGTCTTGCTTTGGAGCAAGCAGGTGCCTCAAGTCAATCTGCTAGTGAAGACTTGGCCGAAGAAAGCCAGTCAACTTCAGAGTCAGAAGTGATGTCTGAATCAGCAAAGTCTGAAAAATAGAACAAAAAAAGAACTGAGATTTAGGATCTCGGTTCTTTTTCATATGAGAAAAGCACCAGAGGTGCTTGTGAGAGGTGACTAAAGTGTTTTTTCAGAGTCACGAACAATGAGCAAGTCAACTTTTGCGTGACGGAGAATGTATTCAGAAGATGAACCAATAAGCAAGCGTTCAAAAGTATTGAGACCTGTGGCACCAACCATAATAAGGTCAACATTTTCCTTATCAGGGATATCAACAGCCAAGAGGCTCTTAGGATTACCGAACTCAATAACTTTGCGAATCTTGGTTAAACCAGCTTCTCTGGCTTGGCGTTCAAAGTCAGCCAAAACAGCTTTAGCTTCGTCTTCTAGTTTTTCATAGATGTAAGAGTCGAAAGTCGCAACGCTTTGAAGGGCGCGTGTATCGATAACGTGTACCAATAGTAACTGAGCATTATTACGTTTTGCAACGTGCACACCTTTAATAAAGGCCAGTTCTGATTCGTAAGAACCGTCGATAGCTACCATAATACGTTCATATTGTTGAGACATAAGCTCTACCTCCTATCTTTAGCTTTATTATACTCCTTTAATCTAAAAAATGAAAGCGTTGTTATAGATTTTCTGAAATCTTTTTTTGACTGCTTACTTTAGGACGCTCTTAGTAATGTGAAGATTTCAGTATTATCTAAAAATTGAAGATTGCTTGAAAAAGAGGTATAATACAATCTGTTATTAGCTTCGTAAGAAACATGATAATTAAAAAAGAGGAAGACAAGTCTTCAGAAATGATACCAAATGGCCAAGCCTAAAGTTGGTGTCAATAAAAGTGGAAATCCCCATCAGGTGTTGAATTTTCTTATTTTCTGCTAGATGTATCTACTTTTAGTATCTTTTGAAAGGATTAACTTATGAAAACATTTGATAAATCATCAAAGTTGGATCACGTTGCCTATGATATTCGTGGACCAGTTTTGGATGAAGCCAACCGTATGATTGCCAATGGTGAAAAGATTCTTCGTCTTAATACAGGAAATCCTGCGGAATTTGGCTTTACAGCACCGGATGAAGTCATTCGTGATTTAATTATGAATGTTCGTAACAGTGAAGGGTATTCGGATAGTAAGGGGATTTTCTCAGCTCGTAAGGCGATTATGCAGTATTGCCAGCTAAAGGGATTCCCAAATGTAGATATTGATGATATTTATATTGGTAATGGTGTTTCAGAAATGATTTCCATGTCTATGCAGGCCTTGCTTGATGATGGAGATGAGGTCTTGGTCCCAATGCCAGACTATCCTCTTTGGACAGCTTGTGTCAGTCTAGCTGGCGGTAATGCCGTACACTATGTCTGTGATGAAAAATCTAACTGGTATCCAGATATTGATGATATCAAATCAAAGATTACGTCAAATACTAAGGCAATTGTAGTCATCAATCCTAATAATCCTACAGGTTCGCTCTATCCTAAGGATGTTCTTGAACAGATTGTGGATATTGCTCGACAAAATGATTTGATTATCTTTGCGGATGAGATTTATGACCGCTTGGTTATGGATGGTAAAAAGCATACTGCGATTGCTAGTCTTGCACCAGATGTTTTCTGTGTGTCTATGAATGGTCTTTCTAAGTCTCACCGTATCTGTGGTTTCCGTGTAGGTTGGATGGTTCTCTCTGGACCTAAAAAGAATGTCAAAGGCTATATTGAAGGGCTTAATATGTTGGCCAACATGCGTCTTTGTGCTAATGTGCTCTCCCAACACGTTATTCAGACTTCACTTGGTGGTTACCAATCCGTGGATGAACTCTTGATCCCTGGTGGGCGTATCTATGAACAACGTGAGTTTATCACGAATACCGTAAACGCTATTCCAGGGCTTTCGGCTGTTAAGCCTGACGCAGGGCTTTACATCTTCCCTAAGATTGACCGTAACATGTATGATATTGAAGATGATGAAGAATTCTGTCTTCGTCTCTTGAAGAAGGAGAAGGTTCTCCTAGTTCCAGGTAAAGGCTTTAACTGGAATGAACCAGATCACTTCCGTATTGTCTACCTTCCTCGTGTGGAAGAGTTGGCTGATCTCGGTAACAAAATCGAACGAGTCTTGTCATATTACAAGCGTTAATTTCTTAAAAAACTGGACAAAAAGGCTTGTCCAGTTTTTATTGTCTCTAAAAAGGGGATGTATTTGAGTAAAATCCGAACATTTTTCCTAAAAATGCCATAATATACATAATATAATGAATAGTAAAATAATAAATAATTTTCAGACAATTGTTTGCAATTTCTGGGTTAAGTGTGCTATAATGATAGGGCTAGTAGGTCTTGACGCAGAAGATTAGTACAAGGCTTGATATTATTATGATTACAATAGAAAGTGAAGACAATAAATATGGCAAATTTGCTGGCTAAAACACGTAAAATTACATCTATCTTGCAACGCTCAGTAGACAGCTTGGAAGGAGATCTTCCATACAACAATATGGCTGCTCAATTGGCAGATATCATTGATTGTAACGCTGCTATCGTTAATGGTGGTGGTGCTCTCCTTGGTTTTGCCATGAAGTACAAAACCAACAATGATCGTGTAGAAGAGTTTTTTGAAGCCAAACAGCTTCCAGAAGAGTATACACGTGGTATCAGCCGTGTTTATGACACTCAAGAAAACATTGGTATTGACAGTGACTTGACCATTTTCCCTGTGGAATCAAAAGACGACTTCCCAGATGGTTTGACTACAATTGCCCCTATCTATGGTGGTGGTATGCGTCTTGGTTCTTTCATCATTTGGCGTAACGATCATGACTTTGTAGATGAAGATCTTATCTTGGTTGAGATTGCCTCTACAGTAGTTGGGTTGCAATTGTTGAATCTTCAAACAGAGAACTTGGAAGAAACAATTCGTAAACAGACAGCTATTAACATGGCTATTAATACCTTGTCTTACTCAGAAATCAAGGCAGTTTCAGCTATCTTGAATGAGTTGGACGGTTTGGAAGGCCGCTTGACAGCGTCTGTTATCGCTGACCGTATCGGAATTACACGTTCAGTTATCGTTAATGCCCTTCGTAAGTTGGAATCAGCTGGTATTATTGAGAGCCGTTCACTCGGTATGAAAGGGACTTATCTTAAAGTCCTTAACGAAGGTATCTACGATAAATTGAAAGAATACGAATAAGAAGAATACTGAAAGAAAGTGAGGTAGGAGGAGCCTGCCCCACTTTTTTAAAAGGAGAAAGTAATATGACAAAGGCATTGATATCAATTGATTACTCTTATGATTTTGTGGCAGATGATGGGAAGTTGACGGCTGGAAAGCCTGCCCAAGCCATTGAAGACCGCATTGCCCAGGTAACTCAAGAGGCCTATGATAATGGGGACTATATCTTCGTTGCTATGGACCGACATGATGAAGGAGATACCTTCCATCCTGAAACCAAGCTCTTTCCACCTCACAATATTGTAGGGACGTCTGGGCGAGAACTTTATGGTAAGTTGGCTGGTGTATATGATGCTATTAAGGATGATAATCGTGTCTTTTGGATGGATAAGCGACACTATTCAGCCTTTTCGGGAACGGATTTAGATATTCGTTTGCGTGAACGTCGTGTGACGACAGTTATCTTGACAGGAGTTTTAACAGATATTTGTGTGCTACATACAGCCATTGATGCCTATAATTTGGGCTATGATATTGAGGTTGTAGCGAGTGCAACAGCTTCCTTGACGCCTGAAGCTCATGACTTTGCTATCGGGCATTTTAAAAATGTTCTTGGAGCAACAATTGTGGAGTAAGAGTTAGTTCTTACTCTTTTTTATCATTGTCATAATGGAGAGAGGATTGAGAGTGGGAATCTGTCCTACTCTCAATTTTTTGTCTAAAATCATAGGATAGTATCAGTTTTCCGTAGTTTACTATAAGAAAACGATTACAGGCTATTGTATACTATTACCATATTAAGTCGAAATATATAAGAGGTAGAATAATGACTAAAAAATTAACTTTTCCTGACGGATTTTTGTGGGGTGGTGCGACAGCAGCTAACCAATGTGAAGGTGCCTATGATGCTGATGGGCGTGGTTTAGCCAATGTTGATGTGGTGCCAATTGGTGAGGATCGCCTTTCGATTATCACTGGACGTCGCAAGATGTTTGATTTTGAGGATGGTTATTTTTATCCGGCCAAGGAAAGTATCGATATGTACCACCGTTACAAGGAAGATATTGCTCTCTTTGGTGAAATGGGCTTTAAGACTTATCGTCTTTCTATTGCTTGGTCACGTATTTTTCCTAAGGGTGATGAGGCTGAGCCAAATGAAGCTGGGCTTGCCTTTTACGAGGACCTCTTCAAGGAATGTCACAAGCATGGCATTGAACCTTTGGTGACGATCACACACTTTGATTGTCCAATGCACTTGATTACCGAGTATGGAGGATGGCGTAATCGTAAGATGCTTGGCTTCTATGAAAATCTTTGCCGTACCCTTTTCACACGCTTTAAAGGTTTGGTTAAGTACTGGCTCACTTTCAATGAAATCAACATGATTCTTCATGCCCCATTTATGGGAGCAGGACTCTGCTTTGAAGAGGGTGAGAATGAGGAGCAGGTTAAATATCAGGCTGCTCACCATGAGTTGGTAGCCTCAGCTATGGTGACGAAATTGGCTCATGAGATTGACCCTGAAAATAAGGTCGGTTGTATGTTGGCAGCAGGTCAATATTATCCAAATACAGCCCATCCACGTGACTACTGGGCAGCTATTCAAGAAGACCGTAGTAGCTATTTCTTTACTGATGTTCAAGCTCGTGGAGAGTATCCAAATTATGCTAAGAAACAGTGGGAACGTGATGGCATTGAGCTTGAGATGACGGAAGAAGATTTGGCCCTTCTTAAAGAGCATACTGTTGATTTTATTTCCTTCTCTTACTATGCAAGTCGTGTGGCTTCAGGTGATCCAGAAGTTAATGAAGAGACTGCTGGAAATATCTTTGCCTCTATTAAAAATCCCTATTTGGAAGCTTCAGAGTGGGGCTGGCAAATTGACCCACTAGGCCTTCGTATTACCCTCAATGCTATTTGGGATCGTTACCAAAAACCGATGTTTATCGTTGAAAATGGGCTTGGTGCTGTGGATACGCCAGATGAAAATGGCTATGTTGAAGACGATTATCGTATCGACTACTTGGCAGCCCACATCAAGGCTATGCGTGATGCTATTAATGAAGATGGTGTAGAGCTTTGGGGCTACACAACCTGGGGCTGTATCGACCTTGTTTCTGCTGGAACTGGTGAAATGAAGAAACGTTATGGCTTCATCTATGTGGACCGAGATAACGATGGTAATGGTAGTCTTAAACGCTCTAAGAAGAAATCATTTAACTGGTACAAAGAAGTTATCGCAAGTAACGGTGCCTCTGTAGAATAGGGTGTGAGTTCTCGACTAATGACATCTATGGCAAAGGTGGCGAGCAAGAGAATCTACAAGATCTGATTGATGCTCTTGGGGCAGGTGACTTCATCCAACTTCGGGGTCATGCGGATTTACGTGAAGTTTACCCACAGTATGAACTTTATGTCACCACCTCTCAGTGGGAGACCTTTGGCTTGACTCTGATGGAAGCGGTGGGAGCAGGTCTAGCCTTGGTTGGCTTTGATGCCCGTTATGGCAATCCAACTTTCATCAAAGATGGTAAAAATGGTTTTCTGGTTCCTTATAGCGAGACTTTGGATGAGGACCTACTCGTTTCTCAGATGGCCGACAAGATTGTATTTGCCTTAGAAAGTGATCTTGAGTCTATGCACCGAGCCTCATATGACCTGGCAAAACAGTATTTGAAACCAGAAATTTTAGAAGTCTGGAGAAAGCTCTTGATAGCCATACGATAAGTGTTTTGAAAAAGCTCTATCTCTGTAAACTGTAGTGACAAAAAAGTTACTACAGTTTTTTTATCCTCCAAGCAAAATAGGCCTAATTATGGTAAAATAGAACGTATTGAAAAATCATCATTTCACGAAAGGAAGCAAGATGAAAATTACGCAAGAAGAGGTAACCCACGTTGCCAATCTTTCAAAATTGAAATTCTCTCCAGAAGAGACAGCTGAGTTTGCGACAACCTTGTCTAAAATTGTCGACATGGTGGAATTGTTGGAAGAAGTGGACACAACAGGTGTTGCCCCAACAACGACTATGGCTGATCGTAAGACCGTATTGCGTCCGGATGTTGCTGAAAAAGGGACAGACCGCGACCGCTTGTTTAAAAATGTACCTGAAAAAGATAACTACTACATCAAGGTACCAGCTATCCTAGAAGATGGAGGAGATGCCTAATGTCATTCAACAATAAAACCATTGAAGAGTTGCACGACCTCCTTGTCTCTAAGGAAATTTCAGCAACCGAATTGACCCAAGCGACACTTGACGATATCAAGGTGCGTGAAGAAGCGGTCAATGCCTTTGTGACGGTGGCTGAAGAAGCAGCACTTTCCCAAGCTAAGGCTATTGACGAAAAAGGAATTGATAAAGATAACCTCTTGTCAGGGATTCCACTCGCTGTCAAAGACAATATCTCAACAGATGGTATCTTGACGACTGCGGCTTCAAAAATGCTCTACAACTACGAGCCTATCTTTGATGCGACAGCTGTTGCCAATGCAAAAGCCAAAGATATGATTGTCATCGGGAAGACCAACATGGATGAATTTGCTATGGGTGGATCTGGTGAAACATCTTACTATGGGGCGACTAAAAATGCTTGGGACCACAGTAAGGTTCCTGGTGGATCTTCTAGTGGTTCAGCAGCTTCTGTCGCTTCAGGACAAGTCCGCTTGTCACTTGGTTCAGATACAGGTGGTTCTATCCGCCAACCAGCTGCCTTCAACGGAATCGTAGGTCTCAAACCAACTTACGGAACGGTTTCTCGTTTCGGTCTTATTGCCTTTGGTAGCTCACTTGACCAAATTGGTACTTTCTCACCGACGGTTAAGGAAAATGCCCAATTACTCAATGTCATTGCCAGTGAAGATGCCAAGGATTCAACTTCTGCACCTGTTCGTGTAGCAGACTTCACTTCTAAGATTGGTCAAGACATCAAAGGCATGAAGATTGCCCTCCCTAAGGAATACCTCGGTGAAGGGATTGACCCAGAAGTCAAGGAAACTATCCTTAACGCTGCTAAACACTTTGAAAAATTGGGAGCAACTGTCGAAGAAGTCAGCCTACCTCATTCTAAATACGGGGTTGCCGTTTATTACATCATCGCTTCATCTGAAGCTTCTTCAAACTTGCAACGTTTCGACGGTATTCGCTATGGTTTCCGTGCAGAAGATGCTAAAAACTTGGATGACATCTACGTGAACACTCGTAGCCAAGGCTTTGGTGATGAGGTCAAACGCCGTATCATGCTTGGTACCTTTAGTTTGTCATCTGGTTACTACGATGCCTACTACAAGAAAGCTGGTCAAGTCCGTACCCTCATTATCCAAGACTTCGAAAAAGTCTTTGCGGATTACGATCTTATCCTTGGTCCAACAGCTCCAAGTGTAGCCTTTGATTTGGATTCGCTCAACCATGATCCGGTTGCCATGTACTTGGCTGACCTCTTGACCATTCCAGTCAACTTGGCAGGTCTTCCAGGAATTTCGATTCCTGCAGGTTTTGCGCAAGGTCTTCCAGTTGGTTTGCAGTTGATTGGTCCTAAGTATTCTGAAGAAACAATCTACCAAGCTGCAGCTGCCTTTGAAGCTACGACGGATTACCACAAGCAACAACCCCTTATTTTCGGAGGTGACAATTAATGAACTTTGAAACAGTCATCGGACTTGAAGTCCACGTTGAATTGAATACAAACTCAAAAATTTTCTCACCAACCTCTGCCCACTTTGGGAACGAGCAAAATGCCAACACTAATGTGATTGACTGGTCTTTCCCAGGGGTGCTTCCTGTCTTGAACAAGGGTGTTGTGGACGCTGGGATCAAGGCTGCTTTGGCCTTGAATATGGATATCCATCAGCACATGCACTTTGACCGTAAGAACTATTTTTACCCTGATAATCCAAAGGCTTACCAAATTTCACAATTTGACGAGCCAATCGGTTACAACGGTTGGATTGAAGTGCAATTGGAAGACGGCTCAACGAAGAAAATCGGGATTGAACGGGCCCACTTGGAAGAAGATGCTGGTAAGAACACGCACGGAACAGATGGATTCTCTTACGTAGACCTTAACCGTCAAGGGGTTCCATTGATTGAAATCGTGTCTGAAGCAGATATGCGTTCTCCAGAAGAAGCCTACGCCTATTTGACAGCTTTGAAAGAAGTCATCCAATACACTGGTATTTCAGACGTCAAGATGGAAGAAGGATCTATGCGTGTGGATGCCAACATTTCCCTTCGCCCATACGGTCAAGAGGAATTTGGTACCAAGACTGAGTTGAAAAACTTGAACTCTTTCTCAAACGTCCGTAAAGGTCTTGAATACGAAGTGCAACGCCAAGCGAAAATCTTGCGTTCAGGTGGTGTCATTCGTCAAGAAACACGTCGTTATGATGAAGCTAATAAGAGCACTATCCTTATGCGTGTCAAAGAAGGAGCAGCGGATTACCGTTACTTCCCAGAACCAGACCTTCCATTGTTTGAAATTTCAGATGAGTGGATTGAGGAAATGCGTACTGAGTTGCCAGAGTTTCCAAAAGACCGTCGTGCTCGCTATGTGGCAGAGCTTGGCTTGTCTGACTATGATGCCAACCAATTGACAGCGACGAAAGTCACTTCTGACTTCTTTGAAGCAGCTGTAGCCCTTGGCGGAGATGCCAAACAAGTGTCTAACTGGCTCCAAGGTGAAGTCGCGCAATTCTTGAACGCAGAAGGCAAAACGCTTGAAGAAATCAAGTTGACACCAGAAAACTTGGTCGAAATGATTGCCATCATCGAAGATGGAACCATTTCATCTAAGATTGCCAAGAAAGTCTTCGTTCATTTGGCGAAAAACGGTGGCGGTGCGCGTGAATACGTCGAAAAAGCTGGATTGGTACAGATTTCAGATCCTGAAGTCTTGATCCCTATCATCCACCAAGTCTTTGCAGACAATGAAGTAGCTGTAGCCGACTTCAAATCAGGTAAACGGAATGCAGACAAGGCCTTCACAGGCTTCCTCATGAAAGCAACCAAAGGCCAAGCCAACCCACAAGTAGTCCTCAAGTTACTTGCCCAAGAATTGGCTAAGTTGAAAGAAGAGTAACAGATAAACAACCAGCCGAAAGGTTGGTTTTTTCTTTGCAATATTTGTGTTAGACTAGTTGGGAATATTTTTATAGAAGATTTTAGGAGCAAGCAATGAACAAATTCTTAAGAGTCCTATTTATCCTTGTCATCCTAGCCATGACTGGTGCTATTATTTTTCAGCTATTCTTCCCAACCTATATGGGAAGTCACTCGGGGTACGGTATTTCAGTTGGTTGGCAGAGGGAGATTGGTATTTGGAATGTGGCAGTCCTTGTCATCCTGATTGCCGTAAACTTCAAGTACGATTGGTTTTATCTGAGAGCTGCACTGATAGCTTTGATTATTGGAGGCCTTGGAATTGGGACCAATCATTTCCTTAGCTATCTTCAACATCATCACTCAGTCAACGCCATAGGTGCTCTTGAAAATTATCTTTTAGTCCTTGGTTGGATTGTCGGTTGGTGGCTAGAGGTGTCTCGAATCAAAAAGAAATAACGTATATAATTCTGAGATTAGGGAAGTATCTTATAGGTGCTTCTTTAATCTCTTTTGTCCAGTTTTTCCTTGACAAGTAAAAAGAAAACGTTTACAATTTGAAATATAAGGTTTCCTGAAAAGAAAACAAAAAACGTGAAAACAAGGAGATTATCAAATGGCTACAATGAAAGCAGCTCGCTGGCATGCAGCGAAAGACGTTCGTATCGAAGAAGTGGAAGTACCTGAAGTACAACCTCATCAAGTAAAAGTAGCGGTCAAGTTTACGGGAATCTGTGGTACTGACTTGCATGAATATTTGGATGGACCAATCTTCATTCCAACTGAAGAACATGTTTATTCTGGTCAAAAAGCACCGGTTACTTTGGGACATGAATTCTCTGGTGAGATTGTAGAAGTCGGAAGTAATGTGACTCGTGTCAAAGTTGGCGATCGTGTAACCATCGAACCAATTCTTGCAGAGCACAACTTGATTGGCGATTATAACCTTGATCCAAACTTGAACTTCGTCGGCCTCGCTGCAGATGGTGGTTTTGCGAAATACTGTGTCCTTGATGGTGATCTTGTCCATGTGATTCCAGATAGCTTGAGCTATGAACAAGCTGCTCTTACAGAACCTGCTGCTGTAGCTGTGTATGCAGTCCGTCAATCTGCTTTGAAAGCTGGGGATACAGCTGTTATCTTTGGCTTGGGTCCAATTGGTCTTTTGATCGTTGAAGCCCTTCGTGCAGCAGGCGCATCAAAAATCTATGCGGTTGAATTGTCTCCTGAACGTCAAGCGAAAGCAGAAGAATTGGGAGCAATTGTTGTTCGCCCAGAAGAAGGGGAAACAGTCGTAGAGGCTATCCATCGTTTGACAGGAGGTGGAGCAGATGTTTCTTACGAAGTTACTGGGGTTCCGGTTGTTTTAGGCCAAGCCCTTGCAGCTGTTCATAAAGCTGGGGAATGTATGGTCGTATCTATCTGGGAACGTGAAGCCAGCATCAATCCAAATGAATTCGCCATCCAAGAAAAATCTCTCAAAGGAATTATTGCCTACCGTCACATCTTCCCTAAAGTTTTGGAATTGATGGAACAAGGCTACTTCCCTGCTGATAAATTGGTTACTAAGAAAATTAAATTGGAGAATATCGTTGAAGAAGGATTTGTTGAATTGACCCAAGATAAATCTCAAATTAAGATCTTAGTTGAACCAGAATAAGCTTATAAAGGTCGAATGAATAGATAAAGGTCGAAACCGTTTTGTTTCGACCTTTTTGTGTTACAATAACAGAAACAAATAGATTTGGGAGGCGACTATGTCAAAGACGCTAAAAGGTAGTCTGATGGTCATAACTGCAGGAATTGCCTGGGGATTTTCAGGAGTTTCTGGTCAATACCTAATGGCTCATGGTGTTAATGTCAATCTTTTGACGAGTTTACGTTTGCTTCTGTCTGGTATTTTACTAACGGCTTCGGTCTTTTTTAGGCAGCGAGACAAATTAGTACAAGCTATTAAAGATAGAAAAACCTTAGTAAGTATCGCCTTATTTGCTCTCTTTGGTCTGGTACTAAATCAGTACGCCTATCTTAGTGCTATTCAATACACTAATGCTGGGACAGCGACGGTCTTGCAGTATGTCACCCCAGTTATCATCCTGGCTTTTGTATGTGCAAATATCGTAGGTTCCCAACAGCAGCAGAGCTAGTGGCGATTATCATGGCTATTGTGGGAACCTTTACCATCGCAACGCATGGTCAGATAAGGGAGCTGGCGATTACACCTCTGGGCTTGTTCTGGGGTCTCTTTTCGGCGGTGACCTATGCACTTTATATCTTACTGCCTGCTAAGGCTATTGAAAAATGGGGTAGTTTGATTGTCATTGGTTTAGGCCTGTTGCTCGGTGGTTTAATCTTTCCGATTGTTATCCAAGCCTGGAAGTATAAGCTTCCTTTGACTGGCGGAAATCTCTTAGCGCTTTTTGGTTTGGTCTTCATTGGGACAGTCTTTGCCTACACTGTTTTCCTTAAGGGGACGATCATGGTTGGAGCTGTCAAAGGGAGTCTCTTGGCTTCGGTAGAACCCGTAGCATCGGTCATTTTGACCGTATTAATTATGGGGGACCGCTTCTTTGCCATTGATGTGGTTGGGATGATTTTAATTGTTCTTGCTGTTATCATCATATCGCTTAAGAATTTAGTTGCCCTTAAAAAACAAGAAAAAATTCAAAGATAAGAATGGAGCCTGAGTGATTGTGGCTCTTTTCTTTATTGTTCTGTAAAGGATGTTCTTAAAAAATAGGACTTAAGTCCCACACATAAACCTTAAAAATATGGTAGAATAAGAGGTAAACTAACATTTTGGAGAGAAAATGACTATAGACGATTATAGGCCCCATTTTATGGTGGAGGCTGTTTATGATTTGAAACCTGACCAACTACGTGAACACGGTATTCGTGCCGTCTTGGTCGATTTGGACAATACCTTGATTGCTTGGAACAACCCTGATGGGACTCCTGAGCTACGTGCTTGGTTGGATGAGATGACAGAGGCTGATATTCCGGTAGTTGTGGTCTCTAACAATAAATATGAACGTGTTGAACGTGCGGTTGCCAATTTCCATGTGGATTTCGTGAGTCGTGCCATGAAGCCTTTCACTAAAGGCATTAATGAAGCGATTGAGCGTTACCACTTTAATCGAGATGAGGTCGTTATGGTGGGAGACCAGCTAATGACTGACATCAGAGCTAGCCACAGAGCTGGAATTCGCTCGATTTTGGTCAAGCCTTTGGTGAAATCAGATGCTTGGGTAACCAAGTTTAACCGTTGGCGTGAACGTCGCATGTGGAAAAAGATTGAAAAAGCATATGGTCCAATGACCTTCAACAAAGGAATTTAATGGAAGAATTATTTTGTATTGGGTGTGGAGCCCAAATTCAAACAGAAGATAAAGAAAAAGCAGGTTTCACACCTGCTAGCTCTATTAAAAAGGCCGAAGAAACAGGTGAGTTATACTGCCAACGCTGTTTCCGTCTTCGTCATTACAATGAGATTGTGGATGTCCACATCACAGATGATGAATTTTTAAAATTGCTTCATGAAGTTGGTGATAGTGATGCCCTCGTTGTCAATGTCGTTGATATTTTTGATTTTAATGGATCAATCATACCAGGCTTATCACGCTTTGTTTCGGGTAATGATGTGCTCTTGGTTGGAAATAAAAAGGATATCCTACCTAAATCAGTAAAAGATGGTAAGGTAACCCAATGGTTGACAGAACGTGCCCACGAAGAAGGGATGCGTCCCGTGGATGTCATGTTGACGTCTGCCCAAAATCACCACGCCATTAAAGAGTTGATTCAACGTATTGAAAAACTCCGTAAGGGTCGTGATGTCTATGTTGTTGGTGTTACGAATGTTGGTAAATCAACCTTAATCAATGCCATCATCAAAGAAATTACTGGTGATAAAGATGTTATTACAACCTCTCGTTTTCCAGGAACGACCCTTGATAAGATTGAAATCCCATTGGATGACGGTAGCTATATTTTTGATACACCAGGAATTATTCACCGACACCAGATGGCACACTATCTGTCAGCGAAGGATCTCAAGTACGTTAGTCCTAAGAAGGAAATTAAGCCAAAAACTTACCAGTTAAATGCAGGACAAAGCTTACTCCTAGGCGGTCTTGGACGTTTTGACTTTATTGATGGGAATAAGCAAGGTTTTACAGCCTTCTTTGATAATAACTTGAAGCTACATCGTACCAAACTTGAAGGCGCAGATGCCTTCTATGATAAGCATGTTGGAAGTCTTCTCATGCCTCCTGGACCAAAGGAATTGGCTGATTTTCCAAAACTTGTTCGTCATGAATTTACTGTTAAAGATAAGACAGACATTGTCTTCTCAGGATTAGGATGGATCCGTGTCCAAGGAAAAGCTGACCAACCAACCATCGTTGCTGCTTGGGCACCAGAAGGTGTTGGCGTTGCCGTACGAAAAGCGATTATTTAAACTTAATTAAGTAGTTAAAAGGAATAAACATGTCATTAACATCAAAACAACGTGCCTTCCTCAAATCGGAAGCACACACACTTAAACCTATTGTACAAATCGGGAAAAACGGTCTTAACGACCATATCAAAACTAGCGTTCGCAACGCCCTTGATGCCCGTGAATTGATCAAAGTAACCCTACTCCAAAACACTATGGAAGATATTCATGAGGTTGCTGAAATCTTGGAAGAAGAAATTGGCTGTGATACAGTTCTTAAGATTGGACGTATCTTGATTCTCTATAAAGAGTCAGCTAAAAAAGAAAATCGTAAGTTGTCACCAAAGGTCAAAGCTATCCAAAAATAGTTGCTGACTTTGCTTGGTGAAGGATAAACTAAGGTATAGGAACACTTTTGAAGCATCAGCTAGCCTTAAGTCAGTTGTATAATGCTTGAAAAAGAGGAGGCGTACATGGCACTGGATCTCGTAACCCCATTTACAAAGGTTCAACTAGAAGAAGAAATCAAAGATACTGGCCGTAAGCAGGTGGGAATTTTAGGTGGAAATTTCAACCCTGTTCACAATGCTCACTTGGTTGTTGCGGACCAGGTGCGTCAGCAGTTAGGTCTCGATGAAGTTCTTCTCATGCCTGAATATGAGCCACCTCATGTCGATAAAAAAGAGACTATTGATGAAAAACACCGCCTTAATATGCTTATGTTGGCTATTAACGGCATTGAAGGATTGGACATCGAAACCATCGAGTTGGAACGTAAGGGAATCAGCTATACTTATGACACCATGAAGCTTTTGACAGAGGCCAATCCTGATACGGATTATTACTTTATTATTGGAGCGGATATGGTCGAATACCTACCAAAATGGCATCGTATTGATGAACTAATTGAGATGGTCCAATTTGTTGGTGTTCAGCGTCCTAAGTATAAGGCTGGAACCTCATATCCCGTTATCTGGGTGGATGTGCCCCTTATGGATATTAGTTCGAGTATAGTCAGAGCCTACATTAAGAAGGATCGTACACCTAACTTTATGGTGCCCCAGTCTGTACTTGCCTACATCAAGAAAGCGGGGCTCTATAAATGACCTATGAAAAATATCTAGACTATTCTCGTGAAGAACTCCTTGAAAAAGTTCGAGCGGTCATGAGTCCTAAACGCTTCAATCATGTTTTGGGTGTTGAGCGAGCTGCTGTTGCTCTTGCTGAAAAGTATGGTTACGATACTGAAAAAGCTGGTTTGGCTGGCCTCCTTCATGATTATGCCAAGGAGCTTCCGGATCAGGAATTCTTAGAGCTAATCGATAAGTATGAGCTCGACCCTGAATTGAAAAAATGGGGAAATAATGTCTGGCATGGTATGGTCGGGATTTACAAAATTCAAGAAGATTTGGGTTTAACTGATTCTGAGATTCTACGCAGTATTGAAATCCATACCGTCGGAAGCCATGACATGTCGACCCTAGACAAGATTGTCTATGTGGCTGATTATATTGAGCATAACCGTAATTTCCCTTTGGTAGAGGAAGCTAGACAAGTAGCTGAGCAATCCTTGGATAAGGCAGTTGCTTTTGAAACCGTCCATACGGTAGAACACTTGGCCCACCAGGCCTTGCCGATTTTCCCACAAACCTTGGAAACCTATAATGCTTTTGTGCATTACTTAAAAGAGGATTAGTAAGTGAAAACAGCTTTTATTATTATTGATGTACAAAATATCTTAGTGGAAACAGGTTTTGAAACACAAAAGCTGTTAGAGAAAATCTCTTATTTACAAGATCAGGCTAGAAAACAGCAGATTGAAATTATCTATATTCAGCATATTGAAACGGAAGAGGCTCTAACCTCGGAAGATTGGAAATTATCGCCACTATTAAAGAGACAGTCTGATGAAAAGGTTTTTCAGAAGCGATACAATAGCATGTTTAAAGAGACTGGATTAAAGGAATACTTGGATCAACAAGGAATTGAGAAACTAGTCTTATGCGGTATGCAGACGGAGTATTGTGTTGATACATCCGTTAAAGTTGCTTTCGAACATGGCTACAAGTTAGTCGTTCCCGAAGGTACTGTTACAACCTTTGATGGAGACGACATTCCAGCAGAAACGATTAATGAATTTTACGAGAACATTTGGGATGAACGTTTTGCAGATGTCTTAGATTACAAAACGATTTTTTAATGAAAGAGGATTAAATGAAAGAAGAATTACTTGAATTGGTTGTCAAAGCTGCTGATGAAAAGCGAGCTGAAGACATTGTTGCCCTTGATTTGTACGGCCTTACAAGTCTAACAGATTACTTTGTTATTTTGAGTGCAATGAACAGCCGTCAGTTGGAAGCTATTGCCGACAACATCCGTGAGAAAGTGAAAGAAGCTGGCCTTGATGCTAGTCACATGGAAGGTGACAACAAGGGTGGTTGGATTCTTTTGGATCTTAACGATGTTGTTGTTCACATCTTTACAGAAGATGAACGTGCACACTATAACCTCGAAAAACTCTGGCATGAAGCACCAATGGTGGATGTGTCAGCTTATTTGGCATAAGAAATTGGACTCAGTTGGCGACAACTGGGTTTTGTTGCTTAAACTAAAGATTTAATAGGAAGGATAGAGTCTTGTGTTTGGTTGGTTTGTTAACTGAACACGAGCTAAAAGCTGTGAGAAAAAGAAAAACTTCCTTTGTATCTAGCGATATGACAGAATGTTTCCTATTTTTTTGCTTTTAACGCTCTTTGTATCTTAGAAAGGATTTGAACCCGTCCTGTAATCGTCGGAAAATAGATAGTTCTATGTCAAATAATCAATATTAAAATTTATTATTTGGCGCAGTAGCTGATTGGACTCTTCATTCGCTTTTTAAGCTCGGAAGAGTACCTAATCAGCCTTGCGGGGGTGAGACAACGAACGATTTTAAAAAAAAACTCGTTCTGTCTCACTCCCCCTAATTTTCATTCCGATTACGGACGGACTTGGTATCATCATTATGGCTACTTATGAAACTTTTGCGGCGGTCTACGACGCTGTTATGGATGATAGTCTTTACGATTTGTGGACGGATTTTTCGCTTCGTCATTTGCCAAAGACTAAGGATAAAAAGAAATTGCTTGAATTGGCTTGTGGAACTGGGATTCAATCTGTACGTTTTTCTCAAGCTGGTTTTGATGTAACTGGACTCGATTTGAGTGCTGATATGTTGAAGATTGCGGAGAAGCGTGCGGCTTCCGCCAAACAGAAAATTGACTTTATTGAAGGCAACATGTTGAATTTATCGCAAGCTGGTAAGTACGACTTTGTGACTTGTTACTCAGATTCTATCTGCTATATGCAGGACGAAGTAGAGGTTGGGGATGTCTTCAAAGAGGTTTATAATGCACTGAATGAAGATGGCGTCTTTATCTTTGATGTGCACTCAACCTATCAGACGGATGAGGTTTTCCCTGGCTATTCCTACCATGAAAATGCAGAAGACTTTGCTATGCTCTGGGATACCTATGAGGATGCGGCTCCGCATTCTATTGTCCATGAATTAACTTTCTTTGTCCAAGAGGAAGATGGAAGCTTTAGCCGTCATGATGAGGTGCATGAGGAACGCACCTATGAGGTCTTGACTTATGATATCTTGCTGGAGCAGGCTGGCTTCAAATCCTTCAAGCTTTACGCCGATTTTGAGGATAAGGAACCGACAGAAACTAGTGCACGTTGGTTCTTTGTGGCCCAAAAGTAAGAGCCTATGACAGTTACAGGTATTATTGCTGAGTTCAATCCTTTTCATAACGGCCACAAGTATCTCTTGGATCAGGCTGAAGGCGTAAAAATCGTTGCCATGTCCGGGAATTTTGTCCAGCGAGGTGAGCCAGCTATTGTGGATAAGTGGATTAGGACTCAGATGGCTTTGGAAAATGGGGCAGACCTCGTGGTTGAGTTGCCTTTCTTGACGTCAGTCCAGTCTGCCGATTATTTTGCTGCTGGGGCCGTTGATATCTTGTCCCGACTGGGAGTTGATAGCCTTACTTTTGGCACGGAAGAAGTCTTAGACTACCAGGCTATAGCAAATGTCTATACTGAAAAGTCTGAGGAAATGGAAGCTTTTGTGGAAAATTTACCGAGTGACCTATCATATCCACAGAAGACACAAAAAATGTGGGAAAAGTTTGCTGGTGTAGCCTTTACTGGCAATACACCCAATCATATCCTGGGCTTAGCCTATGCCAAAGCTTGTGCTGGTAAGGGCATTAAGTTGAATCCTATTCAGAGACAAGGGGCCGGCTATCATTCCTCAGACAAGGAAGTATCTTTCGCCTCAGCGACCAGCCTACGTCTCCACAAGCAAGATAGTGATTTTGTGGATAAGTTCATGCCCAATAGCAAGCTTTTTCAGACTTCTCCACAGGTCTCTTGGGATAATTATTTCCAATTGCTGGTTTATCAGATTCTTACACACCCTGATTTGACCAGTGTTTTTCAGGTGAATGAAGAGATTGCCAGTCGTTTAAAAGCTGCTATCCGTGAGGCCTCTTCTGTGGAGGAATTGGTGGATAAGGTAGCAACCAAACGCTATACAAAAGCACGGGTACGTCGTATTTTGACCTATATCCTAGTCGGAGCTGTGGATAATCCTTTACCCCAGGCTGTTCATGTCCTTGGATTTTCTCAAAAAGGGCAGTTTCATCTCAAATCTGTGAAAAAGTCTGTAGATATAGTGGCTCGGATTGGAAGGGAACCTTGGGATATGCTTACACAACAAGCGGATAATGTTTATCAATTAGGTAACCCCGAGCTTTGCGAACAAAACTTTGGACGTGTACCGATTAGAGTAAAATAGTTTTATAGAAGGTCTACCTCTGGTATGCTTTTTAAATCTTTTTCGAATGATAAATTGCAAGAATAAGTGCAACATTTACTCGAACTCATCCTCTAGAGCTTCACAAGCAGTTCTGTAAGCTAAACATTTTCGCGGTCTGTGATTGATATCATATAAGGCTTTGTTCAAAGCCTCCTCAGAGATAGCGGCTAAATCTGTTTTCTTTGGGAAATATTCTCTTAGTAAGCCATTTGCGTTTTCATTGCTTCCTCTCTGCCAGGATGAATAGGCGCCCGCAAAGAAAAAGGAAATTCCTAAGTTCTCTACCAGAGGATAGCAGGCAAACTCTTTTCCCCTGTCTGAAGTGAAGGTTTTAAGAGCCTCTTTTGGAAATAGCTTACAAAGTTGTTTGATGGCTAAAAACATGGATTTGGCTGTTCTGTCTGGTATCTTGAAAGCTAAGTAAAAGCGCGTTTTTCGCTCCAGAAAGGTCGCTAAACAGCCCTTGCTTTTGCCTCTGGAAGACACCACAGTATCAAGCTCCCAGTGGCCAAAAGTCTCACGATTCCTGACCTCTTTAGGACGTTTGGCAATTGATGTGCCAATCCTAAATGTCCCACGTGTTTCTTTGGGTTGTCGAGTCTTTCCTTTACGACGCAGGACGCTTAAATCCAGATCAATCAAACCGGCGTAGAGCCAGTTATAGATGGTTTTAAAAGCTACCATTGGCTTTTGTTCAAGCTGATAGCGGCCACAAATCTGTTCAGGCGACCAAGAGGATTTTAAACCGTCCTCAATTTCCTTTTTCAACTCTGGTGTCAAACAAGACTTCCGACCTTTTTGTTTAGCCCTGTGGTCGTACTGTTCCTGTGCTAAGGCTGCGGAATAGCCATTTTGGCATCGTCTTAACTCTCTTGAGATGGTGGCTCTATGTACGCCAAGTTTGTTGGCAATTTGGCAAGGTTTCAAACCTAATTCCAAATAGGCTTCTATCTTTATTCGCTCGGTTATGGTAAGATGGGAGTAGCTCATAGTGTTTCCTCGGGTTCTGTTTGTGTGGTTACTTACAGTTTACACCAATGAAAAGCTATGAGTTTTTTTGTTGCACTATATTTTACAATTTTTCGAATAAATGTTATAGAAAGTATAAACTTGTCAGGAACTTGTACAAGTTTATACTCTTGGTATATAATAAAAGAAAAGAGGAAAATGAGGTATGCTAATGGAAGCAGTCGTCTATTCAACGTTTCGAAATCATTTGAAGGATTATATGAAAAAGGTTAATGATGAATTTGAACCTCTAGCTGTAGTCAATAAAAATCCCGATGAAGATATTGTAGTGGTCTCAAAGAGTGAGTGGGATAGTATTCAAGAAACATTGCGTATTGTTCAAAATAAAGAACTTTCAGACAAGGTTTTAAGGGGAATGGCTCAGGTGCGTTCCGGAGAGACTCAAGAGCATGCACTAAAGGAGTAGAAAATGTTACTCACTTTCACTGAAGATGCATGGATGGATTATTGTTATTGGCAAAATCAGGATAGGAAGACACTTAAGCGAATCAATAAGCTGATTAAAGACATTCAACGGGATCCTTTTTCAGGTATTGGGAAACCAGAACCCTTGAAGTATGACTTTCAAGGAGCTTGGTCTCGGCGAATTGATGCTGAAAATCGTTTGATTTATATGATTGATGGTAAAAGTGTCGCCTTTCTCTCTTTCAAAGATCATTATTAGGTCTACCTTTGGTAGGCTTTTTTACTTTCCGTAAATTATTTTCAAAAAGGTCAAAAAAGATCAAACAAAGCCATTGACCTTTACTGACTAATGGTGTATGATAGTCGCATAAGGATTTAGCTTCCTTATAAATATAAATCTTGCAGTGCTTGCCTAAATACTTGTCATAAAGTTATTTTGGTTTGACTGCAAAAAAGTTTATGACAAAGGTCAAAAAAAGTCAAAAAAGATATTGACTAATACTGACCAATGTTGTACAATATAAACATAAGGAAATGAAATCCTTATGAAGGCTGTCAAAACAGTCCATATATCGATATGAAAAGATTGCAGCTTGTCTGCTTAAATTTTCATTAAAAAGGTCAGTAAAAGTCAAAACTAAATTCTTGACCCAAGCAGATGAAAGGTATATGATAAAGCTATAAGGAAAAAGGTTTCCTTAATCTACAAGTTTCTTTCTGAAAGAGGCTTGGAAGTTAGCTATATTGAGAGATTCACAGAAAGAAGGTGGCTCTTATGCTAAATGACAATTTATTTAAGACTGTGAAAGTTCTCAGTCTCCTACCAAGAGCAAAACCTGAAATTATTAGGAGAGTAGTTGAAGCTACTAAAAATTTTTAGGGTTTTGGTCAGTAAAAGTCAAAAAACACATTAACATAAAAATAACACTTAAAAAATTTCACAAGAAAACACAAAACGAGGTAATTATATGAACAACAACTTTAACAATATGGACGATCTTTTCAATCAATTGATGGGTAATATGGGTGGTTACCGTTCAGAAAACCGTCGCTACATGATTAACGGCCGTGAAGTGACACCTGAAGAATTTGCGATTTACCGTCAAACAGGTCAATTGCCTGGTAATGAAGGTGAAGCAGTGAACCCAACTCAACAACAAGGTAAAGGACCTAAACAAGATGGTATTCTTGCTAAACTTGGTCGTAACTTGACTGAAGAAGCTCGCGAAGGTAAATTGGATCCTGTTATCGGACGTAACAAAGAAATCCAAGAAGCTTGCGAAATCTTGGCTCGTCGTACAAAGAATAACCCAGTCCTTGTAGGGGATGCTGGGGTTGGTAAAACAGCCGTAGTTGAAGGTTTGGCTCAAGCCATCGTCAATGGTGATGTCCCAGCTGCTATCAAGAATAAAGAAATCATTTCAATTGATATTTCTGGACTTGAAGCTGGTACTCAATACCGTGGTAGCTTTGAAGAAAACATTCAAAACTTGGTAAACGAAGTCAAAGAAGCTGGAAACATTATCCTCTTCTTCGATGAAATCCACCAAATTCTTGGTGCCGGAAGCACTGGCGATGGTCAAGGGTCTAAAGGTCTTGCTGATATCTTGAAACCAGCTCTTTCACGTGGTGAATTGACAGTGATTGGTGCAACAACTCAAGATGAATACCGTAACACTATCTTGAAGAACGCTGCCCTAGCCCGTCGTTTCAACGAAGTTAAGGTCAATGCTCCTTCTGCTGAAGATACTTTCAAGATTCTCCAAGGTATCCGTGATCTTTATGAAAAACACCACAATGTTATCTTGCCAGATGATGTTTTGAAGGCAGCGGTAGATTTCTCTGTACAATACATTCCACAACGTAGCTTGCCAGATAAGGCTATCGACCTTGTCGATGTAACAGCTGCTCACTTGGCTGCTCAACACCCAGTGACTGATGTGAATGCTGTTGAACATGAAATTGAAGAAGAAAAAGCTAAACAAGAAGCTGCAGCTGCCAAAGAAGACTACGAAGCAGCTCTAAACGCTAAGGTTCGTATTGAAGAACTTGAAAAGAAAATTGCTAACCACACAGCAGACCTTAAAGTCACTGCAACTGTTAACGATGTGGCTGAATCTGTAGAACGTATGACTGGTATCCCAGTATCGCAAATGGGAGCAACTGATATCGAACGTTTGAAAGATATGGGCCACCGTTTGCAAACTAAAGTTATCGGTCAAGATAAGGCCGTTGAAGCAGTGGCACGTGCCATCCGTCGTAACCGTGCAGGATTTGACGAAGGTAACCGTCCAATCGGTAGCTTCCTCTTTGTAGGACCTACTGGTGTTGGTAAAACTGAGTTGGCTAAACAATTGGCTCTTGATATGTTCGGAACCAAAGATGCCATTATCCGTTTGGACATGTCAGAATACAGCGACCGCACAGCCGTTTCTAAATTGATTGGTACGACAGCTGGTTATGTTGGTTATGATGACAATAGCAATACTTTGACAGAACGTGTTCGCCGTAACCCATACTCAATCGTTCTTCTCGACGAAATTGAAAAGGCTGACCCTCAAGTCATCACCCTTCTCCTCCAAGTTTTGGACGATGGTCGTTTGACAGATGGTCAAGGTAACACTGTAAACTTCAAGAATACTGTGATTATCGCAACTTCAAACGCAGGCTTTGGTTACGAAGCTAACTTGACAGAAGATGCTGATAAACCAGAACTTATGGATCGTTTGAAACCTTATTTCCGTCCAGAATTCCTTAACCGTTTCAATGCTGTCATCGAATTCTCACACTTGAGCAAAGAAGATCTTTCTAAGATTGTAGACCTTATGTTGGTTGAAGTTAACAAGACGCTTTCTAAGAAAGACATTGACTTGGCAGTTAGCGAAGCTGCTAAAGAATACATGACTGAAGAAGGCTACGATGAAGTCATGGGTGTTCGTCCACTCCGCCGTGTGGTTGAACAACAAATCCGTGACAAAGTCACAGACTTCCACTTGGATAACCTTGATGCTAAACACCTAGAAGCTGATATGGAAGATGGTGTCTTGGTTATCAAAGAAAAAGATGCTAAATAAAAAGCATAAAACCTCCTAATCCTATTATGAAGCAGAGATGTTAGTAGACATCTCTGTTTTTTTCTTTTTTATTTAAGACTTTCCTTGGGTGCTACGGACGGAAGCGACTTCCTAACGGAATTCCATTCCTAAGATTTGAGCGTAGGTCTCAAATCTTCCGAAGCAAAAACGGAAGAACTATATAGTGATAAAAATATTAAAATAACAAGAACTGGTGGAAATATTATTATTGATAACTTAACGGATAAAGAAATTAATATAAAATCAACTTTTGTAATTAACAATAGTATTGAAGCAACACCATTTAGTTCGTCACAATCTAGTATCGATCCGAAAGGAGAGCAGTCAGTATCTATATCAGAATTTGTTGCAGTTAATCCAGGACAGAAAGTTGAGGAATCAGACGAAAAAGCAAAAAAAGCAAACTACTATAAGCATAAAATGAAGAGCGGTGAAAATATTGGGTGGACTGCTAATATACAGAATGGTAACTATGATACAATGAATTCATTTAGTATAAATTTTAATTACTAATTGTGAGGAGATGCAGAATGGATTTATTGGATAAACTGTTAAGTAATAAGATTGTTAATACAAATGGTTACACACGTTCAGATACTGGTACCAAAGTCCATTCCTATTTAAGGACACATCCTAAAAATCAAGGCTTAACGAAATCAGCAACACGTTCTATTATTAATGCTTTAAAAAAGAAATAGTAATTATATGAAAATAGGTTTAGTAGTGTTCTCTTTAATCTGATTAGTGGTGCCTTTTATTATTGAATGATACTTTCTGTTGTGAAAAAAAGGAACATTGAGTGACTATTACACTATCCATAAACTTTTTATAAGTTTTCATCATTGATAAAAAAGGTAAGTAGCCGATGCTACTTACCTTTATTCTTTATCATCACCTTGATACTTTTGCAAGCGTTCTTGGATGATGTTGAGTCGGGGTTCGAGGTCTTTTTTGAAGACGCGTGTTTTATAGTTGAGGTCTTGTTTGATGTCAGCAAGAACAAGGTTTTGTTCCTTGATGATGTCAAGGTTGCGTTTGATATTGTCCAGATCGTGAGAGATATTTTCTCGTGATTGGTTGAGGTCTAGGATTTCCTCTTTGATGTCTTCACGTCGTTTATAGGCGTAGTAGGCACCGTAGGCAAGAGCTCCAAGAGCTAGAAAGCGTCCGATTTTCATTCTGTTACCTCTTTAGCGATGCTGTCAGCAAGGTCGGCCAGGGCAGCGAAGTCTGGTTCGTGTTCGTCAAATCCCATGTGGATACCATCGTCTGCACCGTAACGAGGAACGAGATGAATATGAGCGTGGAAGACGGTTTGTCCAGCAACTTCTTCGTTGTTATTAAGGATATTCATGCCGATTGCTCCAGTTGCTTTTTGCACGGCACGAGCAATTTTTGGAACACGGCTAAAGACAGTCTCAGCGGTCTCAGCAGACATTTCTAAGATGTTACGAACGTGCTCTTTAGGAATAACCAAGGTATGTCCTTTTGTAGCTTGTGAAATATCGAGGAAGGCTAGAACCTTGTCGTCCTCGTAGACTTTTGATGAAGGGATTTCTCCAGATATAATTTTACAGAAAATACAATTATCCATAATAACGACCTTTCCATGAGTTTTTGTTATAATAGATTATATCATACCAAAGAGAGAAAAGATAATGCTTAAATTAGAAAAGGTGACGGGTGGTTACGCTAATATTCCCGTCCTAAAAGATGTGACTTTTGAGGTGGCTGATGGTGAATTGGTTGGTCTCATTGGTCTTAATGGTGCTGGAAAATCAACAACAATTAACGAGATTATTGGTCTCTTAACACCTTATGGGGGACAGATTGCCATTGATGGGTTAACTATTCAACAAGATCCAGCTAGCTATCGTCAGAAGATTGGCTATATTCCTGAAACGCCAAGTCTCTATGAAGAGTTGACGCTTCGTGAACATTTGGAAACGGTGTTGATGGCCTATGGTCTTGATGTGACTGAGGGGATGGCACGTGCGGACAAGTACCTCAAACTCTTTCGCTTAGATGAAAAGTTAGATTGGTTCCCGACTCAGTTTTCAAAGGGAATGAAGCAGAAGGTTATGATTATCTGTGCCTTTATTGTTGGTCCAAGTCTTCTCATTGTTGATGAGCCCTTCCTAGGTTTGGATCCCTTGGCGATTTCGGACTTGATTGAGCTTTTAGCTGAGGAAAAAGCTAAGGGCAAGGCGATTCTCATGTCTACCCACGTTTTGGATTCAGCCGAGAAGATGTGTGATCGCTTTGTGATTTTGCACCATGGACAGGTCTTAGCACAGGGGACTCTCGAGGAGCTCCGTCAGACTTTTGGCGACGATAGTGCCAGTCTTAACGATATTTACATGCAGTTAACTAAGGGAGAATTGTCATGATAGCTAAGCTATTTAAGGAGCGTAGCAAGCGATTCAATGCCCGCTGTGCTAAGTATAGTCGCTACGTGTTTAATGATCATTTTATCTTGGTTCTTCTCTTTCTGCTAGGTTTTGTCTTGGTTCAGTATAGCCAGTTGCTTCGACATTTTCCAAAGAATCCGTGGGCAATTATTCTTGGCTTGCTTATGCTTTGTCTGTTATTACCTTTCTGGGGGAATATTGCGACTTATCTAGAACCTGCGGACAAGCACTACCTTTTGGTTAAGGAAGAAGAGGTGCTAGACCATGTTAAGAAGGCAACAGGACGTGCTTTTAGATTTTGGGTAATAGTACAAACCCTGATTTTTATTTTGGTTATTCCTCTCTTTTTAGCCTTGAGACTTCCAGTTTGGGGAGTTATCCTTGTAGCTGTGGCTATGGCTATTCTTAAGTATGTTATTTTCCAGAAAAAGGCTCAACCTTTTTATAAGCAGTCTGGACTGAATTGGACTGAAGCTATTGCAGGAGAAAATAAGCGTCAACAATCGATCTTGAAGTTCTTTTCACTCTTTACCAATGTTAAAGGGATTACGTCGAGTGTTAAACGTCGTGCCTATTTGGATGGTGTTCTCAAACGTACAAAGAAAGACAAGGAAAATACCTGGTATAATCTTTACCTAAGAGCCTTCTTGCGTTCTGGAGATTACTTTGCCCTTAGCCTACGCCTTTTTGCCCTAACGCTTTTAGTTATCTTTTTGGTTCCTGAAAAATGGCTGGCTATGGTTCTTGTGGTTGTTTTTGACTACCTTTTGCTCTTCCAGCTCACGGCGCTTAAATCGCACTTTGCTTATCAGAGAATGGCTAACCTTATGCCAGTTGGAAAAGACATGCAGGTGAGCAATCTTAAGCGCTTGATTACTCAGATTGTACTTGTGCTGACTCTGGTCCAGGCTATTTGCCTCTTCGATCTTAAATTTAGCCTGATCTTGGTTGGAATTATGCTAGTTTTGAGCCTTGTTTACCTACCAGCCAAGCTTAAGAAGATGATTGACTAACACCTATTAAATAAGTTAAAATAGAAACGAATGACTAAAGAAAAAGGAGATGCCTAGGTGACATCAACAGATAAAGATTTGAGCCTGACTCCTCTCAAAGGAAATAGTGGTAAGGCCTATATGGGAACTTACCCAAACGGAGATCGCGTCTTTGTGAAGATGAATACAACACCAATCTTGGCAGCTCTTGCCAAGGAACAGATTGCACCACAGCTCTTGTGGGCTAAGCGTCTGGGAAATGGTGACATGATGAGTGCACAGGAGTGGCTTGATGGTCGTATTTTGACCAAACATGACATGAACAGTAAACAGATTATCCAAATTCTTGGTAATTTGCACCGCTCTAAACACTTGGTTAATCAACTTTTGCAGTTGGATTATCATATTGAAAATCCTTTTGATCTTCTACACGAGTGGGAAGAAAATGCCGCTTATCAATTGCGTGAAAATGGCTTCCTTCAAGACGTTGTTAGAGATTTGAAACGTCATCTTCCAGAGTTTCGTGCGGAGATTGCAACAATTGTTCACGGAGATGCTCGTCATAGTAACTTTGTCATCACAACCTCAGGATTGATTTATTTGGTTGATTGGGATTCTGTACGTCTAACAGATCGTATGTATGATGTGGCACAAATCCTCAGCCATTACATTCCATTGGCACATTGGCCCCAGTGGTTGTCATACTATGGCTATAAGAACAATGACCTTGTGATGGACAAGATTTACTGGTATGGGCAATTTTCATACTTGACACAGATTTCAAAATTCTTTGATAGTCGTGATATGGAACATGCCAACCGAGAGATTTATGAACTTCGTAAATTCAGAGAGACCTTGCACAGATATTAGAAAGTAGACATGCGAGTTAGAAAACGTAAAGGTGCAGAGGAACACCTAGCTAACCATCCTCAGTACGTTATTCTTGAGCCGGAAGCTGCTAAAGGTAAGTGGCATGAGCTTTTTGGTAATGATAATCCTATCCATATCGAGGTAGGATCTGGTAAAGGGGCCTTCATTACTGGTATGGCCCAACAAAACCCTGACATCAACTACATTGGTATTGATATTCAGTTGTCTGTTTTGAGCTATGCCTTGGATAAGGTCTTGGCTTCTAGTGCTGAAAATGTCAAGCTCTTGCGCGTGGATGGTTCAGCTTTGACCAATTATTTTGAAGATGGCGAAGTGGATATGATGTATCTGAATTTCTCAGATCCATGGCCTAAGAGCCGTCATGAGAAACGTCGTCTAACTTACAAGACTTTCCTAGATACTTATAAGCAAATTTTGCCTAAAAACGGAGAGATTCACTTTAAGACAGACAACCGTGGACTTTTCGAATACAGTTTGGCGAGCTTTTCACAGTATGGAATGGTTATCAACAAAGTTTGGTTGGACCTTCATGCAAGTGATTATGAGGGCAACGTCATGACTGAGTACGAGCGTAAGTTCTCAGAAAAAGGTCAGGTCATCTACCGAGTAGAGGCTCAGTTTAAAGATTAATTATTGAAAACTTGATTAAAAATAACGATTAGCCTATTGATGGCTAATCGTTTGATGTGGAGAGGTCGCATAGAGGCCGAGTGCGCACGCTTGGAAAGCGTGTAGTCCTTAACGGGGCTCGGGGGTTCGAATCCCCTCCTCTCCTTTGAGAAATAGACAAAGTGTCCCTTCCGTTTTAGAAGGGACACTTTTTAGGTATAGTAATTAAAAAGAAGATGGTTTTAACAGCTTTTTATGATAGGAGGACTCAATCCTTAGTCCCAAGGGCTCTGAATCCCTGCTACCCAACCGGTACAGAGGGCGCTAGTAATGTTAAAGCCACCAGTATGGGCATTGATGTCAAGGACCTCTCCTGCAAAGTGTAGGTGAGGGACTTTTTTACTTTCTAGAGTCTTGGGATTAATTTCCTTAAGGTCAACGCCACCTTTAGTCACAAAGGATTTGGCAAGTGACATTTTACCTGTGATTGGAATTTCCATGCCCTTAAGCTGACTGATAATGTTTTCCAAGTCTTTGGGATGCAGTTGTTTAACCTTGCTATCAGCCTTGTCTTCTGCTAGGAATTCAGCGACACGCTCAGGTACAAGAGCTTTGAGGGTGTTTTTGACAGATTTCTCGCGATTTTCCTCAAAGTAAGCCTTGAGATTTTCTTGGCTTTGGTTGGGAAGAAAGTCCAGATGAGCTATCTCACCACCCTTGACAAAGCTAGATAAACGTAGGGCAGCCGGTCCAGATAGGCCAAAATGAGTGAAAAGAAGGTCATGGGTAATCTTGTGCTTGCCATAGGACAGAGTGACATCATCAAGAGAAATTCCTTGTAAGGCCTTGTGGGGAAAGTCGGTTAGGAGTGGACTTTCCGCAGCTTCAAGATCAGTGACTTGGAGCTTAAAATGGCGGGCAATATCATGTCCAAAACCAGTTGAACCAGTCGATGGATAAGATTTTCCTCCAGTTGTGACGATGAGTTTATCACTGGTAAAAGTCTGGTCTGAAGACTTAACTTGGAATTGCTCATTAACCTTTTTGACGGAGACAACCTCTGTATTGGTGAGGATGCTAGCTCCAAGTTCCCAAATCTTATTTTCCAGAGCTTGGATGATGGTCCGTGATTTATCTGTCCTAGGGAAGACACGCCCGTGATCCTCAACCTTGAGTTTGACACCATTGTCCTCGAAAAAAGCAATGATATCGTGGTTATCAAACTGTGAAAAGACGCTATAGAGGAAACGGCCATTACCTGGAATACCTGCTAGAAGATCGTCTAAAGTCCCGTTGTTAGTAACATTACAACGTCCACCACCAGTACCAGCTAGTTTCTTACCGAGACGTTTATTTTTTTCAATCAGAAGGGTTTGTTGGCCATAGAAGGCTGAGGCAATAGTCGCCATCATGCCAGCAGGACCCCCACCAATAACGATAGTATCAAAATGTTTCATGCCTTTATTTTAGCATAATTTAAAAAGGGAGAATAGTTTGTAAATGGTCAGTTTTTTTAGATAATTTATGTTAGAATAGGAGTAGAAGTTTAAATTAGAATAGTTATTAACTATGGAGGAAAATATCGTGTCTGAAAATAACATGAAACACCGTTCATCTGTCTACGATAGCATGGTTAAATCACCTAACCGTGCCATGCTTCGTGCGACTGGGATGACGGATGATAGTTTTGAAAAGCCTATTGTTGGGGTTATCTCAACTTGGGCTGAGAACACACCATGTAATATCCACTTGCACGGTTTTGGTCAAATTGCCAAAGAAGGTGTTAAAGAAGCGGGTGCTTGGCCAGTTCAATTTGGTACGATTACTGTTGCAGATGGTATTGCCATGGGGACACCAGGGATGCGTTTCTCATTGACATCTCGTGATATCATTGCCGACTCAATCGAAGCAGCTATGGGTGGTCACAATGTCGATGCCTTTGTTGCTATTGGTGGTTGTGATAAGAACATGCCTGGTTCTATGATTGCCATTGCTAACATGGATATTCCAGCGATTTTTGCCTATGGAGGTACCATTGCACCAGGTAACCTTAACGGCAAGGATATCGACTTGGTTTCTGTTTTCGAAGGTATCGGTAAATGGAACCACGGTGATATGACCGCAGAAGAGGTTAAAGATCTTGAATGTAATGCCTGCCCTGGCCCTGGTGGTTGTGGTGGTATGTATACTGCCAACACAATGGCGACAGCAATCGAAGTAATGGGGATGAGCCTTCCAGGATCATCATCTCACCCTGCAGAATCAGCTGAGAAGAAAGCAGATATCGAAGAAGCAGGTCGTGCAGTTGTTAAGATGCTTGAACTAGGTCTTAAGCCATCAGATATCTTGACACGTGAAGCCTTTGAAGATGCCATCACTGTCACAATGGCACTTGGTGGTTCAACAAATGCGACACTTCACTTGCTCGCTATTGCTCATGCAGCTAACGTTGATTTGACACTTGAAGATTTCAACGATTTCCAAGAGCGTGTGCCTCACTTGGCTGACTTGAAACCTTCTGGTCAATATGTCTTCCAAGATCTTTACAATGTTGGTGGTGTACCAGCCGTTATGAAATACCTTCTTAAGAATGGTTTCCTTCACGGTGATCGTATCACATGTACTGGTAAGACTGTTGCAGAAAACCTGGAGGCCTTTGATGATTTGACACCAGGTCAAAAAGTCATCATGCCGCTTGAAAATCCTAAACGTGCTGATGGTCCATTGATTATCTTGAAAGGTAACTTGGCTCCAGAAGGTGCGGTTGCCAAAGTATCAGGGGTTAAAGTTCGTAACATCACTGGTCCCGCTAAAGTATTTGACTCAGAAGAAGATGCCATCGAAGCAGTTCTTTCTGATGAAATCGTTGATGGCGACGTAGTTGTTGTACGTTTTGTAGGTCCTAAGGGTGGTCCTGGTATGCCAGAAATGTTGTCATTGTCTTCAATGATTGTTGGTAAAGGTCAAGGGGACAAGGTTGCCCTCTTGACAGATGGACGTTTCTCAGGTGGTACTTACGGACTCGTTGTTGGTCACATTGCTCCTGAAGCTCAGGTTGGTGGACCTATTGCCTACCTCCGTACAGGTGATATGGTTACAGTTGACCAAGATACCAAAGAAATTACGATGCACGTTTCAGACGAAGAGTTGGCGAAACGTAAAGCCGAAACTGAGTTACCACCACTTTATAGCCGTGGTGTCCTCGGTAAATATGCTCACATCGTTTCTTCAGCGTCACGTGGTGCCGTTACCGACTTCTGGAACATGGATAAATCAGGTAAAGCTTAATGATATGATATAAAACAAAATCACACCGGACATTTGTTCGATGTGATTTTTTGATATTAAATCCTGAGACAGTTGTTGGCAGTATGATGACAAGTAATGGTTTGTCTGTTGTTACTCTAGTAAAAAACCGGTTGGAAATGTCCAATCGGTTTTCCTTTTATTTTCCGCCTCGAGGTGAGATGCCAAGAGCGATACGTCCATAACGGCTGATGCGTGTCATCTTCCAGACTGGTGAATAAGTGGTTTCCACCTTGACAGAGTTAATACCGTCAATGGATTTTAGCTTTTCAGCGATTTCATAAGGCATAGTCTCTTCACAGCCACAACCAGTATCAGTAAAGGTCATAAGGAAGTAGCAGTGGCCATTTTCATCGACAGTGATTTCATAAATCAAACCAAGGTTATAAATGTCTAGCTCAATCTCAGGATCGAATACAGTGGTCATTTGTTCGACGATTGGCTCTAAGAAGGGCTGGGCCAAATCATTGACCTTAATATCATCACGGAAGTTTTTCATAGGACTCATTCTTTCTATTTTGCTTTTGTTTATTATGGCATAATTTAGGGCTTTTTTCAATCTCGGATGGTAATATGAGGCTTTAGTAAGCGAGTAAAGTAACGATAAAAAAACTCCAACAGTCAAACCGTTGAAGATAATGTGATTTATGCTTCAATATCAAGTCGTTTTGCAACCAAGGTTGCTCGAATACCATCAAAAATTGGAGCAAGAATGAAAATCCCAAACCTTGTGGAATTGTTCCCACCATTCCTAGATACAACAGATCTGATACCGACCAAACCCAATTTGGAAGTACCGATTGTTTAAGTCAAAGACTTTCCTTCTATATACATTTATACCCACACATAGTTTACCAAAAGCTTAGCTTCCTATCAAGTAAATTGTTTGAAGAGTGAAAGGAAAAAAGTCCTTCAGGTATCCAGAATAACTAGTCAAATTGACAGAAAGGAGTGATTGTGATATTCTCATAGTAAGACATTTCAAGAGAAAATGAGGCTATTATGAGTATTGAAAAGACAGTCAGCGAGATTGCTGAAATCCTTGGTGTTAGTCGTCAAGCAGTCAATAATCGTGTCAAACAACTTCCAGAAGAAGATCTAGAAAAAAATGCTAAAGGGGTTACTGTCGTTAAACGCAGTGGCTTGATTAAGTTGGAGGAAATTTACAAGAAAACCATCTTTGACGATGAGCCAATCGATGAAGAAACAAAACAACGTGAGTTGTTGGAGATTCTTGTAGACGAGAAAAACTCTGAGATTGCCCGTCTCTATGCTCAGTTGAAGGCTAAGGACGAACAGTTGTCTAACATGGATGACCAATTGCGTGTCAAAGACGTTCAAATCGCCGAAAAGGACAAGCAAATTGATCAACAGCAGCAATTGACCTTGACTGCTATGAAGGACAAGGAAGAGCTTAAACTGGAACTTGATGAGGCTAAGGTTGAGGTTGACGAAGCCAAGGCCCAAGTGGAAGAAATCCAGACCAAACAAGAAGAAGCTTCTAAAAAAGGTTTCTTTGGACGTCTATTTGGAAAATAAAAAAGAAGCTGGGACTCAGTCTCAGCTTTAACTATTGTAGGAGATTAAAATGGAAAATTTAGAAACTTATATTGCCTTTGATTTGGAGTTTAACACGGTGGATGGTATTAGCCATATTATCCAAGTATCGGCTGTTAAGCTGAATCAGCATGAGGAAGTGGGCCAGTTTGATTCTTTCGTCTATTCGGATGTTCCTTTGCAATCCTTTATCAATGGTTTGACTGGAATTACAGCGGATAAGATTGCCAAGGCACCAAAGCTAGAGTCTGTTTTAGCGGATTTTAAATCATTTGTTGGTGACACTCCACTTATTGGCTACAATGCTCTTAAATCAGATTTGCCTATTCTAGCTGAAAATGGTTTAGACTTGGAAGAGCAATATGCTTTAGATGTTTTCGATGAGGCCTTTGACCGTCGTGCTTCTGATTTGAACGGTATTGTTAACCTCAAGTTGACTAGCGTGGCAGATTTCTTTGGAATCAAGGGACACGGTCATAACAGCTTGGAGGATGCTCGTATGACCGCACAGATTTACGAGAAGTTTCTCGAATTAGATGAGAATGCCAAACTTTTGAAGCAACAGGAAGAAGTCAGTAACAATCCTTTTGCTGCCTTAGGTTTGGGTGGCCTTTTCGACTAGGGCTTTACAGAAGCTGTAAAGGCTGTAAAGAGTGATAGCTAACTTTTTCTGTAAGAAAAGAAAATCCTCTAGGGTTAGGGCTTGCATATTACCTTGCGTTATAAGGTAGAATCTAGGTATCAAGGGTGGCCAAGGTCCTCCTTTGATAGAAAATCTTAAAAGGAGGTGACTGAGATGTCGCAGTTTTCAACAGGGGAGTTGGCTAAGGCAGCAGAAGTGTCTGTTAGGACTGTCCAGTACTATGATCAACGAGGTATCTTGACGCCGTCTGAAGTCACAGAAGGTGGTCGGAGAATCTATTACGAATCAGACTTGGAACGCCTGCAAGTCATTTGTTTCTTAAGAGATTTGGATTTCTCAATTAATCAAATCAAAAAACTCTTGCAAGAGGAGAATAGGGAACAGGTTTTAGAGCTTTTGTTGACAGATCAAATCGAGAGCTTGGAAAAGTCTTCGAAGGAAATAGAGGTCAAACTAAAACGTGCCCATCACTTGCAAAAAGAAACTGCTAAGTGGCGTCAACTTTCACTAGAAGATTTGTCAGACATTTCACGTCTTATGGAAAATCAAAAATCATGGCGTCATTTGCAGTTGAGAATATTTGGGAGCATCAGTCTAGCGAGTCTTCTTTATATCATAGCCCTACTGATAGTCATTTATTATTTTAAGGATCCTAGAGGTTTGTTTGTTGTCTGTCCTGCTTATATTATAGTAGTGAATTTAGTGATGTTTCACTATAGAAAGCAGTTTGAATACCTCTGTCCTAATTGTCATAGGACCTTTGATCCAAGTTTTAAAGAATTTGCCATTGCCGGACATACACCAAGGACTCGTAAGTTGACTTGTCCTCATTGTCATGTAAAGACCTACTGTTTGGAGTTGGCTAAGACTAAAACGAAATAAATTTATCGAATATAAAAAAACGCTTGAGAATTACTTCTCAGGCGTTTTTAGCTTATTCAACTGAACTTAGAGCTTCGAGCATATTAAGCTTGGCTAGGCGGTTATTAACAACGAAGCCAAGGATAATAAGAATGAAGCCGATAAGAACAGCTGGTAAAAGGTAGGTAGCCAAACCGATAGATGGATCAAACATGATACGATCTGGCGGAATGATGCTTACCATATATTGGTGGAGTGCTTGTCCAAGACCAAACCCTACGAAGATACCGATGATAGACAGGTAAATAGTTTCACGATAGATGTAGAGGGATACTTCATTATTGTAGAAACCAAGAACCTTAACGGTTGAAAGTTCGTGGATACGTTCTGAAACGTTGATGTTAGTTAGGTTATAGAGAACAACCACAGCAAGGAGAATGGAAACCGTTATCAAAATACCAATAACCTGTGTCAATGAATTGACCATAGTGCTAATTTGCAGTTTAAGGTTGTTGTTTTGAACAACACCGTAAACATTTGGCAAGTTGATGAATTTGGCTGCCATATTTTCAACATTTTGCTTAGTTGGTTCAGCGAGAGTAACAAGGTTGGCATTATTCACTGAAGGTGTCCCAAAAGCTTTTTGGTAGTAGCTAGCATTCATAAAGAGGAAATGCCCCATGTACATTTCAGTGATACCAGCTATCTTAATCTTGACAGATTCATCCTGACTGTTTTGCACAGTAATGGTATCTCCGACCTTGAGGTTTAGAAGTTTTGCCATTTTTTCAGAGATAATTGCTCCGTCATTAGATAGCTTGAGAGTCTTATTGCGGTCTCGGTCATGTAAGCTAACGTAACTGTCAATGAGTTTTTCGTCACGGTCGTTAAAGACAAGAGTTGAGATTTCTTGGGTGTCCTTATTGGTACCGGCAATTTTTTGCAAGGTTTCAAAATGGACATTCAAGTATTCTTTGACGTCTTTGCTATCGAGGAGTTTAGTGAGTTCCTCATCCAGAGCACTTGACGCATTTGGTTGCTTGGCAACAATCATATCATAGTGAATGATGTCTTCAAACTGTTGCTGGTTAAGGTTAGATACAGAAGATCGAATTCCTAAACCTGCGAAGAGCAGTGCAATAGAACCTGCGACACCAAAGAGGGTCATAAACATCCGTTGCTTATAGCGGAAAATATTACGCATGGTAACTTTTTCCGTAAAGCTGAGACGTTTCCAAAGCGGTGTGATGCGCTCTAGGACAATCTTAGCTCCTGCTCGAGGTGGTTTTGGAAGGAGGAGTTGGGAAGGCTTTTCCCAGAGCTCTTTTTTGGCAACCACAAAGGCAGGTAGCACAGCAGATAAGAGACCTAAAAGGAAGGCCACAAGGGTAAGTCCTAAGTAGAAGTGCAATTCAAAAGCAGGAAGCTGCAAATCGCTCTTATAAGTGTTGTGAATTAGAATCGGAAGTAGTGTATGACCGGTAATAACACCTGCGGTTGTACCAGTAATACTCGTTATCAAACCATAAATGACGAATTTATGGATAATTCGCGAATTACTGTAGCCTAGGGCGTTGAAAATACCAGCCTTACCACGCTCTTCTTCAACAAAGCGTCCCATGGTTACAAAGGTAACCAAAGCTGCCATAAAGTAGAGGGCGACAGGGAAGATGTTACTCACATCGTGAATGATGTTAATATTACTTTCATAAGCAACATATCCCTCAGAACCCGGAATCTCTCGACGAGAGTAGAATTGATAGCTAGGCGCTGGTAAATTATCGACCATTGCTTGACTTTCTTCGAGTTCTTTTTGCTTGGCTTCAATCTTGTTAGTAGCTTCTTTGACATTAGCAGCTTCAGCAGCGTTGCTTGTAGCCATTTGCTGGGTCTGTGCGAGGGCTGTTTCAAGTTCTTGTTTAGCTTGAGTAATTTGAGCTTGAGACTGAGACTTGATCTCAGTTAGGCGTTTCTCAGGTTCATCTTTAAAGAGTTTCTTGAGTTCAGCCTTTCGTTCAGAAATCTTATTTGCGTATTCTTCACTAAAAGGACTAACATTTTCCAAATCCTTGTAGCGGATGCGGGCAATCATGTAATCGTTAGAGGTGAAGTCCGTCTCTGGAACAATGGCGTAGCCATCTAGTTTCCCCGTACCAGCGCTGGCATTACCAAGACGGTTCCTAGAGAGAAGTTCAGAGGAATTAACAAAACCAGTAATGGTATATGTTTGTTCCTTTAACTGTTTTTGCCCTGAGCTATCTACTGGCTCAGAAAAGTTAATCTTATCTCCAACGCTATATTCTTCTTTATAAGTTGAGGAAAGAGCGATTTCCCCGTCCTTGGTAGGAAGTTTCCCCTCAATAAGGTCGTAAGTGGAGATTTTCTTAGGTTTAGAGAAGATACGAAATGCCGTATTCGTCCCCTTGACGACAGCATCTTTGAAATAACCATACTCGATGTCTACATTCTTCTTTTTTATTGTATTGAGAAGGTCCTGATCGGTTTGGTTGATACTGTAAGTACTGATTAAGCTCAAGTCAGCTGTTTGATGCGTCTTGAAGAAGTGTTCCCCAGTTTTCTTCATATTAGGAGAAGTTACTTTAAGACCAATCAAGGCAAAGGATCCCAGTGCCATAAGTAAGGCAATAGAGAGCATACGCCCTTTAGAAGCTACAAAGGTTCGCCAAACATCTTTCCAATAAGTTGTTTTTTTCATGACGTTGCTCCTTTCTAGTATTCCAAGTCCTCGATTTTTTGTGGATTAGGATTAAGTTCCACACTCTTAATCTTGGCATCGTGCATTCGAATGACACGATCGGCAATTGGAGCTAGAGAAGCATTATGGGTAACGATAATAACAGTTGTTCCCTGTTTGCGAGCCATTTCTTGAAGGAGGGTCAGGATTTGTTTCCCTGTTTGATAATCCAGAGCCCCTGTTGGTTCATCACAAAGAAGAATCTTTGGATTTTTGGCAACGGCGCGTGCAATAGCGACACGTTGTTGCTCCCCACCAGATAGTTGTGATGGGAAGTTGTCTAAGCGGTCTCCCAAACCGACTTCGACTAGTGTTTGAGTAGCATCTTTAGCGTTTGGAACGATTTCAGATGCTAGTTCGACGTTTTCCCTGGCCGTAAGGTTAGAAACTAAGTTGTAAAATTGGAACACAAAGCCAACGTCCTCACGACGATAGGTTGTAAGTTCTTTGGCTGTGTATTCAGAGATATGCTTACCATCAATAATGACGCGGCCTTCGTCATTGGTGTCCATACCACCCAAGATGTTAAGAACGGTTGATTTCCCAGCGCCAGAGGCACCAAGAATAACGACAAGCTCCCCTTTTTCGATATCAAAGCTTACGTCGTTGTTTGCGATAATTTCCAGATCACCGGTTTTATAGCGTTTATAGCTATGCTTCATTTGAATATAAGCCATGAATTTCCCTTTCATACGAAAATAATGATGCTGATAATTCCCTATCTTTCCGTACTCTATTGTAACGGATTTTCCTTGGAATATCTAGGTTTTGAGGCAAAAAAAGGGTTAAAAGTGGAGAGGTTCTTCTTACATGTGACAGAAATGTGGACGAAGCGCTTACATATGAGAATATACTATTTCAAATGAGCTTTGAGTAAGGTGAAGATTTGGTGAAATAGTTATAAAGTTAGGTTATTTTTAGTCTTTTACGGAGTGGATATACTATTTTTTTCAATTTCTATAATTATCGGAGAGTTTAGGTCGGTAAATACTTCATCATAGGGGTGCCAAAGGGGATTTAGTTTTCCGTCAAAGTTGATGATAGATAAAGAGTTTTTTCATAGTTTCTAGCAATGACGTATCCAGAATACGGACATTTTTTTTGAATTTGGAGGATACATTTTCTATATGGGGAAAGTTATTTATGGGGAAATAGAGGGCTTTTCGTAATGATTTTTTTTGTGTTAGTTATTTTTAAAGAAGTTGTAAACACCTTAAAAATATATATCTAAATGAGAGATATGCATCTTTAAGATTAGTTATTTATTATGAGGCATTCCATAAAGTTACCCTTAAATCCTTTTGTTGTGGCATTCTTTTGACTAATAGAGGAATTCTAGTTCCTAATCTTATTTTAGGATGTTTAGAATTCGACTTCCTGTCTCAAGAATTCTTTTTTATAGTTACATTTAAAGTGTTTTGACAAAATTTTCTTATCCGATAAAATTTTTTTGGAGATAAGTCAGCAAAAGTGCTTTCTGAAGAATCTGTCTAAAAAACAACTATTATTTCCCTAAGTACTACTTAAAGAAATTACCATTTGCATAGCGTAAAAAAGCTAATCTGATAATAGATTAGCACCAATTTTAAGACATGAAGTTGTCATTTGTTTAAAATGCTTAAAAATTAAAGAAACGCTTGAAATCAAGGGGATTGCATGCTAATATTGTTATCTGGGTGAAGGGGTGGTCAAACAGCTCAACCAACCTTTTGCCTCCTACAGCAGTAAATAGGACGCCTTGTTAGCCAGTTAGAGCTAACCAAATAAATAGTGAGGGATTTATGATTAAGAACAAAGATAATGGTTTTATCGGCAAAGCAATAATCAGCTTGATTGCTACTTTGGGGACTCTGGCTTTATTCATGGGTACCAGCGGGGCTTCGGCTGACGTCAAAGAAACTCCTAAACTTGATTTAGATGCCAATAAGACTATGGTTCAAACCGTTAGTGATGAGGACTTGAAGAATCATGATGGGCAAGCTCAGGATACGAAGAAGCAAGAAACACCTGGACAAAAACAGCCAGAAACTGAGGAATCTAAGACTACAGATGAGGAAACTCCTGACTACATCGTTATCACCGAGGTAGTGGATTCGTCGGAGCATAAGCAAGACTCTAATCAAGTGGTTGATGGAGTAGCTCAAACGCTTGACCCAGACTTGTTGAATGAGATTTTAGCTCAAACTAGCGAGGTTGGAGAATACCAGATTTATGTCAAGAATGATGATGAACTATTGATCTCAGGGCCTGTACCTTCCCAAACAGCGAATGAGGATGTGAATTACCCTACTTTAGAAGGTTCATTGGATTCAGCAAGTATTTACTTAGGTCAAAAGAATCGTTATAAATTGGCAAACGAAGAAGACGCACAGTCAGGTCTTGCCTTGGTTGAAGAATAAAATTTTTATATGACTAACACAAAAAGACTTGGACTTCTTGTCCAAGTCTTTTGTATGTTATGACTGAGTTGCTAGATGAGTATATAGAAAAAGGAACCGCGAGATTCCTTTTCATTTTTTAGAATGGCAATTTACCTGCAAAGGCACCCATTGATTTTTTAGTCGCTTCGTCAATTTGTTCAAGAGCATTGTTAAGTGCTTGAACAGTCATATCTTGGAGTGTTTCCACATCATCAGGATCTACGACAGCATCAGCGAAAGTGATGTTAACTACTTTTTTGTCACCAGTTAATTCAGCAACGACCAAGTCTTGGGCTGATTTTCCAGTGAAAGTTGTAGCAGCCAATTCAGCTTGACTTTTTTCCATTTGTTTCTGAAGCTTTTGAGCTTGCTTCATCATGTTTTGCATGTTCATCATAATATTTTCTAGATTCCTTTCATATCAAGGGTTTAGCCCCTGTTTCTTAAATTTTACTGCCCACTTCTGCCCAGAAATAAGTAGTATAAAAATCTTAACTATTATACCATGTTTAGCTTGATTAACAAAGTGAGGAGAAGTATTGGAGGAATTTGTTAAGACTTGATTTTTTCTTGTTCATAAAAATGTTAGATCAGTTACAAAGCCACGAATCCTTAAATTATGAGACTTGTTAAAAATAGTGTACAATGGTTTGTTGTTAATCCGATCAAGAAATTGTTTGGTCGTAGAAAAAGAAAGAGAAGATGACAATGCAAAAAAGAAATATTTTAGCGATTTTTATAGGACTATTTTTAGGGTTGGTTACAGTCATGGGAATGAGCCTATTTACCTTTATTAATTTAAAATTTAACTCTGTTTATTATGCTCAGCATATTCCTCATAAGGAAGGGACAGATCCGGATGTCATTATGCTGATGGAGAATATGGGTTGGGCCTATACACCGGAAATAGAAGGTATTAGCTATGATGATGATGGAATGTACGCTATAACTAGAGAAAAAGGAACGAAAACGTCTATATTAGGTCTTTCAGGTGATACTCTATATTTTAGTTCGGCATCGGGTGATGGCTATCTTTTAAATCATGATTTTTCTATCCAAACTGCTCTTGACAAACGTTATCATACTATTAAATATAATCAACGAAAAGTTCAAAAAGAAATTAGAGAGAGCGTTCAACCTGTGATTGATGTTCAACCAAAACCCTTCATCAATCTTCAATGGTTGTTTAATTTAATTTATCAAAGTAGGTTTAATTAAAGTTTGGTCGTAGAAGAGGAAGGAGAAGATGACAATGAAAATAAGCAATATTTTAGGGATTTTTGTAGGATTATTTATAGGGTTGGTTACAGTCTTAGGAATGAGCCTATTTATCTTTATTAATTTAAAATCTAACTCTGTTTATTATGCTCAGCATATCCCTCATAAGAAGGGGACAGAGCCGGATCTCGTTATGTTGATAGAGAATATGGACTGGATTTATACTCCTAAAATTGACAATATTAGATATGATGATGACGGAGCAAACGCTATTATAAATACTAAAAGTAAATCTTCTCTAACAAAATCCTTAGGATACTTTTTATATGATAAGGATAATATGACTATCGGTTTTGACAGTACGTTTAGATTTGATCACGTCAGTTATTTTTCAGAAGAAGCAAAAAGAATTCAAGTTAATGAATCGAAAATTAAACAAGAGATTAGGGAAGATTTTTCCCCAATTATGAAGGTTCAAACAAAACCCTTTATCAATCTTCAATGGTTGTTTAATTTAATTTATCAAAGTAGGTTTAATTAGAGAAAAAGAAAGAGAAGATGACAATGAAAAAAAGCAATATTTTAGGGATTTTTGTAGGACTATTTATAGGGCTGGTTACAATTTTAGGAATGAGCCTATTTAGTTTTTTTAATTTAAAATACCACTCTGTTTATTATGCTCAGCATATTCCTCATAAGGAGGGGACAGAGCCGGATATTGTTATGCTGATGGAGAATAATGGCTGGATTTATACACCGGAAATAGATGGTATTAGCTATGATGAGGACGGGACGTACGCTATAACTAGAGAAAAAGGAACAGAATCGTCTGTATTAGGTTTTTCAGATGGTACTCTAGTCTTTTACCCGGACTCAGGTGAAAGTTATATTTTTAATCGTAATTTTACTCTCCAACATGCTTTTGATGAACATTATCACAATATTAAGTATAATCAACGAAAAGTCCTAAAAGAAATTAGAGAGACCGTTCAACCTGTGATTGATGCTCAACCAAAACCCTTTATCAATCTTCAATGGTTGTTTAATTTAGTTTACCAAAGTAGATTTAATTAGAGAAAAGGATAGCATAGAAGTGTTTTGTAGAGACTTCTGCCTTTGCTATTTGAAAGTAGCTTAATTTGATAGAAAAAGGTGGGGATAGTGATTCGATATAGTAGGTCTATTTCCTTGCTATTCATGACGGCTAACCTTTGAAAACACCTCATTTTTATGCTACTATGAAAGTTATGAAAAAACAGTTACAAGGCTTGACGCAGGTGGAGGTCAAGCGGCGGATAGATGCCGGTAAAACAAATCATTTTAAAGCAAAAACTGGCTCCAGCAATTGGGAGATTTTTAGGCGTAATGTCTTCAACTCCTTTAATGTGCTCAATTTTGCAATCTTTATGGCCTTGATTGCTGTTCAGGCTTGGTCTAATCTTTTTTTCTTTGGGATTATTGTGCTTAATGCCTTTACGGGGATGATGACGGAGTTGCGTGCCCGTCGCATGATTGATAAGCTCAATCTCATGAATAAGGATCAGATTCGTGTGGTGCGTGATGGACAGCTTGTTTCTATTGATCCTAAGGATATTGTCTTGGATGATGTCATGCTCTTGTCTGCGGGTGAACAGGTTCCTAGTGATGCCGTGGTTGTTGATGGGATAGCCGAGCTTAACGAGGCCATGCTGACTGGTGAGAGTGATCACATTCTAAAGAAAGATGGGAAGGAGTTGCTCTCTGGTTCTTATCTTGTGAGCGGTCAGGTCTATGCTAAGGTCATTAACGTAGCCGAGGACAATTACGCCAACAAGCTCATGCTAGAGGCCAAGACTCATAAGCCAATCGTGTCCCGTATTCTTTATAATATGGACAAGATTGCTAAGTTTACGGGAAAGATTGTCATACCGTTTGGGCTTGCGCTCTTTTTTGAGGCTTACTTGATTAAACAGCTCTCCCTTCAAGAGTCGGTAGTTACCAGTTCGACAGCCCTTCTGGGAATGTTACCTAAGGGAATTGCCCTTTTGACTATTACATCTCTTTTGACGGCTGTCATTAAACTTGGGATGAAACATATCCTGGTGCAAGAGATGTACTCTGTTGAAACCTTGGCCCGTGTAGACGTGCTTTGTTTAGATAAGACAGGGACGATTACACAAGGAAAGATGACAGTTAAAGGTCTGGAACTACTGTCAGAGCGTTTTACGAAAGAGGAGTTGGAGCGTTTGCTTGCGGCTTATATGCAACATAGCAAGGATAAAAATGCAACAGCTCAGGCTATTCGAAATGCTTATGAGGGTCTGGAACATCATTATCAGGTAGGTGATGTTATTCCATTTTCAAGCGATCGTAAATGGGGTGCTGTGAGCGTTAATGGGCTTGGAACTCTCTTTTTGGGAGCACCTGAGATGCTTCTTAAGGAAAATCCCAAAGCAGTTGATCAGGCTCAGGCACGAGGGTCTCGTGTTTTGATTTTGGCTTGGAGTCAGTCAGGTGTTGATACAGAGACCATGATTTTGCCGAATGACGTCGAGGCTTTGACTTTACTTGAAATTGCCGATCCTATTCGTGAGGATGCTGCAGAAACTCTGGAATACCTGCGTTCAGAAGATGTGACGCTTAAGATTATTTCTGGTGACAATCCAGTGACGGTTTCTCATATTGCTCATCAAGCTGGTTTTGCCGACTATCAAAGCTATATTGACTGTTCTAAGGTCAGCGATGAGGAGTTGGAGGCTTTGGCTGAGGATACTGCGATTTTTGGTCGTGTATCTCCGCACCAGAAAAAGTTGTTAATCCAAACCCTTAATGCCAATGGGCATACGACAGCTATGACTGGTGATGGTGTCAATGATATCTTGGCACTGCGTGAAGCGGATTGTTCGATTGTTATGGCAGAGGGAGATCCTGCAACACGTCAGATTGCCAACTTGGTGCTTATGGATTCTGAGTTTAAGGACATTCCTGAAATTCTATTTGAGGGACGCCGTGTGGTTAATAATATTGCCCACATTGCACCGATTTTCCTCATTAAAACTGTTTATTCCTTCCTTTTGGGGCTTATCTGTATTGCCAGTATTGTTTTTGGTAAGGCAGAGTACCTCTTGGTCTTCCCTTTTATTCAAGTTCAGATGACTTTGGCAGGTCAATTTATCGAAGGTTTTCCACCGTTTATTTTAACCTTCGAACGTAATATTCGTCCTGTTGAGAAACATTTCCTCAGACGTTCGCTCCAGTTGTCTATTCCTAATGCCTTGATGTTGGTTATCAGTGTTCTTATTTTTCATCTGTCTCAGGTCTATCTTGGCATGAGCAATACGGATATGCTGACGCTGTCTTACTATATGATGGGATCAACGGGTGTCCTTGCCGTTATTCGTGCTTGTATTCCGTTGAATAAGGGGCGTGTGGCCTTGATTATCTACTCAGTCTTTGGCTTCTTGATTAGCTCTTACTATCTTCGAGATGTGATTGAGATTTCGACACTTAATAGCTATACCTTACCAATCTATCTGGTCGCAATGGCTATCTGTACACCACTTTTCTTCTGGATTAGCTATAAACAAGGTGCTTTCCAAAAAGCATAAAGCAAAACTCGAGCTTGGTAACAGGCTTGAGTTTTTTGATAGCTGAACAGTAGGAAAAGCCTTGATATGTATGAGGTGTGGTACAATAGAAGCATGAAAATAGTAGGTCACTTGACGCCAAAAGTCATTAAAACTTTTGATTTGGACTACAAGCCTGGTGAAGAAATCACGCTGTCTGCACAACGTAAGAAGCATATGGAAAAACATCGCCAGGAATTCAGTGATTTTGATGCCACCTATGAACGTATTCCAGAGATTATTGCTCATCCGGACTATATCGGTCGCCATCCTAATGGCCAGTCCTTGGAATACATCAAACGTATTGATGGTAATGCTTTGGTAGCGGTCAGATTATGTGATAAACTTAATGTCCGTACCATGTTTGTGATTAAAGATTCTAAGCTGAAAAACTATCTAAATGCTGGTAGAGCTAAGAAAATGTGATATAATATAATTAAGAAGTAACAACGAGGGCGGAAGAGGCAGCCGCCGCACCTTCGGGTCTGAAAGAGATGCAGGACTGTCACCCTGCCGTTGTTTATCAACCCAAGAAGTCCCTTTGGGGGCTTTTTTATTTTGTGTAGCTTAGGGACAAGACTATCTCACTTTCTGGATTAGGTATAGACGAATCTTATAGGAGGGGAATTGTCAAAATTAACAGAAAATTCTTGACATCTTTTTAAAAAGGAGTACAATAGTTAGTAAATCAGAAAGTAACTGGTCTTAGATTTTCAGGGAGCCTGCGGTGATTGTGAGTAGGTAATCGAGATGAGCGAACATTGGGCTGATTGGATGATAATGAGAAGGTAACACATATTCTTCTCGGTTGGCACCCCTTACCGTGCAACTCCTTGTTAGAGGAGATAGAGATGATGGTCGTTTTTTTGAGACCATTAACTGAGGTGGTACCGTGTTAAACTAGATTTAATGCCCTCACAGAGTTTTTCTCTGTGAGGTTTTTTGTTTACTTTTATCTTTAAAGGTCTATTTACCTTAAAGGAGTATTATTTCATTATTCAATGAAAGGTTGGGTATTATGGATGCATTAAACGATATTCGAAGTGATATTGATAATATTGACAGTCAGTTAATTCGACTCCTGGCCCAACGTCAAATACTTGTGGAAAAGGCAGGGCGGCTGAAGCCCAAAGGAGATAAGTCCGCAGTCCGGGCGAATAATCGTGTTGCCCAAGTGATAGCTAACCGTCGTAAGGAGGCACTAGAGCTTGGCCTGTCACCAGATGTGGCTGAAAGTGTTTGGCGAAGCATGATTCAAGCCTTTATTGCTTTGGAAGAGAAAGTGAATAAAGAACAATAACGGTGCCGATACATCCTATAAAGGAGTCTTGTATCAGTCTTATTACTCTCGATAAACCAGTTTGAAAGGAAATACTATGAGAAAAATTTTACCAGCCGATACCTTAACACCAATCTTGGCTTATATGCGTGTTCAGGGGGAACACAAGGTTATCCTTGAATCCATTCCTCGTGAGAAAGAAAATGCACGTTTTTCTATTGTTGCCTACAATCCGGTCTTTGAAGTAACCTTCAAGGATGGTGTGCTTTATGAAAATGGTAAGGCGATTGATCAGGATCCTTTCGAATACTTGGACCAAGTAACAGTCAAGGGCATAAAGTCTGACCTACCTTTCGCAGGTGGTGCTATCGGGTTTGCAGGCTATGATATGATTGGTCTCTATGAAAATATCGGGGACATTCCTGAAGATACGATTGGAACGCCTGATATGCATTTCTTCATCTATGAGTCTTATTTGATTTTTGACCACAAGAAGGAAAAGGTTTATGTGGTTGAGGATAATATCTACTCAGGTCGTGATAACGATGCGGTGCGTCAAGCTCTGGGGAAGGTGGTAACTAGCCTACAGACTCAGGCGCCAAATGAGTTTACACCTCAGGCCTTGCAAGCCTTGCAATTTTCAAATCATATCGAAAAAGAGGTCTTCATGGACATGGTGGCTAAGGCTAAGAAACTCATTCGTGAGGGAGATATGTTCCAATGTGTGCTTAGTCAACGCTTTTCAGCGGACTTTGAGGGAGATCCTTTGGATTACTACCGTAACTTGCGCGTGACCAACCCATCAAACTACCTTTATTTCTATGATTTTGGAGATTATCAGGTGATTGGTGCCAGCCCAGAAAGTTTGGTTTCAGTGAAAAATGGAGAGGTGGTAACCAATCCGATTGCTGGAACACGCCCTCGTGGTGCCAATGAGGCTGAAGACGCTGCTTTGGCAGATGAACTTTCACATGATATCAAAGAAACTGCGGAACACCGTATGTTGGTTGACTTGGGACGTAATGATATTGGTAAGATTGCTAAAAATGGTGCGGTCAAGGTGACTAAGTATATGGAGGTTGAGTATTTCCGCTATGTGATGCATCTTACCAGTGTGGTCAAAGGGCAACTCTTGCCTGAATTGACAGCCCTTGATGCTCTTAAATCAACCCTACCAGCTGGAACCGTGTCAGGAGCGCCTAAGATTCGTGCTATGCGTCGTATCTATGAGCTTGAACAGGAAAAACGTGGTATTTATGCGGGAGCTATTGGTTATCTGTCTGCGACAGGAGATATGGACTTTGCCATTGCTATCCGTACTATGATTCTCAAAAATCAAAAAGCCTATGTTCAGGCAGGTGCAGGTGTTGTCTATGACAGTGTTCCTGAAAATGAATTTTACGAAACGATTAACAAGGCGAAAGCTATGACAAGAATAGGAGATGTCCAATGATTTTATTAGTTGATAACTATGATTCTTTTACCTATAATTTGGCACAATACCTAGGGACATTTACAGAGGTAAAGGTCTTGCGTAACGATGATGAGACCCTCTATGAAGAGGCAGAAAAAGCTGACGGGCTAGTCTTTTCACCGGGTCCAGGTTGGCCAGCTGATGCGGGTAAAATGGAAGCCTTGATTAAGGATTTCGCTGGTAAAAAACCGATGATGGGAATTTGCTTGGGGCACCAGGCTATTGCGGAAACTTTTGGTGGTAAACTTGGCTTGGCTAAGAATGTCATGCATGGCAAACAAAGCAATATTACTTTTGAAACGCCATCGCCAATTTTCAAGGATATTGACAATGATGTCCCAATCATGCGTTACCATTCCATCGTTGTTAACCAAATGCCAGAGGGCTTTGATGTGACAGCTATCACAACTGATGATCAAGAAATCATGGCCATTCAACATAAGGAGCTACCAATTTACGGTTTGCAATATCACCCAGAGAGCATCGGAAGTCCAGATGGGCTCAAGATGGTTGAAAATTTTGTGAAAATCGTTGCAGGCTAGTTGGTCAGTCTTTTGACTAAATTGGTCTACGCTCAGAACATCTCCTCGTGCATCAGAAAACTTTGAACCATTTTTAAAAGGAAAACAGATATGAAAGAAATATTCCTACAAATCTCAAACCGACAAGACTTGTCTCAAGACCAAGTCCAAGCAGTCTTTGACCGCATTCTCAAAAATGAAGTCTCAGAAAGCCAAATCGCTGCCTTCCTTATGGGGCTCAAAACTAAGGGAGAGACAGCAGATGAAATCACAGGTATTGTGCGTGCCCTCAAATCACATGCGACGGTCTTGCCTGAGACCTTCACAGATGCTATGTGTAACTGTGGAACTGGTGGGGACCAGTCTTATAGCTTTAACATTTCAACAACGGTTTGCTTTGTCTTAGCAGCAGGTGGTATTCGTATGGCCAAGGCTGGTAACCGTTCGATTTCCTCTAAATCTGGTTCGGCAGATGTCCTTGAAGCCCTTGGAATCAATGTTTCGGCGTCACCAGAAACCCTATCTAAAGCACTTGATGAGGTTGGTTTGGCCTTTATCTTTGCCCAAACCATGCACCCAGCCATGCGTTTTATCGGTCCAGCTCGCCAAGCTCTTGGGATTCCAACGATTATGAACTTAGTCGGACCACTGGCTAATCCGCTTGACCTTGAGACACAACTTATGGGCCTCTACCGTGTGGAATTGCAAGAGATTGTTGCTAATGCTATCCAACAGTTGGGACGTAAACGTGCAGTTATTATCACAGGTCCTGACAATATGGACGAAGCTGCTCTCTATGGCACTAACACCTACACCCTTTTGGAAGATGGTCACATCAGTCAGCACACCTTCACTTATGAAGATTTGGGTATGGAAAAGGTTGAGTTGTCTGATATCACAGGTGGAGATGCCAAGGAAAATGCAGAGATTCTTCTTAGTGTCTTGAAAAATGAAGCCAGTCCTTATCTTGAAACAACAGTGCTTAATGCAGGTCTTGGCTTCTTTGCCAATGGTAAGGTTGCGACCATTAAAGAAGGTGTTGAGCTTGCTCGCCAATTGATTGCGGATGGCTCAGCCCTAGCTAAACTTCGTCAACTCCAAGAGGTACAAGTATGAGTAAAGCCTTTCTCCCAACAATCTTAGAACAAAAAGAAAAAGAAGTGGCCCAGTTGGTCATGGAAGATTTGCAGCCCTTGCGCCAGACCTATCGTCTTTATGAGTTTCTCAAGTCAAATCAAAACAAGCTGCAAATTATTTCTGAAGTGAAAAAAGCTAGTCCAAGTATGGGTGATATTAACCTGGATGTGGATATTGTGGATCAGGCCAAGACCTATGAGGAAAATGGGGCAGCCATGATTTCTGTTTTGACGGACGAGGTTTTCTTCAAGGGTGATATTTCCTATTTGAAAGAAATTTCGTCACAGGTGGCTATTCCAACCTTGGCTAAGGACTTCATTATTGATGAGAAACAGATTGTGCGTAGCCGTAATGCGGGAGCGACAGTCATTCTCTTGATTGTAGCGGCCTTGCCAGAAGCTCGTCTCAAGGAGCTCTATGATTTTGCGACTAGCCTTGGCTTGGAAGTCTTGGTTGAAACGCATAATCTGCCAGAATTGGAAGTGGCTCATCGTATTGGTGCCGAAATCATCGGCGTTAACAACCGTAATTTGGTCACTTTTGAGACAGATATCAATACCAGTCTTGAGTTATCAACGCATTTCAAGGACAAGCCTGTTTATATTTCTGAGTCAGCTATTTTCACAGGTCAGGATGCTACCCTTGTTGCCCCATATTTTAATGGGATTCTGGTAGGAACTGCCCTTATGACGGCTGACAATGTGGCTGAAAAGGTCAAGGAGTTGCAAATTGACAAAGGTTAAAATTTGTGGACTGTCGACACCAGAAGCAGTAGCAACTGCAGTTGAAGCAGGTGCTGACTACATTGGCTTTGTGTTCGCCAAGAGCAAGCGTCAAGTGAGTCTTGAACAAGCTCACGGGCTGGCTAAAGGGGTGACAGGGCAGACAAAAATCGTCGGTGTCTTTGTTTCACCTAGTCTTGAGGAGCTGGAAGAAGCGATTAATCAGGTTCCCTTAGATATCGTTCAGATTCATGGAACTTTTGATGAAGCTCTGATTCCAAAGATATCAGTACCAGTTATTAGAGCTATTCAGATTTCAGATAGTGAGTCTCAAGTTAAGAGCCAGGCGGATTATCTTCTCTTTGATGCTCCTATTGCTGGTAGTGGTCAGACCTTTGACTGGCAGCTCTTGGCTGACAAGCAGATTGAGCAGGACTATTTCATCGCTGGTGGCTTGACTGTGGACAATGTGGCAGAGGCCAAGGAAACTTTCCAGCCCTATGCCTTGGATGTGTCCTCAGGTGTCGAGACAGATGGTCACAAAGATTTAGATAAGATTAAAGCATTTATAGAAAGAGTGAAAGCATGACATATCAACAACCTGATGCAAAAGGATTTTACGGAAAATTCGGTGGTCAGTTCGTTCCAGAAACGCTGATGACAGCCGTTATTGAATTGGACAAGGCCTATCGTGAGGCCAAGGAAGATCCAAGTTTCCAAGCGGAATTGGATGATCTCCTCAAAAACTATGTGGGCCGTGAGACGCCTCTTTACCACGCTAAACGTTTGACTGATCATATTGGTGGGGCACAAATTTATCTTAAACGTGAGGACCTTAACCACACAGGTGCCCACAAGATTAACAATGCCCTTGGTCAAGTTTTGCTTGCCAAACGTATGGGCAAGAAGAAAATCATCGCCGAAACTGGTGCAGGTCAACACGGTGTTGCAACAGCGACAGCCGCAGCCCTTTTCGACATGGACTGTACAATCTATATGGGTGAGGAAGATGTTAAACGTCAGGCGCTTAACGTTTTCCGTATGGAGTTGCTTGGTGCCAAAGTTTTCAGTGTTACAGATGGTTCGCGCGTGCTTAAGGACGCTGTAAATGCTGCCCTTCGTGCTTGGGTAGCAGGTATTGATGACACTCACTACATCATGGGGTCTGCCCTTGGTCCTGCACCATTCCCAGAAATTGTCCGTGACTTCCAATCTGTCATCGGTCGTGAAGCCAAACGTCAATACGCAGAGATTTCTGGCGGTAAACTGCCTGATGCTGTGATGGCATGTATCGGTGGTGGCTCAAATGCTATCGGTATGTTCTACCCATTTGTTAATGATAAATCAGTAGCCATGTATGGTGCTGAGGCTTCTGGTTTGGGTCTTGATACTGAAAAACATGCCGCAACCTTTGCCAAAGGTCGTCCAGGTATTCTTCATGGAGCGCTTATGGATGTCCTCCAAGATGCTCATGGTCAAATCATGGAAGCCTTCTCTATCTCGGCTGGTCTGGACTACCCAGGGGTTGGTCCTGAGCACTGTTATTTCAACGAAATTGGACGTGCGACTTACGACTCTATTACAGATGAAGAAGCTCTCGAAGGTTTCAAACTTCTGTCACGTTTGGAAGGAATTATCCCAGCCCTTGAGTCTAGCCATGCCATTGCGCTTGCGCAAAAAGTGGCAGCTAAGATGTCGCCAGACCAAAGCCTTATCGTCTGCCTCTCAGGTCGTGGGGACAAGGACGTTATGCAGGTTAAAGAACGTTTCGAAGCTGAAGCAGAAGGGAAATAAACCATGACAAAAACACTAACAAAACACCTACAAGCTATCAAAGACAGTAAACGCGGTATTTTCGTGCCTTATATCATGGCGGGTGACCACGCTAAAGGCCTAGACGGACTCTTTGAGACCATTGCTCTCTTGGAAAATAGTGGTGTCTCAGCTATCGAAGTCGGTATTCCATGGTCTGACCCAGTGGCTGACGGCCCTGTTATTGAACTAGCAGGACAACGTAGTTTGGCTAAAGATGTGACTTTGACAGCTATCATCAAGAAGCTTCAAGAACAAAAAACACAGGTGCCTTTGGTTATCATGACCTACATCAACCCAGTTTATCAATATGGTATTGAAGCCTTTGTTAAGGACCTGGCAGATACATCTGTCAAGGGGCTCATTATTCCTGATTTGCCAGATGAACACGCTGACTTTATCACCCCTTATTTGAAAGACAGTGATATTGCTCTCGTGCCTCTGGTGAGCTTGACTACAGGTATTGACCGTCAAAAACAGTTGATTGATGGTGCTGAAGGCTTTATCTACGCCGTTGCCATCAATGGTGTCACTGGTAAGACTGGTAATTACCGTGATGACCTTGACAAACACTTGGCTAACTTGACTGCCCATGCAGACATTCCAGTTCTCACAGGTTTTGGTGTGTCAACTGAAGACGATATCAAACGCTTTAACGCTGTATCAGACGGTGTTATCGTAGGATCAAAAATCGTCCGTGACTTCCACGACGGTAAGGAAAAAGAAGTCGCTGAATTTGTTACATTCGGTTCACATTTTGAAAAATAGAAGACGATGCTCTCCAGAAATGGGGAGTGTTTTTTCATCAAAATCATTCTTTGGGATATTTTGATTTTCTTAGTTTCCAGTATTATACTATGAGTGTGGAGTGGCAATTCCATTTATCTCTTGTTCTTATTTTCATCTTACTTATAGAAAGAAGGTAGACAAATGAAAGTATCATTAAGGGTAATGCTAGGAGTCTGTTTCTTAATAGGAGCATTACTATTTTTCTATCGTGGAGAGAATCACTATGCACTGATTTTCCTTGTGGTTGGTGCCTTGTATCTTTATAAGGGGTTAAGCTGAGGGTTAAATCTCGTATTGAATGAATAAGCCTGTTTAGTGACATTTATGTCACTATTTTTTTCTTTTTGGAAGCTATAGAATGATTTTATAACTAAAAAGAAAGGAAGAGAAGGCATCACAGAACATGATTAATCATATTTTTTCATTCTTTCTATCACACAAGAAAGCTCTAGCAATACTCTTTATGATTATTTATTTGGCTGTTATTTACCTAGGCATGTTTAAATTTTTGTATGTTGAAGGCAGGGATTTTGGACGTAGCCTCGTCAACTCAATCTTATCTTAGTAAAGTGTAGCACCTCTTAGGTGGTGTTTGTTTTTTAAAGATAAATCTACAAACGTAAACAAAACCCTTGACATATCTCCACAGCAGTGTTAAAATAAATCTACAAAAGTAAACGAATGATAACATTCAGAAAGGAACTATCATGCTGACAATTTCATCTGCGGAATGGGAAGTCATGCGAGTGCTCTGGGCTAAGGGGCAGGCGACTTCTTCAGAGATTATAGCAATTCTATCTAAGAAGCTAGACTGGTCGCCTTCGACAGTTAAGACCTTGCTTGGACGTTTGGCGGACAAGGGGTACCTAACTAGTCAGCGTCAAGGACGAGGGTTTATCTATCAAGCTAGCTTGGGGGAAGATGAGGCGAATTTTCAGGCTTTAGAAGCTGTTTTTGACAAGATTTGTTTGACCAAACATAGCGATTTGTTGGGTCAACTCATGGCAAAGACGCCGATGACCCAGGCCGATGTGGATAAGTTACAGGCCGTGCTTGCAGCAAAAGAACCTGTGGATCAGGTGGTTTGTGACTGTGTGCCTGGTCAATGTGCTTGTGGGCATCATATGGAGGTGATATAGGAAATGGCAAAAGAAACCTTTGTGGTTAATGGGATGACCTGTGCATCCTGTGTAGCCAATGTTGAAAATGCTGTTAATAAGTTGGATGGTGTGGACAAGGCTGTGGTTAACCTAACCACCGAAAAAATGTCTGTGGATTACGCTGGGGATAAGGTTAGTCCAGAAGCTATTGAAAAAGCTGTGGCTGACGCTGGTTATGAAGCTGAAGTTTACAATCCAGACACAGCCAAAAGCCAGGAAGAGCGTGAAGAAGACAAAATTCACAAGGTACGTGAGCGCCTCATTTGGTCATCTGTCTTCACCATTCCTCTCTTTTATCTTGCTATGGGCCCAATGGTTGGTCTACCTGTGCCAAACTTCTTGTCTCCTCACCATGCAGCCTTGACTTATGCCTTGGTGCTACTAGTTTTGACAGTACCAGTCATGTGGTTGGGCCGTTCCTTCTATAGTAATGGTTTTCGTACCTTGGCCAAGGGTCATCCTAACATGGATGCCTTGGTAGCCTTGGCAACATCGGCAGCCTTTCTTTATAGTCTCTATGGTACTTACCATATTTCATTGGGGCATGCCCATCACGCCCACCAACTTTATTTTGAGTCAGTGGCTGTTATTTTGACCTTGATTACTCTAGGAAAATACTTTGAAACCCTGTCTAAAGGTCGAACTTCAGAAGCTATCAAGAAACTCATGCACTTGTCAGCCAAGGAGGCAACCGTCCTTCGGGATGGTAAGGAAGTCAAGCTTCCTGTGGATGAGGTTGTTCTTGGTGACCATATTGTGGTCAAACCTGGGGAAAAGATAGCCGTGGATGGTCAGGTAATTTCTGGTAGCTCTGCGATTGATGAGAGTATGCTTACAGGGGAGTCACTCCCTATTGAAAAATCCTCTGGTAAGCCAGTGTTTGCAGGTTCTATTAATGGTCAAGGTAGCTTAATTTATGAGGCTGAAAAGATTGGTAAGGACACCTTACTTTCCCAAATCATTAAATTGGTTGAGGATGCCCAACAAACCAAGGCACCGATTGCCAAGATTGCCGATCAAGTGTCAGCGATCTTTGTTCCTGTTGTCATGGCTATCGCACTTGTTTCAGGTCTCTTTTGGTACTTTGTCATGGGACAAACCTTTACCTTCGCTATGACAGTAGCAGTTAGTGTCTTGGTTATTGCTTGTCCATGTGCTTTGGGTCTTGCGACACCGACAGCTATCATGGTTGGTACAGGCCTTGGTGCCGAACACGGTATTCTCTACAAGCGTGGGGATGTGCTCGAGCTAGCTCACAAGGCTGATGTCCTCGTTTTTGACAAGACAGGAACTATTACTCAGGGTAAACCTCAGTTGGTTTCTAGCTATACCTATGACAATAGTGGAGCAACCTTACAGCTTTTGGCATCCTTGGAAGCCAAGTCCGAACACCCTTTAGGTCAAGCCATCCTTGTAGCAGCAGAAAATGCTAACTTGGACTTGTTAGAGATGGATAACTTTTCAAGTTTGACTGGACGAGGTCTTACTGCCAGCTATGCAGGTAAAACTTATCTAGCTGGAAATCAAACCCTTATGGCTGAGGAAAAAGTCGACTTGACTTCAGCACAAGCTGATTTCCAAAGCTTGACGGCCGATGGTCAAACTCCTATTTTCCTAGCTGAAGATGGTAAGTTAATTGGACTCTTTGGTGTAGCCGATCAGGTTAAAGCAGATAGTGAAGATATGGTGGCAGCCCTTCATCAAATGGGCAAGGAAGTCATCATGTTGACTGGGGATAATGACCAAACAGCTCAAGCTATCGCTCAAAAGGTTGGCATCAAACGCGTTATCAGTCAAGTGCTTCCGCAAGAGAAATCTAGGGTGATTAGCGACCTTCAGGCAGAAGGAAAATCAGTCATCATGGTTGGTGATGGTATCAATGATGCCCCAGCCCTTGCGACTGCCGATATCGGTATTGCCATGGGATCAGGGACAGATATTGCTATGGAAAGTGCCGATATGGTCCTTATGAAACCCAACCTCATGGATGTCGTTAAGGCTCTGAAAATTAGTCAGGCGACTATCACAACGATTAAAGAGAACCTCTTTTGGGCCTTTATCTACAATATCTTGTCTATCCCAGTAGCTATGGGTGTCCTCCACCTCTTTGGAGGTCCCCTTCTTGACCCAATGATAGCAGGACTTGCCATGAGCTTTAGCTCTGTCTCAGTCGTCCTCAATGCTCTGCGCCTCAAACGTCGCAAAGTCTAAGTGTCGATTGCTTACAACTCTCGCCATTAAAGGAGTGTACTAAAAAAATAATTAAAGAAAAGGAAGAAAGAAAAATGACAAAAACATATAACATCACAGGAATGAAATGCCAAGGCTGTGTCAACACTGTTACTGAAAAACTTTCTGCTGTCAAAGGCGTAGACAAGGTTCAAGTTGACCTCGAAAACAAACAAGTCACTATCGAAGGGAAACCATGGAAGTGGTCTCTCAAACGTGCCCTCAAAGGCACTAAGTTCGAACTTGGTGATGAAATTTAAGACAGGAAAAAAACAGCTCTTAGGCTGTTTTTTTCTATGATTTTATAAAATTAACAGAATTTATTTTCGTATAAAGTTTTATTATTAAGTTAGCACTTGTAAAGATAGATTTCATGTCTAGATAGATCTCTTAAAAATAGGTGTAAATATTAGTCATGAGAGTGTTAACAGTGAATAGGGGTAACATGGTAAAGCAAGATAACTCTGGAAAGCAAAAGAATATGAAAAAATAAACATCAAAATCGATATTTGTTTTTTCATATTCTGTTTTCATAGAGAGTTTTACATTAACTATTAATTAATAAGAAGAAAAATAATATATAATTATGAGTCATATTTCATTGGACTTATATGATTATTTAGAGGAGTATTTATTAATTCAATAAATTGTTTTGAAAAGACTTCTGGGGGAGTGGGAAAAGGTTCAGTAATCCAGGTTTCTATAATACTTAATACACAATTCACAATATAATTTGATAAAGCGTCGTTATGTAGGAACGAGTGGCTTAAGTTAATAGGTGCATTTAGTAGCCAGTTGGAATATTTTTCGCGTAAATAATTTCGCCAATTAGGAATAGCAGATGTAGAGTAGATACAGCGGAGCCAATCTCTATATTTATATAATTCTGGAATAATAACTTTTGAAAAGAAAACTTCGATTGAAAGATTGTGCTCTTCGAACAGTAAAAATTGTTCGTTTATAGTAGTATCTATGGATTGCATGATGAAATCTATTATTTCTTCATAGCTTTTGAAATGCTTTTGATATATTGCTTGTCTCGAAATCTTTGCCTCGTTAGCGATCTCAGTTATACTGAAACTTGAGCGTTCTGGATATCGTTCTGCTAGTTTGAAGAACGAGTTAATAATCTTCTCTTGAGTTCCCTTTACCATATTAAATCCTAAAAATTTACAAACTGTCAAAAAATTTATGTTTAAGTTATATTCTAAATAGAAAAAATATAATTTACAAGTCTAAAATGTTGATAACGTGTAAATTTTTTTGATATTAAGATCAAGATTAATGATGAGTATTATCATGTATAATGGAAGGGAGTGTAAATTAACTAAAATTCTTTCCCATTTTTTAGAAATAGTAAGTAGTGATATAGAAAGGAAAATATGAATACAGTTGCAGTAGAAGTAAAACACTTATCTAAGAAATTTCAAATTGATAAAAATAAAGACATTTCGGTTCTTAGAGACATTTCTTTCGAAGCGAACTATGGTGAGTTTGTTTCTATACTAGGAGTAAGTGGGTCTGGTAAGTCAACCTTGTTAAATTGTATATCGAGTTTATCAGCACCAACAGAGGGGGTTGTAAAGGTTAATAATTGCAATCCTTATCAATTAAAGAATAGTAGATTATCAAAATTTAGAAGAGAAGATATTAGTTTTATTTTTCAGTCTTATAACCTACTTCCAGCTCTTCCAGTTCTGGAGAATGTAGCTTTGCCTCTTAGATTGTCCCATAAAAAAGTATGTAGAGACGATATTCAGACATTGTTAGATAAGATGAATTTTAGAGCTGATTTGATGTCTCCGGTTTCTTCGTTATCTGGTGGAGAAAAACAGAAAGTAGCTATTGCAAGAGCTATTCTTTCAAAAACTCGTATTATATTTGCAGATGAACCGACAGGTGCATTGGATAGTACGTCAAGGAAGATTATTTTTGAGATGTTAGCTGATTTAGCCCAAGAGGGAAGATGTGTCATTATGGTGACCCATGATATTGAGTTAGCAAGTCAAACAGATAGGGCTCTAATCTTGAAAGATGGCAAAATCTATCAGGAATTGTTCCACCCCACAGCTGAAGCTCTTTATAAGGCATTAGAGATAGAAAATAGTGGGGGTTAACTTAAAATGTTCAAATTAATTTATTATCAATTTAAGTATTCAAAAAAACAGTGGCTTGGAATGTTCCCCCTATTTTTCGCTTCGAGTTTATTAGTTGGGATGTGTCTGTCTGTAGCATTTAGTACCATAAAGTATCAGCAAGTATTTCGAGATGTTGGGAGTCCGACCTTATTATTTGTAGGGCCAGTTCTTTTTGGAGGATTTACTTTATTATTTTTGGTTTCTGGTCTGATCCGACTATTTTTGAATTTAGCAAAAGAGGATTATCGCCAATGGTCAATAAATGGAGGAAGTCGAGTTCAGTTGTCGTTATTGATTAGCGGACAACTTACTATTTTTGCATTTTTAGTAAGTATAGTAGGAAGTTTTTTCTCAATTTTTTGTGCAAGATTTTATTACAGTTATGCGCAATATCTGGGTGGAGAAAAATTATTACCAACTATACCGATTGATTTCAGTATGTCAGCGTTCCTCTTGACCATACTTATAATTTGCCTACTTGCTTTCATAGGTAGCTTTCTTTACTTATATAAAATTCTAGGGAATGCAGTTTTGCTTGGTGATAGATTTGACTCTAAAAACCACTTTGTTGTTAAGATAATAAAGGTATTAGGCTTTGCTATTAGTTTAGGATTCTGGTTAAAATTGCTTATTCCATTCTTCACAGTATCTGTAAACAAGCCTAATGAAAACTTATTATTCAGATTGGATGACTCAATCTTACTTATCTTAGTTATGCATTTGTTTTTGTTGGCCTTCATTTCACCACATATTCAAATTTTTCTAACTAAAATTTTATTAGCTTGGCGTTCGTCTTATGGTTTTGTAATGGCAAAATGGATTATTCTGAAGGATAAAGAGTATTTAAAGTCATTAACAGTATCTATTTCGATAATAGCAATCTTAATATCAGAATTAATGATTTATTCTGACATTGCCTACTCAAATCTAGCAAAGAAAACAGCATCAGTTGAAATAAATGCTGTTCTACTATTTTTTGTAGTGGGACCATTAGTAGTTGTGATAGCCAATCTTATTTCTATTACCGTTCTTTCTTCAGTCAAAGAAAAAGAAGAGAATCTGCAATGGGAGAGAATTGGAATATCACATAAGCAGACTGTAACTATTAGATCTGTACAAGCAATAACATATGCAGTTATCATGCTTATTAGCACAGTCTTCTTCAATATTATTTTCTTCGTATTAATGCATAAAGAAGCTCTATTATTAGGGATCAAACAGATGAATTATGGAACTATTATTTATTATCCAATTATTATTTCTATAGTTATGTATTTGTTTGTTTTTATTACCAAAAGTTGGTTTGATGTTAAAAATAAAGCAAATTGATATATTATAGGGCTTTTTTAGTTCTTCTTTTTATGTATTTTATTTACTAGTATAAACAGGGTAAAATGGATGGGTAAAAGTACATTTACTCTGTTTTTTTCTGCCCATAATCTTTTTGAAAATCCCTCTCTTTTGTGATATGATTAAGGTAATTATGTTCTCAAAATTGAGACTAGAAAATCAAGAAAAGAAAACGGTATACCTATGTCTAAACAAACCCTTATCCTTCTCTACGGTGGACGTTCAGCAGAACGTGAAGTGTCTGTGCTCTCAGCTGAGAGTGTTATGCGTGCGGTGGATTACAGCGCATTTGAGGTTAAAACCTACTTTATCACTCAGTCTGGTGATTTTATCAAAACACAAGAATTTACAGAAACACCAGGTGATGACGAGAAGCTCATGACTAATGACACAGTAGTGGCTAGTCAGGCAATCAAACCAAGCGATATTTATGAGGAAGGCGCTGTGGTATTCCCTGTACTTCATGGTCCTATGGGTGAGGATGGTTCTATCCAAGGTTTCCTCGAAACCCTCAAGTTGCCATACGTTGGTACTAATGTATTGTCATCAAGTGTGGCTATGGACAAGATTATGACCAAGCATATTCTTGAAGTTGCAGGTGTCCCTCAGGTTGCCTACACAGTTTTCATCGAGGGTGAAGATTTGGAAGCGGCAGTAGCTGAGACGCTTGAAAAATTGACCTTCCCAGTGTTTGTCAAACCTGCTAACATGGGGTCATCTGTTGGGATTTCTAAAGCTGAAAATGAAACAGAGCTTCGTGCAGCGATTGATTTGGCTCTCAAATATGATAGCCGTATCTTGATTGAGCAAGGTGTGGTTGCCCGTGAAATCGAGGTTGGTATCCTTGGCAATACAAATGTCAAAACGACTGATCCAGGTGAAGTAGTCAAAGATGTGGCTTTCTATGACTATCAAGCCAAGTACATTGACAATAAGATTACCATGGACATCCCAGCTCACGTGCCTGCAGAAGTCATGACGCAAATGCGTGCCTATGCGGCTAAGGCCTTCCGTGCCCTAGGTGGTTGCGGTCTTGCCCGCTGTGATTTCTTCCTGACCGAGGATGGAGCCATCTACCTTAATGAGCTCAACACTATGCCAGGTTTCACCCAATGGTCAATGTACCCACTTCTTTGGGAAAATATGGGACTTTCTTATTCAGACCTTATCAAGGAATTGGTAGCCTTGGGACAAGAAATGTTCGATAAACGTGAAAGCCATTTGATTTAAGAAATATGATCTAGAACACAGACATCTTAGTCTTGGAGAAATCTCTGAGACTGAGGTGTTTTTTTCTTTACAGAAATCTAGATTTTATTTATATCTTTTCTTTATCACCTCGATAAAAAATACATATTATCCAAATAATCTAACAGGTGGTAGAATAAATCTAACGTTTCAAATGAAATAGAGCAATTCGTTCGTGTTTGATGAAGATTTGCGTATCACAATGATTATCAGAGGCGAGTGAAGGTCAAAGGGCTAGAAGTAGATGGCAGTCAGCAAGTGTTGACGAAATTTTACACGCCCTTTGTATCTTGTAGAATTGAACATAGGCTAAATTCCTAGAACAAAAGATAGACTTCCTAGTGTGCCAGCACACCTCGTCAGTTTCCTATTTGTTTTACGGAATTTTACACGCCTTTTGTATCTTAAATGAGGAGGTAAGTTTTGGACTGGTCCATTGTTCAACAGTATTTGCCCTTTTATCAGAAGGCATTCTTTTTAACTTTACATATTGCCGTTCTGGGGATTCTTGGTTCCTTCCTTTTGGGCTTGGTGGTGAGTGTTATTCGTCATTACCGAGTGCCGATTTTGAGTCAGCTTTCGACGGCTTATATTGAGTTATCTCGTAATACGCCGCTCTTGATTCAGCTTTTCTTTCTCTACTTTGGCTTGCCTCGTATAGGTTTGGTTCTATCCTCAGAGGCTTGTGCTGTGGTAGGTTTGATTTTCTTGGGTGGTTCCTATATGGCGGAGTCCTTCCGAAGTGGTCTAGAGGCTGTTAGTCAGACCCAACATGAAGTGGGCTTGTCTATTGGTTTGACGCCGTTCCAAGTCTTTCGCTATGTGGTCCTTCCTCAGGCAGTAGCTGTGGCGTTGCCGTCATTTAGTGCTAACGTTATTTTCCTTATCAAGGAAACGTCAGTATTCTCAGCGGTAGCCTTGGCGGATTTGATGTATGTGGCTAAGGATTTGATTGGTCTTTACTACGAAACCGATGTGGCTCTAGGCATGTTGGTGGTGGCTTATCTCTTGATGTTGCTGCCGATTTCTCTAGTCTTTAGTTGGATTGAAAGGAGGTTACGCTATGCAGGATTCGGGCTTTCAGGTTCTTCTTCAGGGGAATAATTTCCTACGTATCTTACAAGGTTTAGGCGTAACTATTGGGATTTCCATCGTTTCGGTGCTTCTGTCCCTTTTATTAGGAACCCTTTTTGGAATTGTCATGACTTCTAAATCTAAGATTGTACGTTTTTTGTCACGTATTTATCTGGAATTTATTCGTATCATGCCCCAGTTAGTCTTGCTCTTCATTGTTTATTTTGGTCTGGCTAGGAATTTTAACATCAATATCTCAGGCGAGCTATCGGCTATTATCGTCTTTACCCTATGGGGAACGGCTGAGATGGGTGATTTGGTGCGTGGGTCAATCACGTCACTACCTAGACACCAGTTTGAGAGCGGAAGGGCCCTTGGCTTGACCAATGGCCAACTCTATACCTATGTGATTATCCCACAAGTCTTGCGTCGCTTGTTGCCTCAGGCTATTAACCTGGTGACACGGATGATTAAGACGACGTCCTTGGTGGTTTTGATTGGCGTGGTTGAGGTGACCAAGGTTGGTCAGCAGATTATCGACAGTAACCGTCTGACTATTCCAACAGCTTCTTTCTGGATTTATGGCACGATTTTGATTCTTTATTTTGCCATTTGTTACCCAGTATCTAAGCTGTCTACTTATCTTGAAAATCGTTGGAGGAATTAAGATGACAGAAAGCATTTTACAAATCAAGGATTTGAAAAAGTCCTTTGGGGACAATGAGATTCTCAAAGGCATCTCCTTGGATATTAAACAAGGTGAAGTCGTTGTTATCCTGGGTTCCTCAGGTTGTGGGAAATCGACCTTGCTACGTTGCATCAATGGCTTGGAGACCATTCAAGGAGGCGATATTCTCCTGGATGGCAAGTCTATCACTGGCAGTAAGAAGGATTTTCATCTGATTCGTCAGAAAATCGGAATGGTCTTTCAAAGTTATGACCTCTTTCCACATTTGGACATCCTGCAAAATCTGATTTTGGGGCCGGTCAAAGCTCAGGGGCGTAATAAGGAAGAAGTCATTGCGGAGGCTGAGAAACTTTTGGACCGTGTGGGACTTCTGGACAAGAAGCATAGCTTCGCACGACAACTGTCAGGTGGTCAAAAGCAGCGTGTGGCCATTGTCCGTTCCCTGCTCATGCATCCTGAAGTTATCCTCTTTGACGAGGTGACGGCGTCGCTTGACCCTGAGATGGTTCGTGAGGTTCTGGAATTGATCAATGACCTCGCTCAAGAAGGACGGACCATGTTGATTGTGACCCATGAGCTTCAGTTTGCGCGTGCCATCGCTGACCGTATTATCTTTATGGATAAGGGAGTCATTGCTGAGGAAGGTACTGCTGAAGAATTCTTCAATCATCCAAAGACACAGCGGGCTCAAGAGTTCCTCAATGTCTTTGATTTCAGTCAGTTTGGTGCCTATTTGTAACCCATTGTTTTTAGTAAAAATATAATATTTTAGGAGATATTTATGAAATTAACAAAGAAAATTTTTGCCCTATTAGCCCTCGTCTTTGCCTTGGTGGCAGTGACTGCTTGCTCAAGTAACAGTAGCTCTGGTAAATCAACAGCCAAAGCACGTACCATCGAAGAAATTAAGAAGAGTGGTGAACTCCGTATCGCCGTCTTTGCGGACAAGAAACCTTTCGGTTATGTAGATAACAAGGGTGCTTACCAAGGTTACGATATTGAACTTGGGAACCGTTTGGCCAAAGATTTGGGTGTTAAACCTAAATACGTCTCAGTAGATGCGGCCAACCGTGCAGAATTCTTGATTTCAAACAAGGTAGATATTACCCTTGCCAACTTTACAGTAACTGATGAACGTAAGAAACAAGTGGACTTTGCCCTTCCTTACATGAAAGTCTCAATCGGTGTGGTGTCACCTAAAGACAAGGTCATTAAGGACGTTAAAGAGCTTGAAGGTAAGACTTTGATTGTTACTAAGGGAACAACTGCTGAAACTTACTTTGAAAAGAACTACCCAAATATCAAATTGCAAAAGTATGACCAATATAGCGATGCTTACCAAGCCCTCCTTGATGGTCGTGGCGATGCCTTCTCAACTGATAATACAGAAGTTCTTGCTTGGGCTCTAGAAAATAAAGGTTATGAAGTAGGAATCACATCACTTGGTAACCCAGATACCATTGCCCCAGCCGTTCAAAAAGGTAACAAAGAACTCCTTGACTTTATCAATAAAGACATTAAGAAACTTGGTAAAGAGAATTTCTTCCACAAAGATTATGAAAAAACACTTCGTCCAACTTACGGTGATGCGGCTAAAGCTGATGACCTCGTGGTTGAAGGTGGCGAAGTGAAATAAGACTGACAGCCTTCGTAAGAGGCGAGTCTTGCTTAATAAGAATAAAAACCCACCCCGTGGCTATTTAGCTTAGCTAGAAGCAGGGATGGTTTTTCTTGTTTTAGGGTGATTTTTTTCTCACTTTTTGCTTTTTATGTTTCTCCAACAAATGACAATACATGACAAGAAAAGGGCTCCCATCATTCCCCAAAAAAGAAATGGTTCAATATAATCAAAAAAAGTTTTGCGTTCACCATAGACCGAGGTAGAGCCATCTTTCCAAGTAATGGTTTTGTCACTATCATCAATCCTTTTGTAGGACTCACCATTATAAGTCAAATAATGATCCTTCCGTACATACATATTCAAATAGTTATAGCCGTGCTTTGTGGGAAGGTCTGAAAACAGACTTTCCTTGGCGTAAACTTCAATGTAGATGGTTCCATCTTTAAGACCTTTAATTTTCTGAATTCGAGCATTTTTGATAAGGAGTTTTCCATCTTGTACAATCTCCCAATCGTACTTACGACTTCTTCCTCCTTCGTTATAGGAAATAGCAAGCTTGTGGTTTTCAGACTGCCATAGCCCGTAGATACTATTTTCACTGATACCATCATAAAAGAATCTAATATAGATGTTGACTATAGGTACCATGATTAGAAAACAAATCCTCAAAATGTTGACTAAACGGTCTTTGAATTTACCCCAACGTGCTCGCCATCCAGTTTTGTACTTTTGTGTTCTTCGATATTCATTTTGTGAATGGTCACTTATATTAATTTTCTGTCGGTCAGCGTATTTTCTCTTTAGTTGATGCCTCATTTAGCCTATTTTTCCTTTTTAGATTTCTTTTTATTCTCCAATCGACAAAAATGGCATACAAAATCATAGAACCAATAAATCCAAATACGATATAAGGTTTCAGACGATCAAACAAGGTTATTCGTTGACCATAAAGGGATTTTGAACCATCTTTCCAGGTAATGCTCTTGTTTTCATCATCAATCCGTTTGTAGGATTCGCCATCATAGGTCAAGTAATTGTCTTTACGGACATACATATTTAAATAGTTGTAGCCGTTCTTTGTGGGAAGGTCTGAAAACAGGCGTTCCTCAGCGTAAACTTCAATGTAGAGGGTCCCATCCTCTAAGCGTTTAATATCATCAATGCGTGCATCTTTAATGAGGACATTTCCATCTTGAACAATATCCCAATAACGCTTACTTCCCTTTGAACCATCTTCATATGATATGGCAAGCTGATGATTTTCAGATTGCCACAGACCGTAGATACCATCTTTAGAAACCCCATCGTCAAAGAAAATCATATAGACGATGAAAATCGGTATCATGAGTAGGAAACATATCATAAACACATTGATTAGACGGTCTGTAAATTTATCCCAGCGTGCTCGCCATCCCGTTTTACGTTTTTGTTCTTTTCGATATGCTTTTTGTGACTGATACTTTCGATTGAGTTTCTTTCGGTCAGCGTATTTTCTGTTTGTTTGGTGTCTCACTTAGCTTTTCTCTCCTCTTTTGCCGAGCCTCTAAAATAACAAGGAAGAAGCCCAGTCCCAGAATTCCACGATAGATAGTTTGAACAATTGTAGATAGGTTGGTTTTCCGTTCACCATAAGGGCTGGTAGAACCATCTTTCCAAGTAATAGTCTTGTTTCCAGAATTGATACGCTTGTAGGACTCGCCATCATAAGTTAGGAGATTCCCTTTTCGTACATACATTTCCAAGTAATTGTAACCGTCTTTTTGAGGAAGTTTTGAGAGGATATTTTCTGGAGCATAGACCTCAATATGGAGTGTTCCGTCATTCATTTTTTTGATAGTACGAGTATCTGCAACATTGATTATCGTTTTGCCATCCTGGACGACTTGCCAATTCGTATCACCATGTCTACGGATGTGTTCATAGGAAATGGCTAGCGTGTGGTTTTCGGATTGCCAAAGTCCGTAGATATTGCTTTCATTGACCGTATAGTGCTTGTAATAATAAAAACCACCATAAAGCAGTGCTAGCAGCACTAAGATAATCAATTCAGCTGTTGGCTCTAGTGGGATTATCTTTCTCCAATCACAGCGCCATCCTTTGGGTTCTTCAATACTTTGGCAGTCGCTATTTATATTTTCCTCTCCTTTAGAGAGAGTGATTAATTTCTTCTTTGTCATGCCTAATCCTCTCATTAACCATTGTAACAAATTCATCTCCCAAGCAAAAGCTAGCCTGATTTGTGATATAATTGGGAGTGATTGCGGGCAAGAAAATCTTATTTCTTGCCAGACTTGTAAAAATAAAACAGAGGATTTTAAGATGAAACTGACACTCCATGAAATTGCCAAGGTTGTTGGCGCTAAAAATGATGTCACAGCCTATGAAGATGTTGCCATTAACCAAATTGAGTTTGATAGCCGCAAGATTACAGCGGGCGACCTCTTTTTGCCTCTCAAAGGTGCACGTGATGGACATGATTTTATCCAAACAGCCTTTGACAATGGTGCTCTAGCGACATTCACAGAAAAAGAATTATCGGCTGATCAAGCTCACATCCTAGTCGATGATGCTCTTGAAGCCTTCCAAAAACTAGCTGCCTACTATCTTGAAAAGACCGGTGTTGACGTTATTGCGGTGACTGGTTCTAACGGTAAGACAACGACCAAGGACATGATTCATGATATCTTGGCCACAACCTATCGTACTTACAAGACCCAAGGTAATTACAACAATGAGATTGGTCTTCCTTATACTGCCCTACACATGCCTGATGATACGGAGAAAATCGTCCTTGAGATGGGGCAAGACCACATGGGAGACATTCACCTCTTGTCAACCTTGGCGAAGCCAAAAACAGCTGTTGTTACCTTAATCGGAGAGGCTCATTTGGAATTCTTTGGTAGCCGTGACAAGATTGCTCAAGGTAAAATGCAAATGCAAGACGGTATGCCTGATGGTAGCCTCTTGCTTGTACCTAGTGATCCTATCGTCGATCCATTCTTGCTAATCAATCTTGAAGTGGTACGCTTTGGGGATAGTGCGGAGCTTACGGTCTCTGAGTTGACAGAGTTCAAAGACCACCTCACCTTCTCAACAAACTTCCTAGACGGACAAGTTACCTTGCCAGTCACTGGAAAATACAATGCCACAAATGCCATGGTTGCTGCCTATGTCGCTAAACACTTGGGTGTAACTGAGGAAAATATCCTCTCAGCTCTTGCTAACTTGCAACTCACAAAAAATCGTACCGAATGGAAAAAAGCAGCTAATGGTGCGGATATCCTTTCAGATGTCTACAATGCCAATCCAACAGCCATGAAGCTTATCTTGGAGACCTTCTCAGCCATTCCTAAGAATGAAGGAGGCAAGAAAATTGCTGTCCTAGCTGACATGAAAGAGCTCGGTGAACAGTCTGTGCAACTTCACACACAGATGATTCTAAGCCTGACACCAGATGCTATTGATACGGTGATTTTCTACGGTGAAGACATTGCCGAATTGTCACAACTTGCTAGTCAAATGTTTCCTCTTGGTCATGTCTATTATTTCAAGAAAACAGCTAACGAAGACCAATTTGACGCTATGGTCAAGCAAATCAAAGAAAGCCTGGGCGAGCACGATCAAATCTTGCTCAAGGGCTCTAACTCTATGAATCTAGCCAAGGTCGTGGAAGAACTCCAAGCCAAGGATTAAGTTTTCTAACCTGCTCTCCAAGCAGGTTTTTGCTTTACCCTGAAATTTGATATAATAGCAGGCATAATAGTTTCAGCAGGAGAAGAGAATGAAGGATTTTTTGACAACCACCCAAACTCATCCACCCCAGATACCTTTGCCCTATTATTTGCTTATGCTTTTGGCGATGGTAGTCTTGAGTTACTTGAGTTGGCGTTGGCATAAGAATAAGATATGGCGTTGGACCTTTCTCACTATCCAAGCCATTCAACTCTTTGCCCTCTATACCTGGTACCTCTGGCAGGGCTTTCCTCTTTATATTAGTTTGCCCCTTTACCATTGCCGTATGGCCATGTTTGCTGTTCTCCTCCTAAAAAATAGTAGGATAAAGAGCTATTTTGCTATTATGGGAGTTGTCGGGACTTACTGCGCATTGATTTATCCAGTATTTGATCCCTATGAGTTTCCTCATATCACAGGCTTTTCTTTCCTAATTGGCCACTATGCCCTATTGGTCAATAGCCTGAATGTAATCTTTAACAGTTATAAAACTCATCCCATCAGCCAGCGGCTGATTGTCGTGGCCACCTTATTACTGAATTTAGCTTTGGTAATAGTTAATCAGACTATCGGTGGAAACTATGGCATGCTTAAACACACGCCATTTATTATGGGAACTCCCTTACTTGTCAAATACCTTGCTGTTTCAGGAGCTCTGGTTATTCTCATGATAATCATGAAAAAAGGTCTGGAGCGTTTTGAAGAGAAATATTAAATAAATGAAGAAACACGCTATCAGAAAGTTGGTAGCGTGCTTTGTCAATTTATTTGTTTTATTCTAGTTTTATTCTAACACAAAACGCTTTCAGAATTGCTTTCAAACTGTAATTTGGATATAATAAAAGAGCTGTGCCTGCGAGAATTATCGCAAGCCTCGACAACAAATGTAGCTTTCAAAAGACAGAAATTTTCTGAAAGAAGTGCTACAACTATCTTACTTTTCAATCTGGTAAAAACCTTTGCCTGTCAGTTTCTATTGAGCATGGAAGTTTTGCAATTCCTAAGGCAGCTACTGACGTTCCATACCACTAAGGAAAAGTATCAAAAAGATTATTTTTAAAGAAGAAAGAAAACTATGAGTATCCAAGACGAAATCAAAAAACGCCGTACTTTTGCCATCATCTCTCACCCCGATGCTGGTAAAACAACAATCACTGAACAATTGCTTTACTTTGGGGGTGAAATCCGTGAAGCTGGTACCGTAAAAGGTAAGAAAACCGGAAACTTTGCTAAATCAGACTGGATGGATATCGAGAAACAACGTGGTATCTCAGTAACCTCATCTGTGATGCAGTTTGACTACGCCGGCAAACGTGTCAATATCCTTGATACCCCAGGGCACGAGGACTTCTCAGAAGATACCTACCGTACCCTTATGGCGGTCGACGCTGCCGTCATGGTCGTTGACTCAGCCAAAGGTATCGAGGCCCAAACCAAAAAACTTTTCGAAGTTGTTAAACACCGTGGTATTCCTGTCTTCACCTTCATGAACAAATTGGACCGTGATGGACGTGAGCCACTCGACCTCTTGGAAGAGTTGGAAGAAGTGCTTGGTATTGCCAGCTACCCAATGAACTGGCCTATCGGTATGGGTAAAGCCTTCGAAGGACTTTACGACCTCTATAACGAACGCTTGGAGCTTTACAAGGGTGACGAGCGCTTTGCCAAGATTGAAGATGGTGATACCCTTTTTGCCAACAACCCATTCTATGAGCAAGCTAAAGAAGATATCGAACTCTTGACAGAAGCGGGTAATGAATTTTCTGAAGAAGCTATTTTAGCTGGTGAATTGACGCCGGTCTTCTTCGGTTCTGCCCTCACTAACTTTGGGGTTCAAACCTTCCTTGATACCTTCCTCAAATTTGCGCCAGAACCACATGGCCACAAGACAGTTGATGGCGACGAGATTGATCCTCTTAACAAGGATTTCTCTGGTTTTGTTTTCAAAATCCAAGCCAACATGGACCCACGTCACCGTGACCGTATTGCCTTTGTTCGTATCGTGTCTGGTGAATTCGAGCGTGGTATGAGTGTTAACCTAACCCGTACAGGTAAGGGAGCGAAGCTCTCTAACGTTACTCAGTTTATGGCCGAGTCTCGTGAAAATGTTGAAAATGCCGTGGCAGGAGACATTATCGGGGTTTACGACACAGGAACTTATCAGGTTGGTGATACCCTTACTGTAGGTAAAAACAAATTTGAATTTGAGCCACTACCAACCTTTACGCCAGAGTTGTTCATGAAAGTTTCTGCTAAAAACGTTATGAAACAGAAGTCCTTCCACAAAGGAATTGAACAATTGGTGCAAGAAGGAGCCATCCAGCTTTACACCAACTACCAAACAGGTGAATACATGCTTGGTGCCGTTGGTCAACTTCAGTTTGAAGTTTTCAAACACCGTATGGAAAATGAATACAATGCTGAAGTCGTTATGACACCAATGGGTAAAAAGACTGTGCGTTGGATCCAACCTGAGGACCTTGATGAACGCATGTCATCAAGTCGAAATATCTTGGCTAAAGACCGCTTTGACCAACCAGTCTTCCTCTTTGAAAATGACTTTGCCCTCCGTTGGTTTGCGGATAAATATCCAGATGTAACATTGGAAGAGAAGATGTAATACGGCACAAAAGATGACGATTTTAAATCGTTCATCTTTTGACGCTAGCCACTATCTTGTGGCTAGCTAGCCGTCTCACTAACTACGTCAGCCGAATAATATCGATTCGTCTGATTTCGTGTCGTAATATCTTGATGATGTTATTTATGAAGTGTTCTATGGGACCGTGGCTAAGTCCCTTACTAACTCGAAAACGGAAAATATCGTTTCCGTTTTCTCATGTCGTAATACTATGTATAGTTTAAGTAAATCGTTCATCTTTTGACGCTAGCCCCTATCTTGTGGCTAGCTAGCCGTCTGACTTCGTGTCGTAATATGTTATGAAAACAAGAAAAACCATAGGACTGTCAATTAAGACTGTCCTATGGTTTCTTTTATTTTTCCGTATTTAGTAACCTGCCTAGGAATCGTTGTAGGGCGAAGAAAACGATGAGGCTGGCCAATGTTTCTCCAAGGAAGGATGAGCTATTGACAATAAATGAATAGAGATAAGGGCTTTGTCCTTTAGGGGCATAGCTTCCCCAAAAGATGACACCGGCTATAAAGTGAATGAGGTAACGAGCGAAGCTACCAAGAAGAATCCCCTCAGTAATCACCATCAGAGACTTGACTTTATTGCCTTGTTTAATGGCTTTATCAAGGGCTGGTTTGACCACACCACTGATACCAATCAGACTAAAGGCGACAAAGTACTCCAGAAACCCTTGTGTCAAGGTCAGCCAACCACCGGCTGCCTGTCCTGTCACCACTTGAAGTAGCCCCCAGATAAGACCGCCCATAGCACCAGCTTTTAAGCCCCAGCGAAAACTGAGGAGAAAGATAGGTACCATCTTAAAGGAAAGGGAAATCCAAGGGCCTAGTGACATGGGCTGAGTAACTAAGTCCAGAATATAAGCAATGGTTGCAAAAAGGGCAACCTCAATCATTGGTCGAATATTTGTTTTCGACATAAAAAAACCTCCTATACCAATCGTCTTGATTGGCTGTTTTTTGCCACATCAAAACGACGTCATAGAAGTTCCTCTATTTCAATCTATTTTGAGACACATCCCTACGCAGGTCCTAACCTGATCAGGTGGTAAGAGTTTAGGCAAGTCTTGAAGAAAAAATCAAGCTAGCCATTCTCAGCAATTGCTCCTCTTGTGACTCTTTAATTGTACTACTAGAAACCCATTTCTGCAAGTGTCTGAAATCCTAAAATTGTGGTATAGTTAAAGCAAGGATTATCTTTACAATAAAAAAGGAGAAACAACTATGGGACTTTTTTCAGGACTGCTTGGCAACGCATCTAAAAAAGATAATGATAAGGTTGAGCGCCAATTGGAGGGGATCTTAATTCCAGGTGAACAGGTGGAGTTAGCCTATGTTTTAGTTCGTGACTTGATTGTCTTTACAGAGAAGCGCTTGATTTTAGTCGATAAGCAAGGTGTTACCGGGAAGAAGACTTCCTACAAGTCTATCCCTTATCACTCGATTTCTCGTTTTACTGTAGAAAGTTCAGGGCACTTTGACCTAGATGCTGAACTTAAGATTTGGATTTCATCAGCACTGGAGCCCGCAGAGGTCCTTCAATTTAAGAGTGATAATAATGTCTTTGAAATTCAACAAGCTTTGGCAGCAGCAGTGCTAAAGTAATGAGGAAGAAAAATGTTTATTGAAAAAGAACTGGGTTATAAGCGTCACTGGATTAATATTGACTCAGATATTATTTCTGAGCAATCCTACCTTTATACCAAGTATGATATTGACCAGGAAACCATAGAGTATGCCTTGGATAAAAATGAACGAGCCCACATGGACTACAATCGTGAGAATGGGACAATCACCTTTATCTATAACGTTCTGGCACTTGAAAAGGACAAGGAATACTATGAAACCATTCCTCTGACCTTTATTGTTCAAGATACGCGTTTGGTGACCATTAGTAACGAGGATAACGCTTATGTGATAAGCAAGATGCAAGATTATGTGGATAACCATGAGGATTTGTCTATCTACAAATTGCTCTTTGCAGGACTTGAGATGATTTCAAATGCCTACTATCCCGTCATTGAATGTTTGGATCAGCAAAAAGATGAGGTTAGTCGACGCCTAAGACAGACAACGACGAGTAAGAATCTTTACGATCTTTCAGATTTGGAAATAGGCATGGTCTATTTGGTGGCTGCAGCCACACAAAACCGTCTTCTATTGGAACACATCAAGGGGCACGCCATTTATCGTCGTCTCAATGAGGTCGAAAAAGAGCAGTTTGATGATGCCATGATTGAAGCCAGGCAGTTGGTTGCCATGACGGATCTTATTTCTAAGGTCTTACAGCACCTATCAGGTTCTTATAACAATATCCTAAACAACAACTTGAACAACAACTTGAGCAATCTGTCCATTATTGAGGTACTTTTAGGAGTGCTTGCCGTTATTACTGGTTTCTTTGGGATGAATGTTCCTCTACCGTTTATGACTGTCAGTCCAGCCTGGATTTTCATCATTATCGGTAGTGCGATCCTTTGTTTGGTCTTGGCCCGCTACTTGCGTTGGTTGGTCCATAAATAATAATTAGTGAGTGAAACCGTCTTCTCAAATTGGAGGCGGTTTTAAAACGTTATTCACTGTCTTTTTATTCTTAAATATGATAGACTAGATGAGTTGTTAAAATAAACGACTATTAAATACAGGTAGTTAACATACTACACAACCAAGTCTCATAAGGTGGCTTCGCACCGCCTTCAAATAGAAAGAAGAATACTTTGAAATTTACAGATTTAAACCTATCAGAAGACATCCAATCAGCTGTTGTAGCTGCCGGTTTTGAAAAGCCATCACCTATCCAAGAGTTGACGATACCACTCGCTCTTGAAGGTAAGGATGTTATCGGTCAGGCCCAAACTGGTACTGGTAAAACAGCTGCCTTTGGTTTGCCTACCCTAGATAAAATTCGTACAGAAGAAAATACAATCCAAGCCCTTGTGATTGCCCCAACACGTGAGTTGGCAGTGCAATCTCAAGAAGAGCTTTTCCGTTTTGGCCGTGATAAGGGCGTTAAGGTTCGCTCAGTCTACGGTGGCTCTAGCATTGAGAAACAAATCAAGGCCCTCCGTTCAGGTGCCCACATTGTAGTAGGGACACCAGGTCGTCTCCTTGACCTTATCAAACGTAAGGCTCTTAAACTCAATAATATCGAGACTTTGATTTTGGATGAAGCTGATGAAATGCTTAACATGGGCTTCCTTGAAGACATTGAAGCTATCATTAGCCGAGTACCAGAAGAACGTCAAACCCTTCTCTTCTCAGCAACTATGCCTGATGCCATCAAACGTATTGGCGTTCAGTTCATGAAAGATCCTGAGCATGTGAAAATCAAGGCTAAAGAATTGACCAATGTTAACGTTGACCAATACTTTATCCGAGTCAAGGAACAAGAGAAGTTCGATACCATGACTCGCCTTATGGACGTTGACCAACCAGAGTTGTCAATCGTCTTTGGACGTACCAAACGTCGTGTGGACGAGTTGACACGTGGTTTGAAACTTCGTGGTTTCCGTGCAGAAGGTATCCACGGTGACCTTGACCAAAACAAACGTCTTCGTGTTATCCGTGACTTCAAGAACGACCAAATCGATATCTTGGTTGCCACAGACGTTGCAGCGCGTGGTCTTGACATTTCAGGTGTCACTCACGTCTACAACTACGATATCCCACAAGACCCAGAAAGCTACGTTCACCGTATTGGACGTACAGGCCGTGCAGGCCAATCAGGTCAATCGATTACTTTCGTTGCTCCAAACGAAATGGGTTACTTGGGAATCATCGAAAACTTGACTAAGAAACGCATGAAAGGTCTTAAGCCACCAACAGCTCAAGAAGCCTTCCAAGCTAAGAAGAAAGTTGCCCTTAAGAAGATCGAACGCGACTTTGCGGATGAAGCTATCCGTTCTAACTTTGACAAGTTCAAAGGTGACGCGGTTAAATTGGCTCAAGAATTCACTCCTGAAGAATTGGCACTTTACATCTTGAGCTTGACCGTTCAAGACCCAGAGACAATGCCAGAAGTGGAAATTGCCCGTGAAAAACCATTGCCATTCAAACCATCAGGTGGTGGCTTTGGCGGTAAAGGCGGCAAAGGTGGCCGTGGTGGCAACCGTGGTCGCGATAACAACCGTCGTGGTGGATACCGTGGCGACCGTAACCGCGATGATCGAGATGGTGGCCGTCGTGACTTCAAACGCAAGTCTAAGAAGAATAGCCGTGACTTCGAAAACCGTGGCAATAAACGCCCACACCGTACCTCAAGCGAAAAGAAAAACGGATTTGTTATCCGTAACAAGGGTGATAAATAAACAATGAAAACGCTCTATGAAAATAGAGCGTTTTCCTATATCAAAAAGCACACGGTTATTTTTCCGTGTGTTCTTTGATATAGGCTAGTTTTTTCTCTCGGCTTTTTCTCTTAAAGAGTGCTTCGGCGCTCATGGCCTCTGGTTTGCTGGCGAAGGCTTCTGAGTAGAGGAGTTTAACTGGTAGGCGGGCTCTGGTGTACTTGGCGCCTTTGCCTGCATTATGGGTTTTGAGGCGGCGTTCGACGTCTGTGGTATAGCCTGTATAGAGGGTGCCATCGGCACACTCAACCACATACATGTAGGCCTTGCTATCCTTTGCTGTCATCGTTTAGGACTCACCTTCAGCCTTTTTTCCAAAGTAAATCTCAAAGATTTCGTCAGTATAATCACCATTTTCCTTATGCACAAAGAGAGGTGGAAGGATTTTCAAGCCATCTGTCGAGCCGTCTTTAATGGCTTCAATCAGGAGCATATTTGCCTCACGTCTCATCTTAGGATAGATAAACTGGATGCGTTTAGGTGCTAGATTATACTGGCGCATGGTGTCGATGATATCCAAAAAGCGATCAGGACGATGCACCATGGCAATGCGTCCATTAGATTTGAGGGCATGACGTGCGACCTGGCAGATTTCCTCTAGATTGGTTGTGATTTCGTGACGGGCCAAGAGGTAGTGCTCTGACAGATTCTTCTTGGACGTTTCTGTCGCCTTAAAGTAGGGAGGGTTACAGAGGATAAGGTCCACCTGAGATCGTGGGGCATGGTCAAGTAAATTTTTTAGGTCATCATTGACAACAGTCACCTGATTCTCTAGTTGATTAAGAGTTACGGAACGTTTGGCCATATCAGCTAGGCGTTCTTGCAACTCAACCAAGGTAATTGGTGCCTCGGTGCGTGTGCTGGCAAAGAGACCCACGGCACCATTTCCGGAACAGAGGTCGACGATTAACCCCTTCTTTGGAATTTTTGGGAATCGCGAGAGGAGGACACTATCAATAGAGTAGCTGAAGACCTCCTTATTTTGAATGATTTTCACATCTGTGGAGAAGAGCTGGTCAATGCGTTCTCCATCTTTTAAAATTGGATTTGTCATAGTTTTTATTGTAACAAAAAACAGCTCCCAAAGGAACTGTTGCGAGTGATTACTCTAGGACACCGAAGGTATATCCTTGATTTTTGAAGTATTCGATAATTTGTGGAAGGGTCTGAACAGTGAGCTCCTTACCAGCTGTATCGTGCATTAGTACAACTTTAACAGTAGTTTCAGGGAAATATTTCTGTGAACCGTCCATATAAGCCATCATGCTTTCAGATGTGGTTGGACGAACAGAGAGTGGTTCTGCATCTCCACAGAGCATGTTCCAGTCAATCCACTGGATATCTTCCTTGGCGAGAGCATGATCAGTACTTTCTAGACCTTGCCATGACATATGACCACCAGGATAACGGAAAATTCTTGTCTTGAAGTCCTTGCCTAAGATAGCTTGGAAATTGGCATTGGTTTGGTTAACCTCAGAAACAATCTGACTTTGGTTAGGAACACGTCCTGGATAAAGCAGATTGAAATTATGGCTAAGACTGTGGTTGGCAATGGCATGTCCTTCAGTAATTTGGCGTTTGAGGATGTTCCCATTTTCAGGTGTGATGGTATAGCCGATGTGGAAGAAGGTTGCGTGAACGCCATACTCTTTCAGGATATCCATGACTTGTGGTGTCAAAGTGGGATCAATCCCATCATCAAAGGTTAAAAAGACTACCTTACCCTTAACATCATCTGATTTTCCTCGGATAGTGTTATTAACGGCAGTGACATCATAGGCGTAGTCAGACGCCTCAATGCTGTGGTTGCTTCCTTTTTTGAGTTCTGTTTTATCCTCTTTTTTAGCTTTTTCTGAAGATGAGCTTGTGCTATTAGCGACTTGTTCAGTCTTTTCAGCCTTGGCTACTTGTTCAGATTTCGTGTTATGGCGTTGGAATAGGACAAATCCTAGGATAGCCAGAATAGCCAAGTTTGCAATAATAAGGCAAAGATTAAGTGCCTTTCTATTTTTCCCTATAATCTCAATACTTTTTTTCATAGTTACATTATAGCTCAAACTATTAGAAAGTGCCACACCATTTTCAATAGTTTACAAAGAAATTCGATGAAAAAAGCGCTCCTTTTTTGGTATAATAGTAAAAAACTTGTAGAAAAAGAGGTAAAAACGTGTTTTACGCTTATTTACGTGGGCTTGTTGTCTTCCTTCTATGGATTATCAATGGGAATGCCCATTACCACAATCGCGATAAATTATTGAACAAGGACGAAAACTATATCTTGGTTGCTCCGCACCGAACTTGGTGGGACCCTGTTTATATGGCTTTTTCAGCTCGTCCTAAGCAGTTTATTTTCATGGCTAAGAAAGAACTCTTCAAGAGTCGTATCTTTGGTTGGTGGATCCGTATGTGTGGAGCCTTCCCAATTGACCGTGAAAATCCTGGTCAAGAAGCTATCAAGTACCCTGTTAACATGCTTAAGAAGAGTAACCGTAGTTTGATTATGTTCCCAAGTGGTAGCCGCCATTCATCTGATGTTAAGGGTGGGGTTGCAGTTATCGCTAAGATGGCTAAGGTTAAGATTATGCCGGTTGTCTATCAAGGACCTCGTGAACTCAAGGGGCTCTTGACAGGTGAACGTGTGGATATGAACTATGGTAATCCCATTGATATTTCAGATTTGAAGCGTTTGAATGACGAAAATATCCAAGAGGTTGCTCGTCGTATCCAGTCTGAATTTGATCGCCTTGATGAGGAAGCTTTGAGTTATCAAACAGGCAAGAAACCCAATCCTTTGACTTATGTTTACCGAGTACCTCTCGGTATTGTGGCTATCATTGCGGTACTTTTGACCATGGCTTTCTCATATGTAGCTAGCTTTGTTTGGAATCCTGAAAAACACCGTGCCAAAGAAACTCAGAAATAAGCTAAAAACTCTATCAGACATAGATCTGATAGAGTTTTTTACTTTTTGATATATTTTTAAAATTTTTTACGAATAAGAAAGAAAATATATCAATTAAGGAGAATAGCGTGAAGGAAAAGATTCTAGCCTATGTCAAAGATAATCGTCTGTTTGTGAGTGTCATCGCTGTACTGATGGTGATTTTTTGCTTCTTTCTATGGATGACTTGTGGTGCCGGCAACAGCATGGAGGCGGAGACGTCTTATACAGATGTGACAACATTGTCAACCTCCTCATCCAAAGAAGGGTCAAAATCACTTACTGAAGTGTCTTCTCAGTCAAAGACTGAAGAAAGTGAAAAGGATAAGTCAAAAGTAACAGTGGATGTTAAGGGGGCTGTGGCCAATCCAGGTGTTTATACCTTAAAAGCAAGCGCTAGGGTGACTGACGCCATCAAAGCAGCTGGGGGAATGACCGAGGATGCGGATGCTAAGAGTGTTAATTTAGCCGCAAGCTTGTCAGACGAAGAGGTTATCTATGTAGCAACTAAGGATGAAAACCTTTCTGTCCTTGGTCAATCAGGAACTAGTCAGGTGTCTGACAAAGGAGGACAAACTAATGCTAAGGATGGGAAAATTAACTTAAATACAGCGACTGCAGAGGAATTGCAAACCATTTCTGGAATTGGAGCTAAGCGAGCAGAGGATATCATCGCCTATCGCGAAAGTCATGGCGGCTTTCAGTCCGTAGATGACCTGAAAAATGTTTCAGGAATTGGTGATAAAACGTTAGATAAAATCAGAGAGTCCATCTATGTGGCTTAAAAAAGCGCCAATCAATCTTTTTTCCTTGTCTCTTTTAATAGCTGCCCTTTATTTTACGATTTTTGTCACTAATGTTTACGCTATTGGTGCTTTTGTCTTTCTTATGGTCTGTTTTTTGAAGCATCATTGGAAGAATAAGGCAGCCCTAAAGTTGGTGGGACTTGTAGGTAGTTTCTTTTTGGTCTACTTTTTATTCTTGCATCATAGAGCTAGCATACAAGATAAACAAGCCCCTGCTGAAATCAATCAGGTGACTCTGGTTGCTGATACGCTATCGGTTAATGGTGAGCAATTATCCGCTATCGGTAAGGCCAAGGGACAAAACTATCAGGTCTTTTACCGACTCAAATCTGAGAAGGAGCAGCATTTTTTCAAGACTACTAGTCAAACGCTAGTATTAAAAGGGAAAATTACGTTAACCCAAGCAACTGGTCAACGTAATTTTCAAGGGTTTAATTATCAGTCTTATCTAGCCAGTCAAGGTATTTATCGAATCGCTCAGATTGAGCGCTTGGACCAAGTAGTACCTCAAAAATCTCTATCTCCCCTAGCTTTTTTCCATCAACTGAGGAGGAGGGCTTTGGTTCATATCCAGACGCACTTTCCTAGTCCTATGAGACACTATATGACAGGCCTGCTCTTTGGATATTTGGATAAGGAGTTCGATGAGCAGAGCCAGCTTTACACAAGTTTAGGTATTATTCATCTATTCGCACTTTCGGGGATGCAAGTGGGCTTTTTTCTGGGATGGTTTCGCTACGGTCTCCTACGCTTAGGTCTTCCTAAAGATTATCTATTTATCGTCTTGCTGCCTTTTTCCTTATGTTATGGCTTAATGACAGGTTGGACAGCTTCTGTCCTACGTTCCTTGATTCAAAGTTTGTTGGCTGAGTTTGGTATTAAAAAACTGGACAATATGGGAATAACCTTGCTTCTAATGTTTCTCTTTTTACCTCATTTTCTTTTGACAGTGGGAGGTGTTTTAAGTTGTTCCTATGCCTTTTTGTTGTGTTTGTTTGATTTTGAGGAGATGTCATCTCTTAAAAAGTCAATCTGTACGAGCTTGGTATTGAGTCTTGGGATTTTGCCCTTTCTAACTTACTATTATGGGACCTTTCAACCGGTGAGTTTAATTCTGACAGCGATGTTTTCGATAGTCTTTGATAGCTTTCTCTTACCTGTCTTGACGGTCTTCTTTGTCCTTTCAGGGTTGGTAATCTTTTCTCAAATCAACCCACTTTTTGAATGGATGGAGACCTTTTTGACTTGGATACAATCCTGGATAGGCCAGCCTTTGATTCTAGGGAAACCTAGTTTGTTTCAGTTTGGCTTGATGATAGCTGTATTGGTTCTGCTCTTTGATTTTTGGAAAAAGCCTCAGTTTAGGATTTGCCTTTTGATGATTTTTGGTCTTTTGATGGTCTGGGTCAAACATCCTTTAACCAATGAGGTGACTATGGTTGACGTTGGTCAGGGAGATAGTATTTTTCTGAGGAGTATGAAAGGCGATACCATCCTGATTGATGTGGGTGGCAAGGTGACTTTCGGCCTAAAGGAAAAATGGCAAGAGGCTAGTCAGACGAGCAATGCGGAGAAAACCTTGATTCCCTATCTACAGGCTAGGGGAGTGTCTCAAATTGACCATATGGTCCTGACTCGTACGGATACAGACCATATTGGTGATTTGGAAGAAGTAGCCAAGCGGTTTAAGATTAAGGAAATCTGTGTCAGTCAAGGAGCTTTGACTAAGCCTAGTTTTGTGAAACGACTTAGGACTTTAAAACGCCCAGTTCGTACTCTAAAGGCTGGAGACAACTTACCCATGATGGGAAGCAAGCTACAGGTTCTTTATCCAAATAAAGTTGGTGATGGTGGTAATAATGATTCGATAGTGCTCTATGGAAAATTATTAGGAAGCAGTTTTCTGTTTACGGGTGATCTGGAAAAGGAAGGAGAGGAGGAACTGATGGCCAGTTATCCCAATTTAAAAGCAGGCATCCTCAAAGCTGGACACCACGGTTCAAAAGGGTCATCGTCTGAAGCGTTTTTGGACCAGTTGCAGCCCTCCCTTGCCCTTGTTTCAGCTGGTGAGAACAATCGTTATAAACATCCAAATGATGAAACTTTGAAGCGTTTTAAGGAACGTCACATTAAGGTTTTACGAACAGACCAAGATGGAGCCATCCGTTTTAAAGGTTGGTTTAAATGGTCAAGTGAAACTGTCCGATAATTATGTGAATTCTTAATTTGTCATGCCCCTCAATCTATGGTAGAATGTAAAGGCTAATATTCCAGTATAAGAAAGATTGAACAGTATGCGTAAAATTATCATCAATGGTGGTAAGAAACTTCAGGGAGAAGTTACAGTATCAGGGGCTAAAAATTCAGTTGTTGCTTTGATTCCAGCCATCATCTTATCTGATGGGGTGGTTACTCTTGACGGGGTACCAGCAATCAGCGACGTCGATAACCTAATTGAAATTATTGAAGTAATGGGTGGTTCTGTTAAGCGTGATGGCGAAACACTTGAAATCGACCCACGAGGCGTTAAGGATATGCCAATGCCATTTGGTAAGATTAACAGCCTTCGTGCTTCTTACTATTTCTACGGTAGCTTGCTTGGACGTTACGGTCAAGCAACAGTAGGTTTGCCTGGTGGCTGTGATTTGGGACCACGTCCTATTGACCTTCACCTTAAGGCGTTTGAAGCGATGGGTGCAAGCATTTCCTATGAAGCAGAGTCTATGCGTATTGCGACTGATGCTGGTCAACGCATTCAGGGTGCTCATATCTACATGGATACAGTCAGTGTTGGAGCGACCATCAATACCATGTTGGCAGCGGCTAAGGCTGACGGTCGTACGGTTATTGAAAATGCGGCGCGTGAACCTGAGATTATTGATGTAGCAACACTTCTTAACAATATGGGGGCGCGTGTACGTGGCGCTGGTACAGAAGTCATTACTATTGATGGTGTTGATAGTCTACATGGCACTCGTCACCAGGTTATTCCAGACCGTATTGAAGCGGGTTCTTACATTGCTATGGCCGCAGCTATCGGTAAGGGAATTAAGGTTAAAAATGTTCTTTATGAACACCTTGAAAGTTTTATTGCTAAACTTGAAGCAATGGGTGTTCGTATGACCGTTGAAGAAGATGCCATCTTTGTGGAAGAGCAAGGTGATCTAAAACCTGTTGACATTAAGACATCGCCTTATCCAGGTTTTGCGACTGACTTGCAACAACCGATGACACCATTGTTATTGAAAGCAAGTGGTCGAGGAAAAATCATAGATACAATTTATGAAAAGCGTGTGAACCACGTTCCTGAATTGGCTCGTATGGGTGCTGATATTCAAGTACTCGGTGGACAGATTGTTTACAACGGTCCAACGCAACTCTCAGGTGCACCAGTAAAAGCTAGTGATTTGCGTGCGGGTGCGGCACTTGTTACAGCGGGTCTTATGGCAGAAGGTCAAACTGAAATTACCAATATTGAGTTTATCCTTCGCGGGTATTCAAATATTATTGAGAAACTTTCTGACCTTGGTGCAGATATTCGTTTGATTGAAGATTAAGTCTAAGGTTCAACCCCTAGTGGTTGAGCCTTTTTCCATTTCTAAAACTGTGTTATAATACTATCATGGATATTTGGACTAGTCTGGGTGCTTTTGCCTTTTTTGAGTCGGAGCGCCTTTCTTTTAGACCACTCATCTTTTTGGATCGTTTTGATTTACATGAAATTGTATCAAATCCTCAGAATTTACAATTTTTCTTTCCTGCCACTCAAACACAGCATGAAACGGATTGCCTTTTGGTTCATTATTTCATGAAGGAACCTCTAGGTGTATGGGCCATTGTAGATAAAGAGTTAGATAAGATGATTGGCGTTGTTCGTTTTGAAAAGATTGATGTCCAGAAACGGACTGCAGAGCTTGGCTATTTTTTGAATGCCTCATACTGGGGGAGAGGTCTAATGACTGAGGCGGTTACCTGTCTGTCAGATTTGGCTTTGACAGCTATGGGAATGGACCGTATTATTCTTATTGCCCATTTGGAAAATAAGGCATCGATTCGTGTAGCGGAAAAATCTGGCTTTAAGCTTGTGTCCCGCTTTAAGGGAGCAGACCGATACACTCGTACCATGCGTGATTATCTCCGCTTTGAGAAGGAGGAGAACTGTGAGTAAACATCAAGAAATTCTAGATTATCTTGAGGCCTTGCCAATCGGTAAGCGTGTTAGTGTGCGTAGTATTTCGAATCACTTACAGGTTTCTGATGGAACTGCCTATCGAGCCATTAAAGAAGCTGAAAATCGAGGGCTGGTTGAGACTCGTCCTCGGAGTGGGACGGTTCGAATTGAAAAGAAAGTCCAAGTTCGCCTTGACAGGCTGACCTTTGCGGAGATTGCAGAGATTACAGAGTCTGAGGTTATCTCTGGTCATGAAGGTCTGGAACGTGTCTTCAGTAAGTTCTATATTGGAGCCATGACTATTGAGAATATCACCCGTTATTTAACCAAGGGAGACCTTCTTATTGTTGGGGACCGTGAGGATATTCAATTGCTTGCCCTAGAACACAATAATGCTATTCTAGTGACGGGGGGCTTTCAGGTTTCCGATAGGGTAAAAGAGCTTTCTCGTTTGAAGCAATTTCCAGTTATGGTAACAACTTACGATACCTTTACCGTGGCAACCATGATTAACCAGGCACTTTCGAATGTCCGCATCAAAACAGACATCAAGACTGTAGCTCAAGTCTATACCAGACGAGAAGACTACAACTACATGACTCCAGAAATGACGGTCAGGGATTTTCAGAATTTGGTTAAACGGACCAATTTGGTACGTTTTCCAATTTTATCTGAGTCTGAAAAAGTGATTGGGATTGTGACCATGCGGGATGTGTCTAATCAGCAACCGACGACCATGCTTAAGGCAATCATGACAAAGCCGACGGTGACACGACTTGAGACTAGTTTGGCAACTGTTGCCCAAAAGATGATTTTTGAAGACTTTGATATCATTCCTGTTGTGGACGAAGAAAAACATTATCTAGGTGTTATCACTCGTCGTCAGGTTTTGGAAGAACTTCAGGACAATAATCGTGGCAACTTGCACACCTTTAGTGATCAAATGATAGCTAACCTAAATCAGGACAAGCATGCTTTCAGCTTTGAGGTAGAGCCCACTATGATTGACAATTCTGGGAACCTCACTCAGGGTGTTCTTGCAGAGATGGTTAAAGAGGTTGTCTATCGTATCATGGAAAAGCAGGAGCAAAATGGTCTTGTGATTGAAGAGATGATGTTTTACTTTCTTCAGGCAGCTCAGATCGATGACAAGGTGACGATTACACCAAGTATTATCGCTGAGACCAGACGTAGAGCGCATCTGGACCTTATGGTTACTCACGGAAATCATACCGTCTGCAAATCAGTCGTTGTGGTTAAGAAAACTTAGGAACGAATAAAAAATAAAAGATATAAAGAAAACGGAGAAAACAATGATTACATTAAAATCAGCACGTGAAATTGAAGCGATGGATAGGGCAGGGGATTTTCTTGCTAGCATTCACATTGGTCTACGTGACCTCTTGAAACCAGGAGTAGACATGTGGGAAGTAGAAGAGTATGTGCGTCGTCGTTGTAAAGAAGAAAATGTTCTTCCCCTTCAGATTGGAGTTGAGGGAAGCATTATGGATTACCCTTATGCGACATGCTGTGGCCTTAATGACGAAGTGGCACATGCCTTTCCACGTCACTATATTTTGAAAGATGGTGACCTCTTGAAAGTTGATATGGTCTTGTCAGAACCTATTGATAAGTCAGTCCTTGATGTGTCAAAATTGGACTTTGACAATGTTGCTCAGGTTAAAAAATACACGGAATCATATTCTGGCGGTTTGGCTGACTCATGTTGGGCTTATGCGATTGGAACGCCATCTGACGAAGTGAAAAAACTTATGGAAGTAACACGTGAGGCTATGTACCTTGGTATTGAACAAGCGGTTGTCGGTAACCGTATCGGTGATATCGGGGCAGCTATCCAAGAATACGCTGAAAGTCGTGGTTACGGTGTTGTTCGTGATTTGGTTGGACACGGAGTTGGGCCAACAATGCACGAAGAACCAATGGTGCCAAACTATGGGGTGGCTGGACGAGGTCTCCGTCTCAAAGAAGGAATGGTTTTGACTATCGAGCCAATGATTAACACTGGTACTTGGGAAATTGATACGGACCTTGAAACGGGTTGGGCTCACAAAACTCTTGACGGTGGACTTTCTTGTCAATATGAACACCAATTTGTTATTACTAAGGATGGTCCAGTAATTTTGACTTCTCAAGGCGAAGAAAGAACTTACTAATATGAAACGACAAGGCTTAATGGCCCGTCTCTTGGATAAACTCCAGTGGCGCCCTTTGCAGGTTTATCTTAGGCATTATCGTAGTGCAGAGATAGACATTTCAACTATCGCAGTGGCTTACTATCTCATTTTGACGGTTTTTCCGCTCATTGTCATTGCGGCCAATGTCTTTCCCTATCTGAATATTGATACGACAGATCTCTTGAAGTTTATGAATGAGCATCTTCCTAAGCAGTTTTATGCACCTGCAGCCAACGTTGTTCAGGATATCTTCTCGACACCTTCTGGACAGTTGTTGGGAGTTGCCTCTTTGACGGGATTCTGGACTATGATTAAGTCCTTGTCTTCACTTCAAAAGGCGATTAACAAGGTATATGGTGCCTCAGAACATCGTGATGTCTTTATTAGTCACATTATCGGTGGTTTCATGAGTCTGGTTATTTTGTTCCTGCTCACCTTTGCACTAATGCTGTCCACAATTATTCAGTCGGTCCTTCGAGTTATCAATCAGACCTATCCTATTGGTTCCAAGATGACCCAGCTTATTCTAAATAGTATTCAACCTCTGAGTATTGCAGTTGTCTTCCTGGGAATGATGGTGCTTTATTTCGTGCTTCCAAATGTGAAGATTCGAAAAATCCGTTACGTTATGCCAGGGACTATCTTTACGACTTTAGTGATTGGTTATTTAAGTAACTTGTTTGGAACCTACGTGATTCGTACCTTGAGTCGATTAGTTGACATCAAGTTATTTGGATCCATTATGATTTTCGTCTTCATGCTTTGGTTCATCTTTTTGGCCAGGATTTTGATTTTGGGCGCCGTCTTTAATGCGACCTATCAAGAACTTAGACAAGGTGAACTGAAAAGTAGGAGAGGAGATGTGATTACTATTATTCAGAGCTTTTCTGGAGATGGTAGTGACAGCAAAAAACATAAAAAAGATGAGGATAATTCCTAGATGATAAAGAGAGCTTGGTGAGATCCAGGCTCTTTTGACAGGAATATTATCCTTTGTAGATAATAAAAAGATAATGATTATGGAGGAAAAATGAAAAAACAAACTGTTCGTGATTTAACACATATTGCTATTGTGGCAGCTCTTTATGTAGTCTTGACTGTTGTGCCACCTTTTAACTTAATTTCGTATGGTCCCTACCAGTTCCGAATTGCAGAAATGTTCAATCTTTTAGGATTTTATAATCGCAAGTATATCATTGCCGTGACTTTGGGCTGTGTAATTGCTAATTTCTTTAGCTTTAACATGATTGATGTGGTTGTCGGAAGTCTCTCGACACTGGTCTTTGTCGGTTCAGGTGTTTATTTCTTCGACCGATTTAAGAACCAAGATATTTTAGGTGGACTTTTTGACAAGGCTCATGTTTACTTTGCCTTTTACTTCTCATTCTTCATGGTGACAATTGCGGCTGAGTTGACCTTGGTTACTCAGGCACCATTTTGGGCAACTTGGTTCACTGTTGCTATGGGAGAATTGGCTTCTCTCTTAGTTGGTGCAATTCTCATTAAGAAATTGGCCAAAGTTATTGATTTTGTTTCCTAAATTAACGTCTATAAAGGCGTTTTTTTCTACTTTTATGTTAAAATGTTCCTATGGAAAAACGAATGAAAGAGCTGGTTGTTAAACTTAACCAGTATGCAAAAGAGTATTATACGGAAGATAATCCATCAGTGTCAGATGCCGAGTATGATAAACTTTATCGTGAGCTTGTAGCTTTGGAGGCTGAATATCCAGAACTTGTTCAAGCAGATAGTCCAACACATCGTGTGGGAGGGCTGGTACTTGATGGTTTTGAAAAATATCAACATGAGTATCCGCTTTATAGTTTGCAGGATGCTTTTTCACGAGAAGAGCTAGATGCCTTTGATAAGAGGGTTAAGGACGAATTTCCTAATGCTGATTATATGGCTGAACTCAAAATCGATGGGCTTTCTATCTCGTTGACCTATGTGGATGGTATTCTTCAGGTAGGTGCGACACGTGGTGATGGTTCTGTAGGTGAGAATATCACTGAAAATGTCAAGCGTATCTCAGATATTCCTCTGAAGTTGGACCAACCTCTTAATATTACGGTGCGTGGGGAGTGTTACCTGCCTCGGGCTGAGTTTGAACGCATCAACATCCAACGCCAGGAAAATGGTGAGGCCGAATTTGCCAATCCACGTAATGCTGCAGCAGGAACTCTTCGTCAATTAGATACCAAAGTGGTTGCAGAGCGTCGTTTGGCGACTTTCCTTTATCAGGAAGCTAGTCCAACGGAGCGTCTAACACAAAATGATGTCTTAAATGAAGTGGCAGAACTCGGTTTCTCTGTTAATCCACGACGTATTGTCACATCATCGATGGATGAGATTTGGGACTTTATTCAAGCTGTTGGAGAAGATCGTGATCACTTGGCTTATGACATTGATGGTGTTGTCATCAAAGTCAATAGTTTGGCTATGCAAGAAGAACTCGGTTTTACAGTTAAGGCGCCACGTTGGGCCATTGCTTATAAATTCCCGGCTGAGGAAAAGGAAGCAGAGCTTCTATCAGTTGACTGGCAGGTAGGTCGTACAGGTGTAGTAACCCCGACTGCTAATTTGACTCCAGTGCAATTAGCGGGGACAACGGTTAGTCGGGCCACCCTTCATAATGTAGATTACATTGCCGAAAAAGACATTCGTATCGGTGATACCGTAATTGTCTACAAAGCTGGTGATATTATCCCTGCTGTACTTCGTGTAGTAGAGAGTAAGCGTACGACACAGGAGCCGATGGAAGTACCGACTCAATGTCCATCTTGTGGCAGTGGTCTTTTACATTTTGAAGATGAAGTTGCCCTACGTTGTATCAATCCTTCTTGCCCTGCTCAGATCAAGGAAGGCCTGATTCATTTTGCCTCTCGAGATGCCATGAACATCGCAGGTATGGGACCTTCAGTGGTTGAAAAGCTCTTTAAAGCTGAATTGGTTAAAGATGTGGCTGATATCTATGGCTTGAATAGTCAGGATTTCCTTCAATTGGAAGGTTTCAAGGAAAAGTCAGCTGAAAAACTTTACGCAGCCATTCAAGCATCAAAAGAAAATTCTGCAGAGAAATTGCTCTATGGCTTGGGTATTCGTCATGTTGGCGCCAAAGTTAGTAAGCAGTTGCTAGAAGCTTTTGGCAGCATACAAGAGTTAGCCAGTGCAGATGTCGAGGCTATTGCTGCTGTAGATGGTTTAGGAGAGGTTATTGCCAAGTCCATCCAGCGCTATTTTGCTAAGGAGGAGGCTCAAGTTCTTATGAAGGAACTGGAATCCTATGGTGTTAATTTGTCCTATCTTGGACAAAAGGTGGCAGATGATGCTATCTTATCTGCTAAGACAGTTGTTTTGACAGGGAAATTGGAGCATCTTAAACGTAGTGAAGCAAAGGCAAAACTAGAAGCTCTGGGTGCTAAGGTGACAGGTTCTGTCTCTAAGAAAACAGATTTAGTAGTTGCTGGTAGTGATGCCGGAAGTAAGTTGGAAAAAGCACAAAGCCTAGGAATTGAAGTAAAAGATGAGGCTTGGTTGCTGGATTTATAGGAGTTCAATATGAAACAAAAACGTGCCCGCTTAATTTATAATCCAACATCTGGACAAGAAATTATGAAAAAAAATGTTGCCGAGGTCTTGGATATTCTGGAAGGTGCTGGCTTTGAAGCGTCAGCCTTTCAAACAACACCAGATGAGAACTCAGCAAAAAATGAGGCCACTCGTGCGGCCAAAGCAGGCTTTGACTTAGTTATTGCTGCTGGTGGCGATGGTACAATCAATGAGGTTGTTTCTGGGGTTGCCCCGCTTAAAAAACGCCCACAAATGGCGGTTATTCCAACGGGAACGACAAATGACTTTGCACGCGCCTTGAAGATTCCAAGAGGAAATCCTGTTGAAGCAGCCAAGGTTATCGCTAAAAATCAGACCCTTCAGATGGATATTGGCCGTGCCTATGACGACAAATACTTCATCAATATTGCGGCTGCTGGTTCCTTTACCGAACTAACCTATAGTGTACCTAGTCGCTTAAAGACAGTACTTGGTTATTTGGCCTACCTTGTTAAGGGGGCAGAGTTGTTGCCACAGGTAAAGAAGGTTCCTGTTCGTGTTACGCATGACGAGGGTGTCTTTGAAGGTGGTCTTTCCATGATTTTCGTTGCCTTGACCAATTCAGTTGGTGGCTTTGAAACGATTGCCCCAGATGCTAAACTGGATGATGGTAAATTTACTCTAATCATGGTTAAGACAGCTAACCTCTTTGAATTGGTTGACCTCATTCGTCAAATTCTCCAAGGTGGTAAACACATCTATGACAAGAGAATTTCCTATATCAAAACGAGCTCGCTGTATATTGAGCCTTTAAGTGATGATCGTATGATGATTAACCTCGATGGCGAATACGGTGGTGATGCACCAATTCATCTCCAAAATCTGAAGAATCATATTGAATTTTATGCAAATATTGATGAGATTTCTGATGATGCCATCACTCTTCCAGATACAGATGAATTAGCTCTTGAAGCCATTGCACAAAAATTCAGTACAGAAGCTGAAAAGATTGAGAATGACTAATGTTAAACCTTTAAGCAACCTAAGATAGGTTGCTTTTTTAGTATATTTGTAGAAAATGACGCTTTCATTTGTTACAATAGAAAAAACTGGGAAATTGTTATATAGAATATTTAGAGGAGTAGAGGTTTAATAAAGAGAATGAACATTATTTAAGTGATGATCATCTAAAGAATAGTGATCAGGCTTTCGAGTCGGCTTTTAGTAATAAAGGGCCAGAGTTTGAATCTGCTTTTCAGGAGGAAAAAGCTGAGAAGCGATATTTCTTTTTGACTCTTGCTCTGCCACTGATACTCTTAAGTGTGAGCTGGGGCTCGGTCTTCTTATCTTGGAAGTATAAGCCGATAATTGTGTATCTGGCTGTAATTGTGGCATGTTTTGTCCTTGTTATCATTCTCTTTAGAATGGGACAGAAGCTAGGTAGATTTCTCTTCACCGCAATCGTGGTTGGCTTGATTGGACTATCCTTCTTTGCCACTTTAGGTGGTTCTGTCTATCGAGGGGCTATGAAAAAATACAGGTTGATTCAGTAGGTGTCTCAGTCAGATCTTGATGAGGATAAACCTGATAGCGATGATCCCAAAGATTACGAAGATGAGTCTGCGATTTATAACTGGACGGAAGAAGATTTTGAAAATCTGAAACCCAAGGCTGATACCTTACGTTCGATTATTAAAAGTCATGGTAAGGGCAATTATGTCGAGATGGAGTCTAGTGGTCTCAAGGTGAGATCTGACCGTGGAGATGGCAATGAATATAGTGATTTCTCTTTTGTGAAGGACGAAAAGGGACGCTTTGTCTATGATAGTGGAATAGCGACTTATCCCCTTGATGGCGTCACTGAGGTTGATAATTATAGCAGTAATTGGACGGAAGAGCGGATAAGTAGCTTACGTACTAAAGACCAAGACTATCTGGGTCCAGCAACATCCTTGTCTGAGGTAGTGAGGGAACATTCTCAGGCAAAAAGGTCCTGGAGAAGTATCAACGTCCATTCATCAGGAATCATACATAAGTCAGTTGATCTTGATTACACTGATCAGAATAGTCCTATTGAGAAAGCACAATTGTTAAGACTATCTTTTGAGTATAACGAAAAGAAAAAGGACTATTATTTGAGCTATAATTCTGTGGCTCGTCGCTACTAGGGATGACTATCTATGATAATGAATAACTAAACAGCAATTTTTTAGTAATAAGAGGTTTGATTATAAAGGGGGATTTTATAATGACAGCATCAAAAACCAAACGTCTCTTGTATTTTATGTCCGAATTGGAAAAGGGAAATGACATTTCAAAAATGGACTACCTAGCTCGCTTTGGCATAAGTGAGCGTACACTTAAAGAGGACGTGAGTGAACTCAAGGAAAATTTGACTGAGTTACGTCCAAATATGAAGGTTAAGTATTCCAGAAAATACGGTTCCTATCATGCCCAGTATGAACAGGGCTATGGTAACCTTAAATACAATCAGGCAGTTATCCTATCTAAGATTCTTTTAGAGAGTCGTGCCCTTCGAAAGGATGAAGTAGCAGAAATTATCAACATCTTTGTTGAGAGGGCTGTAGACGACAAGGAGCGCAGACGTATCAAGCGATTGACTGAGCTAGAACTAGATAGTTATCAAGAACTTAAGATTTATCAGGATCAAGATAAGTCACTCTTACCAGCTATTTCAGCCATTTTCGATGCCATTGTGGACCAACGTCCTTTGTCTTTTAGTTACCGTAAGCCAGGAGAAAAAGTGGAGGAATATAAGGTCTTTCCGATTTCAGTCATTTTTGATAACCATTATTTCTACTGTATTTCTTACAAACTGGATGATAACTTTACTTGTGATTATCAGTTCTCTGAAATCCGTTATTTCCGTGTCGATCGTTTTCAGACCATTCATAAATCTGAAAATGATTTGGCTTTCACGTTAAGTCCAGAACAAGAAGCCCGTCTTATTACAGATGAGCAGGTGCGTTACCAGGCTTTCTCAATGCTTTCTGGTAATGAGTGGGCTCGAATTACCTTTGAGTATAAAGGACTTTACCGTGATGTCCTGGAATCCGATATTCCAAAACTTAAACTGTTAGAGGAAAGCACTAGTGATGGTGTTGATCAGGTCCGTTATGAGATTGAAACCTTTAGTTTATTAGGTTTTCAGAAGTACATTCAACGCTTTGATGGGGATTTTGTGTTCCTCAAGATTGAAGCATTAGATAACAAATGAAAAAGGCCTTCGGTTATCCGAATGCCTTTTTAAATCTGACAAAAATAGTATAATTGTGTTAAAATAGGAATACGGAAGCGTTATCATTTTCATAAGGAGGGAAAATATGAAAGAAAAGAAAAAAGAAATGCAAAAACAAGTCTTAACTCTTCTAGGAATCTTGATTTTTGCCTTTGTCAATGTGTTTATCTTTGATAATAAGATGGGCGCTGGTTTTTCTGCCTTCTCAACTATCACCCTGATGAGTATTGGACTCTTGTCTAAGCGCACCAGTCTGCGAGTTTTGGCTATTATTTCCTATCTCATCAATGTGGTAGCAGCCGTTTTTGGCTTCAACTATGTTGGTTTTCTAACAGCAGTTCAGGCCATTGAACTTATCTTCGTTATCTGGTATCTTTACCCACGTGACACGTTTTTGAGACGAGATACAACTGATAAATACACTTATCGTTATCGTTGGATTCATTTGCTTTTGACGGTTTTAATCTCAATTGGAGGTTATATCGTTTTTGCAGTTGTTTCTAGTATTTGGGATGGTTCCTTCCTAGAATACGGTGGGAACACAGCTCTCATCTTTGCTATGCAATATTTGCTCTTTTTGAGCATTACCAAGTCGAGACAAGATGAACCGACCAAGGTTGCCCATTTGTTCCAAAAGGAACGCAGTACTAAGGAGATGAAAGCGGCAATAGAGGCCGAACGCCAGGCCAAAGAGAGAGCACTTGCACAAGCCTTTGAGGTACCTTTGAAGGCACCTAGTCAAACAGCTGAAAAATTTGGTAACAACATGATCAAATTTGCATCTGTCTGGCTATTGGTAATGGACATGTCCATCTTGGCTTACTTCTTCCGTCCAAACGATGTTGGTTTCGGGTTTGGCGCCTTCTTTGTGCTCTTGACCATTGTCTTGTCCTTGATTTTCAAATCTGAGGAAGACAAAGAGGACGTTTTCTCTATCATCTATCATAAGATTCGTCCTATCCAACCTATTTTCTTCATTTTGCTTTTGATTGCCCATGCGCATAAGTTTAGCTATGGTGCAGCATACGCTCTCTTGTTCTCAGCTGCTTATTTCTTCTGGGCTATCAATAAGATTAATATGAAGACTCTTTTGACCTTTACAGTCATCATTTATTTCTTCCCAGTCTTTGGTTATCTCTCTAACCCATACCGTCTGGGTGCTGAAAACCTTAAGATGGTAGGTGAACTGGTGACAGATCGTGAGAAGTCTAATACCTTCTATCTCGGTCATTATTGGTCACTTCTAGGTCTACAGAGTGATGGTGAATATGAAGGAGTCCCTACTTCTTGGCAGGCTGCTAAGTTCGCTGACATTCAGACATTCTCTGATGACAGTGATATCACTTCAGGTGTTTTCCAAGTGAATAGTCACAATGATTATGATTATGATTTGCATTTAACAAATAACAAGGGCACCATTGCAGTCACAACTGGTTCTGGAAAAGATAAGAAAGAATACCAGTTCACTGACTTTGCCAGAACCTATTATCGATATGAAAAATTGAAAAAAACGGATAACCAAAAGCGTTATAAAGATTTTTACAAGGTAGGTACTGTTTCGACTGAGTTGGGAACTTATAATCTTTATCTTGAAATGAATCAAGATTGGGTTGATGAGTATCAAAAAGATCCTACTAATGTTGACTACCGTTTGCTTATCTCTGGTGACAAATTGACACCAAGAGAAGCTTACAAGAAAGCATATCATTACTAAAAAAATATCTCTGCACATTGCAGAGATATTTTTGTTTTTGTCAGTCTTTATATCCTCGTTTAGCTAATTCTCGTACCAGGACTGCTCCCAAAATCGCAGGAACTAATTGTCCCAGGAGGAGATTAATAACGAGAGCAAAATAAGGAAGTTTGAGCAAGGCACTAAGCCAGATTGGTACCACTAAAGCAGGAACGAGTAGGATTGGAAAGATGATGAACCAGCTAGATAACTTGGCTTTACGGATGAGGTAGATGCTACCAGTTGTTAAAAAGCTAGCACAGAAACCACCAACCACGTCAATCAATCCCAAACCTCCAAAAGAGTTTGCGATGGCATTAGCCAGACTAATTGGGAATACCAAAAATGGGAAGATGTAGGTTAGTCCATATAAAGCAGTGGCCAGACGCATCTGAACAGCACCAAAGGAAATAGCTTGTGAGACAAAGAGGATAGCAATATAAAGGGCCATCATAATAGCTGATAGAACGAGTTTTTGAGTGGGATTAAGTTTATTTTTCATAATTTCTCCTTAATTATTGGGCATAGTAAAAGAGTAGCAGGTCTACTCTTTTTGTGATTTAGGTCTAGAGTTATTTTATAAGTCAATCTCTAAGACAATAGGTGTGTGGTCTTGGCGATCACCAGAGTCAATCATGTCTGATTTTGTGACCTTATCGGCAATACGATTTGAAGTCAACCAGTAGTCGATTCTCCAGCCTGTATTGTTGATTTTAGATGTTTTACTACGTTGGGCCCACCATGTGTAGGCTCCTGTAACGTCGCCATTGAGGTGACGGTAGGTATCGGTGAAACCTTTTGCAAGGAGGTTAGTGAAACCAGTACGTTCTTCATCTGTAAATCCTGGTGAACGACGATTACTTGAAGGATTAGCCAAGTCGATTTCCTTGTGGGCAACATTGTAGTCACCAGTCGCAAGAACTGGTTTCTGAGCGTCCAATTCAGCTAGGTAATCCGCATATTTTTCGTCCCAGATTTGACGTTCAAGCAGACGTTTGAGGCCATCACCAGCATTTGGTGTGTAGACCTGTGTCACAAAGAAATTGTCAAATTCGAGAGTGATGATACGCCCTTCACAGTCCATGGTTGAAGGTGCTCCGATTTCAGGATAGGTAATGACTGGATTCAGTTCTTTTTTATACAAGAACATGGTTCCAGCATAACCTTTACGGGCAGGTTCAACAGATGAACGCCAAGTATTGTCATAGTCAGGGAAGTAGTCTTCCAAGATTTGCAAATGCTTTTTAGTCGGACCTTTAGCAGACAGTTTTGTCTCTTGAATAGCAATGATGTCTGCATTTTCAGCGACCAAGGTGTCGATAACAGCGCGTGATAATTGAGCGCGTGCAGAATCACTAGTAAGGGCGGCATTTAGTGAATCAATATTCCAAGAAATTAATTTCATGTGTACAGTTTCCTTTTTTGAATCTTTCCTTTCTATTGTAGCAGAAAATAAGGTGTCAGGCGAGTTATGGGTTTGATAAGGGAAGCTAGGAGGAGTATACTTATCTTAGATTGAGAGGTACATATTAATGAAAAAGCAATCCTACATTTATTACTTGTTTTGGGGTCTCTTGTTGATACAAGTCTTTCTTACAATCATGATTTGGTGGTCACAGGGGCTAGTGCTTCCTCTTGTTATTTTTCCGGGGATGAGTGTCTTCTTTTTATTTTACTTAAGGTCTCTCTTAGGCTACAACCTTAAGCAATCTCCCTCAGAACCCTTATTTGTCCTCCGTAGGTATGGCCTTGGAACTAGTTTAAATCCCAAAAATCCCCTAGGCTATAAGATTAGTCTCCTAGTGGTCATGGGTGCTTTAGTTCTCCTTTTCTGCCTAACCCTATTAGTCTTTCTTGGAAAATAGAGTCTTAGGTTTTTTTATTTGTAATTATCACTAACTAGTTATAGTGTATTTTCATAACAAATAAAAGAATTACTGGAGGAAAGATTTATGTCGATTGAACTTGGCATTTCAACTTTTGGAGAAACAACCCTCCTAGAATCGACTGGAAAATCTATCTCTCATGACCAACGTATTCGAGAGCTCGTTGAAGAAATTGAATTGGCGGATCAAGTTGGACTAGATATTTATGCGATTGGAGAGCATCACCGTGAAGATTTTGCAGTGTCGGCACCGGAAATTGTTCTTGCAGCAGGTGCTGTGAATACCAAGAAGATTCGTTTATCTAGTGCAGTAACCATTTTGTCATCTATTGACCCGGTTCGCGTCTATCAGCAGTATGCAACCATTGATGCTCTGTCAAGTGGTCGTGCAGAAATCATGGCGGGTAGAGGCTCCTTTGTTGAGAGTTTCCCACTTTTTGGCTATGATCTTTCAGACTATGATGAACTTTTCAATGAAAAACTAGACATGCTTCTGGAAGTGAAAAAGCAAACGAGTTTAACTTGGCAAGGTAAGCATACTCAATCTGTTGACAATCGCCCTGTGTATCCGCGAGCAGTCCAAGATGATTTTCCGGTATGGGTAGCGACAGGTGGTCACATTGAGTCGACCATTCAAATTGCGGAAAAAGGTTTGCCAATTGTCTATGCTACAATTGGGGGAAATCCGTAGGCCTTTACTAAATTAGTAGAAGTTTATAAGGAAATCGGTGCTCGAAATGGTTATTCGGATGAACAACTTAAGGTGGCTGCTCATTCTTGGGGATGGATTGAAGAAAATAATTTCCAAGCGATAGAAAATTATTTTTATCCAACGAAACAAACGGTGGATAACATTGCTAAGGATCGCCCACATTGGTCTGAAATGACTAAAAAGCAGTACTATGCTAGTGTTGGACCAAACGGAGCCATGTTCGTAGGGGACCCCGCTCACGTCGCTCAAAAAATCATTCGTATTATTGAGGATTTATAGCTAGATTGCTTCATGCTTCATCTCCCAATTGGTTCTATGCCACATGAGGCTGTTCTAAAGGCTATTAAGCTTTATGGTGAAGAAGTGGCGCCAATTGTTCGTCGTTATTTTGAAAATAAAGGATAATTGGTTGAAGGTAAACCTCAAGTTCTCTCTACTATTGTCATCATCACTGTTCTATGATAGGATGGAAGATAATTGATAAAGAGAAGAGGAAAATTATGCGAAAGCTGTCAGAAGCAGAATGGATAAGTCGTTTTGAGCAAGTTCAAGGGCGTAAACCGAAACCCGATGAACTACAATTAGCTTATCAGTCTGGCCTTATTGGAATCTCGAAAAATTATAATTATATCTATATTCTTCTGGGGGCTCTAGTAGCGATCGTCGTTGGCATTGGCTTGACTCTAGTCTCTAGTTCAATGAAGAACGTCAAACAGACTAAGTCGTCTGCCACAGTGGCTAGCTCGATATTCTCATCGACAGATAAGGCTAATGCCAAGCCAAGTACGTCATCAATCGAAAATGCGAAGACGAGTGAATCTAGCAGTGCAAGTATTGATACACCTGATGCTAACCATGCTAAGGAAGCCTATACTGAAAATCCACGTTGGACCAATGACAAAGCTAGTCGCCTTGCTAGTTTGATGGTTTCTTGGGGCAATCAGATGAATCAGCCAGGATACAAAGAAATTACCAATGAAGCCTCTTCCTTGCCTATCCGTTGGATGTCGGATCATAACCAGACTGTGGATGCTACTTATGCTGCAAATGGTAATAGCAATTCGGAGTATACCATTGTTTCGGTATACGAGAGATGGGAAAATGTATCTGTTCACCGTTATTTCTTTACCATTAAAAAAGATGGGACTCCCTTTGTTCTTTATTCACCAACTACTAATGGTGGCGTGTATTATGTCAAAGAAACGGAAAATGCTGACCTTAAATCAGGATATGCAGATATTGTAAACAATTAAAAACTAGGATTCCAACTGGAATCCTAGTTTTTAATTTGAAGACAAGTCAAACTGTGGTCAGCTCTTCTACAGCCATTCGCTCTTATTTAACCTTCTTGGCTAACATGGTCGCAAATTGAAGGGCGATTGGATTGCCATGCTCATCTAAACGGTGAAGGTGACCAAGATTTTCATTGTACTTGATTAATTCCCAGTCTCTATAGTAGTTTTTCAACTCGCCTTCTTCAAACGTAAATGGGAAAGGCATGGTACAAGGGTGCTCCTCAGTGTCCATGGCACAAACAATTAGGTTGTAACCACCAATGACTGTACGCTCTTGCATATTCTTGATAATAGCCGGAATTTGATCGGGATCAAGGAACATAAAGACGACTGTTGAGAGGATGAAATCAAAGGTTTCAGACTCAGGAAGAGCAGCAGCATTGATATCGTAGTAGCCAGCTCTAACATTGTAATTTTCCTCATCTGCAATCATTTGGATGCGTTGTGTAGCTTCGTTATTAACATCAACGGCTGTAACATCATGCCCAAGAGATGCCAAATAAAGAGCGTTACGGCCGTGACCACAGCCTAGGTCAAGGGTACGACCAGGTTTGATATGACCAGATTGGACTGCTTCAAGAACCTCGGAGTGGGCTTTAGTGTCATACTTTTTAGCCATGTAGTCCTCAGGTTTACAGTAAAAAGAAAGATAGCATTCCAAATCATCTGATGCAGCAGCGATGCGATGCCAAGCTTGTGGTTCAACAAAAGGAATCTCTGTCTCGGGGGTAAAAAGGTGCTCTGCAGTAACCTGTCCTTGTTCATCTAATTCGTAGAAGCGGAGAGATCCTGATAGAATGGTTAATTTAGCCCAAGTTCCTACCTTAGTATTGTGTTTTTGCGTCACCATTTCTGGAAGTGTTGTAGCTGTCCAGTTTGGTAAACGTTTGTAGCAAAGAAGTTGCTGATTTATAGTCATTTTATGAGTTCCTTTCAAACGGTATGACTCTATTATAGCAAAAGTATGGAAAAAGAAAAAAGGCCTAGCCGGGTGTGTTCTGACCCCAAAAAGTTAGACAAATAATTTAAGCAAAGGATTTAGTTCTGTATTGTACAGGACTGAGTCCTTTTAGTTTTACCTTAATGCGTTTGTTGTTGTAATAATTAATATAGTCTACAATAGCTTGTTCCAAATGCTCAATTGACTTGAACGTCTTCTCATAACCATAAAACATCTCAGACTTAAGAATGCCAAAGAAGGATTCCATCATGCCGTTGTCTGGACT
>NZ_JACLQJ010000010.1:0-90361 GCF_016648665.1 Streptococcus sp. 23.2
TAAGGTAAAAGTGTATTATGTTAAAAATTAAGTTTGAGAACCTTTTGGTTATTTTGGTCTTATCGTTAATTGTTGGGTACGATGTTATTATGACTTCGGTTCTTAATAAAACTCTCCCTCAGTTACCAACTATTCTCTTGATTGGTGTTGTATTAGTGTTGTCACTAAGGTTTTTATTTATTAAAAATTTCAGTATATTATTCATTGTTTCAGGAATTCTTTTAATCGTAACAAGTTTATGTGTTTTTTTACAAACTGGTGCTACCAATTTTCTCCTATACTCATTATTGATTTTACTACTATACGATGTTGATGTAGATGTTATTTTAAAAACTTATGTGTTTGTTGCTGGTTCAATTGTCATAGGTATATTCTTACTTTCATTAATCGGTCTTCTACCAAATTTACAATTTGCTCAAGTTAGATCTTCTGGATTAGTTATAAGAAATTCATTTGGCTTTATTTATCCTACAGATTTTGCCTCCCACTGTTTTTATTTATTTATTGCTTGGGGATATTTACTTAGAGAAAAGTATATTTGGCTAAGGGTGGCTGTTGGAGTAGCTTTGTCAGCCTTTATTATCAAATTTTGTGATGCTAGATTGAATTCTATGTCTGTTTTAATAGCTGTAATTATTTTTTTAGTAATGTACTATACTAAAGAAAAGAAATTTAAAGTTTATTACATACTACCCTACTTTGCGGCAATTTTTTCATCATTGATGTTTTATTTGTCTTACCATTTTTCTTTCTCTTCACCATTTTTTGTTAAGTTGAACGACTTCTTCAGTATGAGACTTTTTTTGGGTAAAAATGCCCTTGATACATACAAGTTACACCTTTTTGGAACTAATAATGTGAAATTTATTGGTTATGGTGGTACTACAGAGTCAGTACTCAGTTATAATTATGTTGATTCCTCTTATATTCAAATGTTATTCTACTATGGAATTGTTCCTGTAGTCTTGCTTGTATTAGTTTATGTTTTGGCATCCATAAAAATTTATAAAGAAGGTAAAGTATTACTTCTTATGTTACTCTCCTTAATAACAATCAATTGTATGATTGAGGCATTTTGGATTAGACCAGGATATAATATTTTTATGTTTACATTATTTGCAAGTCTTGTTTCTGTTAATGAAATAAAAGATAAAAGAATTTAAGTAGAGATAATAAATGAAAGTTTTAAAAAATTACGCCTACAATCTTTCCTATCAATTACTGGTCATTGTTTTACCAATCATTACGACACCTTATGTTACTAGGATTTTTAGTTCTAAGGATTTAGGTACTTATGGTTACTTTAATTCGATTGTGACCTACTTTATTCTTTTGGCGACTTTAGGTGTTGCTAACTATGGTACTAAAGAGATTTCAGGACATCGAAAGGATATTCGTAAAAATTTCTGGGGTATTTATACCCTCCAATTGATTGCGACTATTTTGTCTCTTGTCTTGTATACATCATTATGTTTGTTCTTTCCTGGTATGCAAAATATGGTGGCTTATATCTTAGGATTAAGCTTGATATCGAAAGGAATGGATATTTCTTGGTTATTCCAAGGTTTGGAGGATTTTCGTCGTATTACCGCTAGGAATACAACGGTAAAGGTTTTAGGAGTTATTTCTATCTTCCTATTTGTGAAAACACCTGGTGATTTGTATCTCTATGTTTTCCTATTGACCTTCTTTGAATTGCTTGGGCAATTAAGTATGTGGTTACCAGCGAGACCTTACATTGAAGAACCGCAATTTGATTTATCTTATGCTAAGAAACATCTTAAACCTGTTATTTTGCTGTTTCTCCCTCAGGTTGCCATTTCACTATACGTGACTTTGGATCGTACGATGTTGGGTGCCTTGTCATCTACCAATGACGTCGGTATTTATGACCAGGCATTGAAGATTATCAATATCCTCTTAACACTAGTGACCTCTTTAGGTAGTGTAATGCTTCCTAGGGTATCTGGTCTTTTATCTAGCGGAGACCATAAGGCCGTTAACAAGATGCATGAGTTGTCTTTCTTGATTTATAATCTTGTGATTTTCCCGATAATAGCGGGTCTCTTGATTGTTAATAAGGACTTTGTGAGTTTCTTCCTAGGGAAAGATTTCCAAGAGGCTTATCTTGCCATTGCTATTATGGTCTTTAGGATGTTCTTTATCGGTTGGACAAATATTATGGGAATCCAGATTTTGATTCCACACAATAAACATCGTGAGTTTATGCTCTCTACGACTATTCCGGCTGTTGTCAGTGTTGGACTTAATCTCTTGTTAATTCCTCCATTTGGCTTTGTCGGGGCCTCAATTGTATCAGTTTTAACAGAGGCTTTGGTATGGGTTATTCAATTGAATTTTTCAAGGAAATTCATCAAAGATGTGTCAATCCTTCCAGCCATGTCAAAAATTATCTTAGCATCAGTTGTCATGTATTTTGGACTCTTTGTCTTTAAGATGTTTGTGCAATTGAAACCAATGCTAAATGTAGCAGTAGATGGTCTTGTCGGTGCTATCATTTATATCGTCTTGATTATTGTCTTACGTGTCGTTGATATGAAAGACTTGAAGCAACAGTTAATGAAAAACTAAGGAGAAAAATATGTACGATTATCTTATCGTTGGTGCTGGTTTGTCTGGAGCAATCTTCGCACATGAAGCTACAAAACGTGGCAAAAAAGTAAAAGTGATTGACAAGCGTGATCACATCGGTGGCAATATCTACTGTGAAGATGTTGAAGGTATCAACGTTCACAAGTACGGTGCCCACATTTTCCATACCTCAAATAAAAAAGTTTGGGATTATGTCAACCAATTTGCTGAGTTTAATAACTATATCAACTCACCGATTGCTAACTACAAGGGCAGTCTTTACAACCTTCCATTTAACATGAATACCTTTTATGCTATGTGGGGCACTAAGACTCCTCAAGAAGTTAAGGACAAGATTGCTGAGCAAACGGCTGATATGAAAGATGTTGATCCTAAAAACTTGGAAGAACAAGCCATCAAGTTGATTGGTCCAGATATCTACGAAAAGTTGATTAAGGGATACACTGAAAAACAATGGGGACGTTCTGCCACAGACCTTCCACCATTTATTATCAAACGTCTCCCTGTTCGTCTGACTTTTGATAACAACTACTTTAATGACCGTTACCAAGGAATTCCGATTGGTGGTTACAATGTCATCATTGAAAATATGCTTGGAGATGTAGAAGTAGAGCTTGGAGTTGACTTCTTTGCCAATCGTGAAGAGCTTGAAGCTTCAGCTGAAAAAGTTGTCTTTACAGGAATGATTGACCAGTACTTTGATTATAAACATGGTGAGTTGGAGTATCGCAGTCTTCGTTTTGAACACGAAGTCTTGGATGAAGAAAATCATCAAGGAAATGCCGTGGTCAACTACACAGAGCGTGAGATTCCTTATACTCGTATTATTGAGCATAAGCATTTCGAGTATAATACACAACCTAAGACAGTTATCACACGTGAATACCCAGCTGATTGGAAACGTGGAGATGAACCATACTACCCAATCAATGATGAAAAGAACAATGCCATGTTTGCTAAGTACCAAGAAGAAGCTGAGAAAAATGACAAGGTAATCTTCTGTGGACGTCTTGCAGATTATAAATACTACGACATGCACGTGGTCATTGAGCGTGCTCTAGAAGTCGTTGAGAAAGAATTTACTATATGACACAAGAAAAAATTGATATCGTTGTTCTTTGGGTAGATGGAAGTGCCCCAGAGTTTATCCGTGAGAAACAAGCAGTTACTGAGAATGTTTCTGATTTGAACCAAGATATTGATGGTGAGCAACGTTATCGTGATTATGGTATTTTTAATTACTGGTTCCGAATGATTGAAAAGCATGCTCCTTGGGTAAATAATGTCTATTTGATTACCAATGGGCAAAAGCCAGACTGGTTGAATTTGGAACATCCAAAACTCAAATTGGTTACTCATAGGGAATTTATGCCTAAAGAATACCTACCGACCTATAATTCAGCAGCTATTGAGCTTAATCTTCATCGTATTGAAGGATTGTCGGAGAACTACTTGTATTTCAATGATGATATGTACTTGATTAGAGACAGTCAACCTTCAGATTTTTATAAAAATGGTCAGCCTAAGCTTTTAGCTGTTTATGATGCCTTAGTTCCTTGGTCACCATTTACGAATACTTATCACAACAATGTTGAATTAATTTATCGCCATTTTCCTAATAAGAAGGCTTTGAAGTCTTCGCCATGGAAATTCTTTAATTTCCGTTATGGTTCCTTGGTTTTGAAAAACTTGTTACTCTTGCCTTGGGGTCCTACGGGATACGTGAACCAGCATTTACCTGTTCCGATGAAGAAGAGTACCTTGGCACATTTATGGGAAATTGAAGGTGAAACTTTAGATAAAACATCGCGAAATCCAATTAGAGACTATGGAGTAGATGTTAATCAATACATCTGTCAGCATTGGCAAATTGAAAGTAACCAGTTTTACCCTATGTCTAAAAGTTTCGGAGAGACAATCGGTTTGAATCAGGTGGATAAGCTGGAATCTATCTTTAAAGATAGACGTAAAAAACTACTTTGTGTGAATGATGATGTTGACTTTAAAGAGGAGAATATCATTCGTTTTAAGGAAATCTTGAATGAATACTATCCTGAAAAATCAGCTTTTGAAAAATGAGAAATAAGAGATGAAATACTATTTAAAAGAAGAATTTTTACACGATAACAATGTCAAAAATGCTGGAAATAAGGCACGGAATGATGTTGAAGTAATTTTAAATAAATTGGGTTATTCTCCATTAAAAGTTTTGGTTAAAGACTGGTATCAAATGAATGTGCTAAATGCTCAGATTCATAAATATAGAGCACATTCTAAAGCCTTTAAATTCTTAAACAAAAATGATGAAATCGTGATTCAATTTCCTTTGTTACATCATACTTTATTTCTTAGCAATTTGTTAAGAAAACTAAAAAACAAAGGTGTTAAAGTCTATTTTCTAATTCATGATTTAGAAACACTTCGTTTTGTGAATGATAAAACTTTACCCTTTAGGATGAAGTTACGGATGAAATTAACTGAAAGCGATACGTTCCGTAACGTTACAGGTATCATTGCTCACAATCCAATCATGAAATCTGTTTTAGTGGATAAAGGGGTTGCAGAAGATAAGATTGTTAGCCTTGGCATTTTCGACTATTTGATTCCAAATTTCCAAGAGAAGACAGGTCTAAGTAAGAATCAGCCAATTATTGTGGCTGGTAATCTGGCACAAGAAAAAGCTGGTTATCTTTACTCACTTCCTGCGAAACCTGCTTATAACCTTTATGGTGTTGGCTTCGACGAGAGCAGAGCTCTTGCGAATGAGACCTACTTTGGCTCATTCCTACCTGATGAGCTTCCTGCAGCCCTTGAGGGTGGTTTTGGGCTTGTCTGGGATGGTGATAGTGCTGAGACATGTAGTGGTGTCTTTGGCGAGTACCTTCGCTATAACAACTCTCATAAGGCATCACTTTACTTGGCCTCAGGATTCCCGCTTGTTGTTTGGAAACAGTCAGCCTTGTCTCACTTTGTGCTTGAGAATGGCTGTGGGATTGCAGTAGAGTCGCTTCATGATTTGAAGGCTACCATTGACAATCTTTCAGATACTGATTACCAAGATTTGCTTGAAAATACTAAGCGTGTCGGTAAAGGTATTCGTGATGGTCACTACCTACTTACCGCATTGAACAATTTGAAATAAGATAAAAAATCCTCACTAAGATGAGGATTTTTTGCATTATTTGAAGATTTTAAACTGGTATTGGGTTCCTGAAACTTTTCCGTTTGAGTAGATTGCTTTAATATAGTCGTCATAAGTAATTGACTTGGACTTACCTGCTTTTACGAGTTCAGGATCTCGCCATACATTTGGGTCAGTAGCATTGCTATCTCGCTTGGTGAGATAGAGGTACTCAATATAGGTTCTATTGTCGACAAAGGCCCCAGCAACCTTTTCCTTACCATTATCAGATCGTGTATACATACGAGTCGTTCCTCCACCATCTAGTAGGAAGGCAAGGCGAATATTTGAGTAGCCTATATTTTTTAAAAGTTTATATACGTCTTGGTGATTCAAGCCCTTATTGAGGGAGTTGTGACCATAGGTTTGTATAATACGGATAATACCGTCATAGGTCTCTACGTAAATAGAACGGGCATTTGGTTGGTCGGGGTCACCTTTCTCCCAGGTTTTATCTACCTTTTTATCCTTAATGAGAATACCAAAGGCACCTGTATCCCAACCGTTGCTTCCCATGTGGGTAAACATTTTAGCTGTGTCTATATTTGGGTAAGTTCCGGCAGTGATATTATTTTGATCATCTCCATATAGAAGGCCTGTTTTGCCCAATTCGATTTCCTTTTGAGCGAAGGGACGATCTAGTCCTTCGTAAGACCAAAAACCTGCGTTAATGAGAGCAAGAGCATCTCGTCGCTTAGCTTCGTACTTAATACTTTGCTCTGTGAGTTCAGGATTATCATCTTCGGTTCTTCCTTTTTGTAGAACATATTTTCCGTCCTTCTTGAAGGATAGAATCTGCATGTCTACATTTTTAATAGTGCCTTTTTCAAGTAGGACAGACTGATCTAAGAGCTCTTTATTTTTTATGGTAAAGTTCAATCCGCCCTTATTTGATGGCATAGAAAGCTTCTTAATATCTCGGTTGTTGAAGTAGATGGTGAGGTAGAGCAGTCCCCCAACGATGGCACCAATCATTAGAAGAGAAAATAGTATTCTTAAAATATTCTTCAATTTCATACTATCATTATAAACAATCTAGGCTTACAAAACAATCCTAAGACCATTAAATATCCAAGAATAGTATCAGTTTTTCTTAGTATGGTACTGGTAAGCGTTTTCTAAAAGGGTTATAATAAGAGTGAGTTAGTCAAGGAGGTGCTTTATGACCATTAAGGTGATTGCAACAGATATGGATGGAACATTTTTAGACGATAAAGGGAGCTATGACAAGGAGCGTTTTAGTCAGATTTTAGATGCTATGGATGCGCGTGATATGCACTTTGTCGTTGCATCAGGTAATAGTATGAGCCGTCTTAAACCCATGTTTGCGGAGACTTTTAATCGCCTGCATTTTGTAGCTGAAAATGGTGGTCAGGTGGTTAGCTATGGCAAGCTTCTGTGTCAGGAGTTCATGGCATCAAATGATGTTGAAAACTTGCTAAGCTATTTTAATTATGATTTGTTAGATAGGCCGACTATATTTAATGGTGCTCAAGGCTCCTATATGTTAAAAGGGACTAGGGTTAATTTTGCTGAGATGATAACAGAAGAAGAGCAAGCCGCCATGGAAGCATCCATTCAACGTTTGAATGGGCTGGAGGATTTAGAGGATGATTTCATCAAGATTACCATGTTGCTGAGTCCTGAAGAGGCTAATCGTGTGTCACAGGCTTTTAATCGTGATTTTGATGGCAATCTAGTTGCTGTTCCCAGTGGTTTTGGTGCTATTGACTTCATTCAAAAAGGCATGCACAAGGCTTGGGGACTCAAGCAGCTTCTTAACCACTGGGACTTGTCTGAGTCCAATGTCATGGCCTTCGGTGATGGTGACAATGATCTTGAGCTCCTGCAAATGGCTGGCCGCTCTTATGCGATGGAAAATGCCAGCCCTGCTCTTTTGCAAGTGGCAGACCAAGTAGCACCGCATCATAAGGATCAAGGTGTCTTGACTATCTTAGAAGATTATTTAGGTTTATATTAAAAAAGGGTGGTAAAGAAATGAAATTATATTTAATGCGACATGGTGAGACATTATTTAATACACAAAAGCGTGTTCAGGGATGGTGTGACTCTCCCCTAACTGAAAATGGAATCTGTCAGGCAGAACAAGCTAAGCAGTACTTTGCGAAGAAAGGTATTTCCTTTGATGCTGTCTATTCATCTACGCAAGAGAGAGCAACTGACACGGCAAAGATTGTGGCGCCTGAGTACACTGTAACCCAGCTCAAGGGAATTAAAGAAATGAATTTTGGGTCTTTTGAAGCTCAACCAGAGCATCTCCTACCCAAACATCGTCCAGGTTCACGATCCTTTGAAGATCTCTTGGTCCCATACGGTGGCGAAGATATTCGCAAGGTTGGACAGAGGGTTTTAAAGACTGTCGTAGAGAAAGCAGAAGAACATACTAAAGATGGTGCTGAGAATCTCCTATTTGTCAGTCATGGGGCGGCTTTATGGGGATTAATCATTACCATAGACTTAGCCTTTCCTGAAGGAGTGCGTTTTGGGAATTGCAATATTTGTGTTTATGATTATAACCAAGGTCAATTGGAGCTTCTTCAGGTGATTGATCCGATTTCTGGTTTAGAGGTAACATTATGAAAGAATTTTATTTAATGAGGCATGGAGAAACACGATTTAATGTTCATCATAGGCTTCAGGGGGTCTGCGATGCCCCTTTGACGGAAGTCGGGATTGAACAGGCTAAAAAGGCTGGTCAGTATCTAGCCAAGCAAGAGCCAATTTTTGATCATGTCTTTACGTCAACCTCTGAGAGAGCTAGCGATACTCTAGAAATTGTGACTGGACGAACAGACTATGAAAGACTTAAAGGGCTTAAAGGACAGGATTTTGGTGCTTTTGAAGGGCAGCCAGAGTATCTTACTCCTAAAACCTTACCTGATGGACAAGGCTTTGGTGATTACTTTGTTCAATTTGGTGGCGAGAGTACGAGCCAGGTCCGGGATCGTATGGAGTTGACGATTAGGGCCATCATGGAGAGTGTGGCCGATGGTTCTAAGTCCTTGCTGGTTAGTCATGGTCCATCTATTTTGCAATTCTGTAGACGTGTTTTAGATCCTGTTCCAGATATTCGTGGTCTTAAAAATTGTTGTATTTTACACTTTACTTATGACCAAGGTCAATTTGGACTGGTCTCAGTTTATAATCCAGTAGAAGAAGAGTATATCTATGGAGGTGAAGAATGACACGATTCTATTTAATGCGACATGGACAAACACTTTTTAACACACTCAATCGAATTCAAGGTTGGTGTGATTCCCCTTTGACTGAAAAAGGTCAGGACCAGGCTCGTCAGGTGCGTGCCTATTTTGAAAAACATGGTTTGACTTTTGATCAGTATTACTGCACGACTACTGAAAGAGCTTCTGATACGCTTGAATTGGCTACTGGGGGTACTGATTATAAACGTGTTAAGGGACTTAAAGAGATGCACTTCGGTATCTTTGAGGGGCAACCGGAGTATCTTCATCCTAAAATTCAAATTCAGGGGCATTTCGGTGACCATTATGCTCAGTTTGGTGGGGAAAGTCAAGATCAGTTTGTAGAACGAGTGGTAAATGGTGCAAGAGAGATAGTGGATAAACATCCTAACCAATCTATTTTGGCTGTCAGTCACGCAGGAGCTTTGATGACTTTTCTTCATGCTGTGGAGCCGGAGCGTACCTTTCAGTCTTGTCCAGGCAATTGCGCCATCTTAGTCTTTGATTACGATGGATCGAACTTTCACTTTGTCAAACTGATTGATCCTTTAACGGATCAAGAGTTGGTGGAATTTTAGTGGCTTTCATGATCAAAGATAGTAAGAAACCCTTTCTTAGTGTATAATGGAAGGGTATTTTAAATTATGGAGTGCCTATGAAATTTACAAAAAATCAGTTCATTTGGTTGGCTGTCCTCTTTTTCAGCTGTTTCTTGATCTATACTTACTGGGAAACAGTTGTTTCAATTTGTAACACCATTTACGTTGCTAGTCAGCCCTTCCTGGTTGGAGCAGGGATTGCCTTTGTGGTAAATATCCTGATGTCTTTTTATGAGAAGCTGCTGGTCAAGTTTATTCCATTTGGTTTTATCGCTAAAATCAAGCGTCCTATTGCTCTGCTCTTGGCTTTTGCGACCATCGGCTTGGTCTTTACTTGGGTAGTATTCACTGTCCTTCCTGATTTGATTGACAGTATCAATACCTTGATTAGTCAAGATCGCTCAGCTATTAATAATTTGATTAATTGGTTGCTTAAGAACAAATCCTTGCAAAAAATTATTCAAGATTTTGGTGGTGTGACACAGGTTAGAGAGCTAATCAATAGCTACAGTGCTCAGTTGCTTCAACAAATCATGAATGGTTTGACCAGTTTCTTGACTTCTTTAACGAGTCTGCCATCAACCTTGATTAATCTTTTTATCAGTATTGTCTTTTCTTGTTATGTCTTAGCTGGAAAAGAGAAACTTGGGAATCAGGTCAATCGTTTGGTAGACGTCTATTTAGGTAGTTATGGTAAGACTTTCCACTATGTAGTTGCTATTCTCAATAATCGATTCCGTAATTTCTTCGTCTATCAGTCGCTTGAGGCTTGTATTTTGGGGACCTTGTGTTATATTGGGATGCGTATCTTTAACTTCCCTTACGCAGCGACTATCTCTATCCTGATTGGTTTTTCAGCAATGATTCCAGTTGTGGGGGCTTATATTGGTGTGACGATTGGTACCATCTTGATTATGACGCACTCTGTGACCTTGGCGCTTTTGTTTGTCGCTTATGTGGTTATTTTGCAGCAATTTGAAGGGAATCTCATCTATCCTTATGTGGTCGGTGGATCTACCGGACTTCCTGGTATTTGGGTTATCTTCGCAATCACCATAGGTTCTGCCTTGGGTGGTATCTTGGGTATGTTGGTTTCTGTGCCAGTAGCCGCAACCCTATATCAGATTGTTAAAGATAATGTTGTTAGGCGAGAAGAAGCCAAAGCAGCAAATACTCTTGAAAGTAATGACTAATTAAAACAGACTTCGGTCTGTTTTTTTCGTGCTATAGTATCAGATTTCAAGAAGATAGTATAAGTGTAATCGTTTTCTAAGTGTTATACTATTAGTAAATTGAACAATGCAAGGAGATAAAAGATGACATATACATTTCCAAAAGATTTTCTCTGGGGTGGTGCAACAGCTGCCAACCAGTTTGAGGGTGCTTACAACCTAGATGGCAAAGGCTTGTCTGTACAGGATGTAACGCCAAAAGGCGGTGTTCCCTTTGAACCCGGGGCCTTGAATCCTTTGATTACTGACCAATCAACACCAGATAATCTAAAACTAGAAGGTATAGATTTCTATCACCGTTATAAAGAAGACATAGCACTTTTTGCAGAGATGGGCTTTAAGGTCTTCCGCATGTCAATTGCATGGACTCGTATTTTCCCAAATGGTGATGATGCTGAGCCAAATGAAGCTGGCCTAGCCTTCTATGATAAAGTCTTTGATGAATTGGCCAAGTATAGCATCGAACCACTTGTAACCTTGTCCCACTATGAAACACCACTCAACTTGGCGCGTCGGTACAATGGATGGACTAATCGTAAATTAATTAGTTTTTATGAAAACTATGTACGTACCGTCTTCACACGTTATAAAGATAAGGTCAAATATTGGTTGACCTTTAATGAAGTGAACTCTGTTTTACACGCACCGTTCATGTCAGGTGGGATTGCAACGCCAATGGAAGAGCTCTCTAAACAGGATCTTTACCAAGCAGTTCACAATGAGTTAGTCGCTTCGGCTTCAGCAACCAAGATTGGTCATGAAATCAACCCTGACTTTAAGATTGGTTGTATGGTTCTTGCCATGCCAGCTTATGGAATGACAGCTAATCCTTTGGATCAGTTGGCTGTTCACGAGTTTGAAAATCAAAACTATCTTTTCTCAGATATCCATGCGCGTGGGAAATATCCAAACTATATTAAACGCTATTTCAAAGAGAATGGTATTGAAATACAATTTGCTCCAGGTGATGAAGAAATCTTGAAGAATACCATTGATTTTATTTCATTCTCATATTATATGTCTGTGGCAACAGCACACAATCCGCAAGACTATAAGGTTGGAAAAGGCAACATCTTAGGTGGTGTCGAAAATCCCTACCTTGAAAAATCTGAATGGGGTTGGGCTATTGATCCAATCGGTCTTCGACTAGTTTTGAATGACTTTTATGATCGATATCAGTTGCCATTGTTTATCGTCGAAAATGGTCTAGGTGCTAAGGATGTTCTTGTTGATGGCCCAGATGGTCCAACAGTTGAAGATGATTATCGTATTGATTACCTTCAAAAACACTTGATTCAAGTTGGCGAAGCCCTTCAAGACGGTGTAGAACTTTGGGGCTATACGACATGGGGGCCAATTGATTTGGTATCAGCTTCAACGGCTGAACTCAGTAAACGTTATGGCTTCATCTACGTTGATCGCAATGATGATGGTAGTGGTAGCTTGGCTCGTTATAAGAAAAAATCATTTGTTTGGTATAAGTCTGTTATCGAAAGTAATGGTAAAGCCCTTTACAAATAGAATATGGCTAAGAATCTCAAAAATATTCGAGATTCTTTTTTAGTATTAAAGTACAACTTTGATATATCTGGATTACTGTTGACATGAGTAAAAAGAGAGTATTTTAATACACAATAACTTTGTTTATGTTATTCCACATATTTTCTGAAAAAGTGGTAGAATAAAAGTGTGAAAGCGTTCTTATATTTTCCGAAGAAGTAGCGAGTCTATCTCTTTGCTTTTCCTACTTAGATGGAGGTAACGATAATGAATGATTTGAAAAAAGTTCTCTTAGCTGGAATCGGGTTGACTGCTATGACAGTTGATAAGGCCGATAGCTTTGTTAAAGAGTTGGTTGAAAAGGGGCGTTTGACTGTTGAAGAAGGTAAGGAACTGGAACAAGAGCTCAAACGTCAAAGTAAGGAAGAAGCTCAAGAATTTTTAGCGAAACTTGATGCTAAGAAATCTTCAGTTGAGTATGCGACTAAGGATGATGTGAAACGTCTTGAAGAAAAACTTGACGCTTTGCTCAGTCAAAATAAATAAAATGTAAGGAGTCTAAAATGGCTAGTAAACGATTGAGACATGTGTTGAAGGTTTTCTCGTCAGTTGGTCTCCTTTCTTATCGTGAAAAACACCTTCCTCAAGACCAACAGACAACACCTGTCAAGCTACGCCAAGCCTTTGAGCAATTAGGACCTAGTTTTGTTAAAATTGGTCAAATCCTATCCACGCGCTCTGATCTTTTGCCAGAAAACTATATCAAAGAATTATCAAAGCTCCAGAGCTCAGTTCCTCCCTTGAATAAAGAGGAAGTCATGACTGCCATTAGGCGAGAATTACCTAATGAGCTTTCTGACAGTTTCCTTGATTTTTCGGAAGAGCCCTTAGCTTCTGGTTCTGTCGCTCAGACCCATAGAGCTAGATTATTGTTTGGTCAGGAAGTGATTGTAAAAATCCAGAGACCTGGTATTGATGAGGTCGTTAAGGAAGATATTCAGCTTCTCATTAAGCTTGCACGGCACATACCAAAGCATTTTATCCCCATGGTCGATGTTCAGGAGGTTTTGGAAAATCTGCGTGAAACCTTAATTAAGGAACTAGATTTCAGGAATGAAGCAGAGGCCATGAAGTGCTTTAAGGCCAATAACAGGGCTGTTGCTTGTCTAGGTGTCCCCGAGGTCTATGATACCTTCACGACACCTCACCTCATAGTTGAAGAGTATATCAATGGGATTCCGCTTAATCACTACAGCCAACTGATTGAGGCTGGCTATGACTTAGAAGATGTGGGTAAGAAACTTATGCTGTCATTTATCAAGCAAGTCTTCAAAGATGGCTATTTTCATGGTGACCCCCATCCTGGAAATCTGTTGGTACGTGATGGCAAGATTTATTTCATTGATTTTGGAATTATGGGTGAGTTGGAAGTGGGGATGCGTGCGTCCTTAAATGACATCCTGTACAGTTTTACCGCACAAGATGTTGATGGTATGACCAAGGCCATCTTGTCCGTTACACAATTTGATAATGGTCTTAATCGTGCAGTCCTAAGTCAAGATGTAGAGCAAATGTTAGGTCGTTATTCTGGTATTGACTTGGGAAGTCTCTCTATAACAGATTTGCTGCAGGATTTGATGGCTATTTTCCAGAAAAATCATCTTAAAGCCTCCTCTCAAATTACCATTTTGGAGAAAGCTTCGCTTCAAATTGAGGGGATTTTCCGAGAGTTAGCACCAAATATGGATCTTATGACCCTGGCCAAGGATTACTTCCTAGAAAATATGGGACCTGACATGCTTAAGCAGGCCCTGAATAAAGAGAGTATCTTGATTGAACTCTTTTATCTGATTCGCAATGGGAAGAACATTCCACGTCGTCTGCATCAGCTCTTGGAGCAAATTTTAAACGGACGAATTGTGGTGAACCATGATTTTATTAACTTTTCGGGTCGAATTAAAGTTTTTGAGAAAGTATTAAATAATCTGGTTTTAGCCTTATTGTCATTAGGATTTCTACTTTCCGGTGCCCTTTTGGCTAATAAATCAGGTTTTGAAAATCTTGCCTGGCTATTTCTTGGACTTGGAACTTTTCTAGCTTTAATCACAGTAGTGCGTATAATATTTAAGAAAAAAGGATAAAGTATGATTGAAACAACTAGGCCTGAGCTTGTGGCCTATCAAGAAGAGCGTTTAGCCAAATTTGTGAATGAGAATCAAAAGTTAGACAAAGGCCAAATCGTTTTTGCAGGGGACTCCATCACGGAGTTTTTTGCATTGAAAAAATATCTGGGTCGAGAGTTTCCCCTTGTTAACCGTGGGATTGCAGGAACAGACTCGGTTTGGCTTTTAGAACATCTTAAAGAGCAGGTCTTAGATTTGGAACCAAGTAAATTGGTGCTCTTGATTGGCATTAACGACATCGGAAGAGGTTACCCTATTCGAGATATTGTCACTCGTATTTCCGATATTATCATGACAGTTCGTCAGGAATCCCTCTTTACTGAGGTCTATTTGCTGAGTGTCTTTCCAGTTAGTGAAGAATCACAGTATGCTTCTAAGGTTAAGATTCGAAATAATACGACTGTACGTGAGCTAAATCAACAATTAGCTGTCCTCCCCGGTGTGACCTATGTCGATCTTTTTGATTACCTTACTGATAACATGGGACAGTTAAATGACAACTATACAACGGATGGTTTGCACTTGAGTCCACAAGGTTATCAAGTCCTTGCGGAACCAATCATAAAGGAGATTTTAGAATGAAAGTTGGCTTAGTCCTCGAAGGCGGGGGGATGCGTGGCTTATATACGGCTGGTGTATTAGATGCCTTTTTAGAAGCTGGAATTAAGGTGGATGGCGTTGTTTCGGTATCGGCTGGAGCACTTTTTGGTGTTAATTACCTTTCTAACCAGCCCCAAAGAGCCCTTCGCTACAACAAGCGTTTTATGGGAGACCGTCGTTATATGAGTTTCTGGTCATGGCTGACAACAGGTAACTTCGTTAATAAGGAATTCTCCTATTATAAGGTTCCCATGGAGTTGGATGTTTTTGATCAGGAGGCCTTTGCTGATTCAGGTGTTCCCTTCTATGTGGTCACTACAGATATTGAGACCGGAAAACCAGACTATATCAAGATTGACCATGTCTTTGAGCAAATGGAAGCCCTTCGTGCAAGTTCCGCCCTACCTCTGGTTTCTGAAATTGTCGAGTACAAGAGTAAACGCTACATGGATGGTGGTCTGTCTGATAGTCTCCCTATTGATTTTATGGAAAATTTGGGTTTTGACAAACTCATTGTAGTTTTGACACGTCCTAAAGGCTACCGTAAACAGCCATCTAAAACGAGTAAGCGAATCTACAAGCTCTTTTACCGCAAGTATCCTGAATTTGTCCAAGTGGCTTCGAATCGCCACATCCACTACAATAAGAGTATTGAAAAGATAGAGGCTTTGGAAAAAACTGGAAATCTTTATGCTATCCGTCCAGAACACGCACTTGAAGTTAGTCGTTTGGAGAAGGATCCTGAAAAGTTTGAAGCCATTTATCAAGAAGGATTGGATCAAATGCGTAATGATATGTCTAATCTCAAAACATTTCTTGGAGACAACTAAAAACGTGCTCAGTTGAGCACGTTCTTTTAGTTATTCATTTGTCTTGCTTGACGACGTTCTTTAACTTTTTGACGACGTCCTTTTTCATTATGGTAAATCAAGTAGAGGAGTCCAACAGGGACAAGACATAGCAACCAGAAATAAACTGGGAGTTGGCTCTTATCTGTTGTTTTAGTAGCCTTTTTATCTTTCTGGTTACTTCCAAAATCGAACCATCCCTTAACTTTAGTTGCCTTAACAGAAGTAGCTTTGATATTAGGTGACACTGTCTTCAGACCATTATCAATGACAATGTGATCATCTTTAACAGAGATTTTAGGGTCTTTACCTTTTTTAACGGTGGCATAGACGTCTTTTTCGACATTGTATTTTTTACCGTCGATTTCTTGTTCACCCTTGCTAAGAACTTTCTTGTATGAGAAGTCTTTGTACATCTTCTCAACGAGAGCATTACCAAAGGTATGACGAATCTCTTCACCTGTTTGGTCAGACCAATCACCAGAACCCATGATGACAGCAATCATACGTTGATCACCACGCTTGATGGTATCAATATAGTTGAAAGCACCTTCTGGGCTAGATCCTGTCTTCAACCCATCAACCCCATCAATTCCGTATTTGGCACCTGGAATAGAGTAGTTGTAAGTCTCGAAGGTTTCCTCGTAAGGTGTTCCTTTTTTAACTGTGACAACAGGTTTGCTAGTGTACTTGAGAATTTCTGGGTATTTCTTGATGAAGTTATAGGTCATGATAGCCAAATCACGCGCAGTAGTTTGGTTGGTTTGGTTGTTATCGTAACGTTGAGGACTGTAGTAACCTTTGAAGGCAACAGCAACAGCACCAGAAGCGTTGAACCATTTGGTATTGGTCATCCCTAGCTCTTTAGATTTCTCATTCATCATGTCTAGCCATTTATCAGGATCATTATTGGTCAAGTAGTTGGCTAGCATCACGGTTGTAACGTTAGAGGAAGGCACCGCTGTCATAGTGATGAGTTCTGAAACGGTATAATCAACACCCGCAACAATCTTGTTGTTTGAAATTTCGTAAATGTCGGCAATAGCTTGGTCGGTTGGAGTAGCTGTAATAACAGTATCTTCAGAAATCTCTCCTTTAGACATAGCTTCAAAGACCAAATAAAGTGTCATGGCCTTAGACATAGAAGCTGGGTCACGCACCTCATCAGCATTTTCTTCCCAGAGGACATCTCCGGTATTTCCATCGATTAAGAGGGTTGATTTGGGGCGATAAGCCTCAGTGGCTTCAGTATAACCAGCAGCGCGTGTAATATCCATCAATTCGTCTGCACTAGACAAACTCGGTGCTAGGGCTAGACAAGCTGCTAAAAGGACGGCAACAATTTTCTTTTTCACAATGTGTCTCCTTTAATATATATGGGGTTCTGTAGCTGCCAGAACCTATTTTTATCTATTAGTATCATTTGCCTGTCAAAACCCTAAATTCGGTAGTGACAAACATCTTCATTATAACATATAAAAGTTAGAGTTTTCCTAACATTTAGTATTTTAATGTAATTTTTAGAATCGATTGAATGTTACACAAAATCTATTTGAAAGCAGAAAAAAACGAGCTTGCTTGCTCGTTACTTTTCATTTTTTATCCTTGTGACTTGGTGGTAAATCATGAACCAGGTTTCATTTCGACGCCAGATACTAGTGTGGAAATTTCCTCCCAACTCATAACTAATTAATTTCGTTTTTTGACTAACAGATGTCATCTTGAAGCTGTCAAAATTGTTGAGAAGTGGTTGGTGATTGGCAATAACTTCTTCACGATTGTGGTGGTGACCATTTTCATCGATTAAGTAGAAGTCTGGTGCTAAGAGATTTTCATAGTCAGGAATTTTTGACAGAATAATCTTTTCATTGCGAGAGAGTTTGTGAAGGACATTACCATAAATTTCATCTTCGGGAATAGCAGCTGGTTCTACATGGACATCAGTGTCATAGACAGAGAAACGCTTGCTGAGAACCTCTTCAATTTGTTCAGTAATGGAATGACTCTCGTAAACAGAGAGGTCAGGATTCATTTCAACCACAATATCAAGATAGACGTTGCTACCATAAGAACGGCCACGCTGCTTCTTAACCTTAGTGACTTTTGGAATCTCAAGAATCGCTTTCTCATAGGCTTTGAGGTTTCTCTCATCGAAACCGTCTGATAAACTAAAGGTTGCTTCCATGAAGATATCATAGGCTGTCTTTAGAATGAAGGAGGTAATGATAATGGCTGTAATATAGTCAATAATCGTGAGGTTGAAGGATGCTGCAACAATGGCGATTGACGTTCCAATAGAAGTTACGGCATCGGAGAGATTATCCTTAGCTGCCGCAATCAAAGCGCTAGATTTCAGCTTTTTGGCAAGTCCTTTATTGTATAAGTAAACGCCACACATGACGATAGCAGAAAGAACTCCGACGGTTGCACCAAGGGGATCGACTACAGTTTCCTCTCTTAGAAAAATCTTTCGAACTGTTTGAATTAGGACTTGGAAGCCTACCACGAACATGATAAAGGAAGTGACTAGGCTTGATAAGTCTTCAATCTTCCAATGACCAAACCTATGATCTGCATCAGCAGGTTGACTAGCTAGGTGCAATCCAATGAGTAGGGCCACGTTCCCTAAAATATCTGACAAGTTATTGAAACCATCGGCAATCAAAGAGCTAGAATTTAAAAAGTGTCCAGCTAGAAGTTTTGCAATGGTAAGAAGAAGGTAGGCAGCGATGCTGACAATGGGACCTCGTCTGGCTGCTCTTAAATTTTCATACGTAGTCATAGGGTTACCTTTTCTGTTAAAATACAAGTCTAATTATAGCATAAAACTATAACGAGTTAAAGGTTGTAAGCCCTTTAAACTTGTGGAGTAATGTATTTTTAAAACTTGATAGAAAATGCTTCGTAATCATGCTGTTTTTTCAGTATTTTCCGAATATTCCCTACAAATTATGGTATAATTTAGGGTGTAAAACAGTCTAAAAAGAGGTTTTTATGGAACATTCGACATGGCACAAGCTTCTGAAAGAGGAACTGCCTGACCATTATTTTTCAAAGATAAATCAGTTTATGGACCAGGTTTATAGCCAGGGGACGGTTTATCCGCCGCGTGACAAGGTTTTTAATGCTTTGTTAGAGACTCCGTTTGAAGAAGTGCGGGTGGTAATCCTTGGTCAGGACCCTTATCATGGGCCTCATCAAGCACAGGGACTTTCCTTCTCGGTACCTGATAGCCTTCCAGCCCCCCCGTCTTTGAAAAATATTCTCAAGGAATTAGAGGAAGATTTAGGTCCTAGATCCTTTCATGATTTAACGTCATGGGCCGAGCAGGGGGTGCTTTTGCTTAATGCCTGTCTAACAGTTCCAGCAGGTCAAGCAAATGGGCATGCTGGTCAGGTTTGGGAACCTTTTACAGATGCTGTGATTAAGGTTCTCAATCAAAAGGATACTCCTGTTGTCTTTATACTTTGGGGTGGCTATGCTCGTAAGAAGAAGGCACTAGTGACTAACTCTAAACATGCCATTATTGAGAGTGCCCATCCGAGTCCCTTGTCGGCCTATCGTGGTTTTTTTGGCAGCAAGCCATTTTCAAAAGCCGATGCCTACCTTGTATCTCAAGGCCAATCTCCAATTGATTGGTTGAAGTAAAATAGAAAGTTGGAAGATTATGTTACTGATTAAAAATGGTCGTGTTGTAGACCCTAAGTCTGGTTTGGATACGCAAGCTGATGTTCTTGTTGATGGTAAAAAAGTAGTTAAGATTGCTGAAAATATCGAAGCTGGAGATGCTCAAGTCATCGATGCGACTGGTCTTGTGGTTGCTCCTGGCTTGGTGGATATCCATGTTCACTTCCGTGAGCCGGGTCAAACTCATAAGGAAGACATTCATACTGGTGCCTTGGCAGCAGCTGCTGGTGGTTTTACAACGGTTGTAATGATGGCTAACACTAATCCAACGATTTCAGATAAGGAAACCTTGGAGGAGGTCTTGACTTCGGCAGCTAAGGAAAATATCCATGTTAAGTCTGTTGCGACTATTACTAAGAATTTTGATGGTGAAAACCTCACTGATTTCAAGGGTTTACTTGAAGCCGGTGCTGTCGGATTCTCAGATGATGGTATTCCATTGACCAATGCTGGTATTGTCAAAAAAGCCATGGAGCTAGCTAAGGAGAATAATACCTTTATCAGCCTTCACGAGGAGGATCCTGATCTAAATGGTATTCTCGGTTTCAATGAAAATATTGCTAAAAAAGAATTCCATATTTGTGGGGCAACAGGTGTAGCTGAGTACAGTATGATTGCGCGTGATGTCATGATTTCTTATGATACACAAGCCCATGTTCATATTCAACACTTGTCAAAAGCTGAATCTGTAAAAGTGGTTGAATTTGCTCAAAAACTTGGAGCACAAGTTACAGCCGAAGTGGCACCACAACATTTCTCTAAGACAGAAGACCTCTTGCTCTCAAAAGGTGCTAATGCCAAGATGAACCCACCACTTCGTTTGGAATCTGACCGTCAGGCCGTCATCGAAGGGTTGAAATCTGGAGTCATCTCAGTCATTGCCACAGACCACGCGCCACACCATGCCGATGAAAAGAATGTCGATGATGTGACTAAAGCACCATCAGGAATGACTGGTCTTGAAACATCTCTATCTCTTGGATTGACCTACTTGGTTGAAGCAGGACACTTAAGCTTGACGGAACTCTTGAAAGTAATGACTAGCAACCCATCTGATCTTTATGGCTTCGATGCTGGTTATTTGGCTGAAAATGGACCATCTGACCTTGTGATTTTTGCAGACAAGGAAAAACGTCAGGTCACAGCAGACTTTAAGTCTAAAGCATCCAATTCACCATTTGTAGGCGAAGAACTTACGGGCAGTGTTAAATACACTATCTGTGACGGTGAGATTGTCTATCAAGCCTAAATAGCAGATCAGAGCAGGGCACATCGAGACACTTGGTTTTGCACCTGCTTTTTTAGTCCTTAAAGGAGCAAAATGATGAAAAAGATACTGAAAGGTCTTGTTAAATACCTTGCTTTAACTGTTTTGTTAGCCTGTTTTCTGCCACTTTCTTTGCAACACGTCCAAGCTGACGAGGATGAGGTAGAGTATAGTCTACCTTCCTATGTTGGTCACCTTTCTATACATGATGATGGTAATGCGACGTTTACTCAGGAAGTGACTTATGATTTTGATAGTGACTATAAAGGTCAGTATGTAACCTTGGGGAAAATTGGTGGTTATTCTATTATGGATGATCCCAAGGTTTCAGCAACCGTAAATGGGAAAGAAAAAACAGATATTACAGTTGAAAAAACAGACTCTTATGATGGTGTTAAACTCAAAGTTTATAATTCAGGTTCAGATGGTGATAGGGTTGTCCTCAAAGTTACTTGGCAAATCCAACAGTTGTTGAATCTATATTCAGATATTGCAGTTTTAAATTGGTTTCCAATCTCTGATTGGGATAAAGGATTTGGACAGGTTGATTTCACAGTTGATGGTCTAGATGCAAGTCAAGGAGAGCTTTATGCCCACACTGGCTATTTTGGAAAAGACCCACAGGTTAAACGTACTGCTACAGGTTATCAGGTTCATGTAGACAATTTACCATCATCAGGTAAATTGGAATTACATGCCTACTGGCCAATGACCAGTGCTTTACGGGAAAATAATCAGGCTTATTTATTACATAAGACAAATGAGGCAGAGTTTTTTAAAAAAGAAAGAGATATCAAAAAGTCTAAAGAAAACTACCGACGCATTTTTTATGTCATTGTGCCACTTGTAATTTTAAGCTTTGTTCTTATTGGTATTTTCTGTTACCTCATTGTTTTTTATAGTACGAGGACACCTTCTTTCCCTCGAGATGCACGTCTTTATGAAGCCCCTCAAGATTTAGCACCTTTGGTCTTAGCTAAGAATGTTTATAATCAGTCTTTCGATAAAACAGGGCTAAAAGAAGAAACGGGTCTTTTGAAGTTCAAATATATGGTGCAAGCTACCATCCTCGATTTGATTGATAGAGGTTATCTCACTTTTAGGCGAGAAGGTGATAGTAATATTCTGACACGTATTGAAAAGGAAGGTCTCTCTTCGTTTGAAGTGTCATTCTTGGATATGTTGTTTGATGGTCGCATGGAAATTAGAGATAGTGAAATGTTCTCGCGCTATTATCTTGATAAAGATTCTCTAGAAAAACAATTCAAGAGTGCTAGAACAAGCTATGAGCGAGAAACTATTCGTTCTCAGGGAAAACGTGTCAAATATCAATTCTCTAATGACGGCTATCAAGTAGCCAAAGGCGTTGAAAAAGAGGAGTTTGCGCTAGGACTTCCTAAAATTTATAGAGATTTTAGTGCGAAAGAAAAGACATTTAACATATTGGGAGTAGCAGCTTTGGTACTTTCAATGATGATTTGTATGCTTTCAACTTTGTTCTTATTTGGTGCATTTGGATCAGGAGTTGGTTTTTACTATATTCTCGGACTACTACCTATAGCAGGACTTACCGTTTTATTCTGGTTCTTGGTGAAAAGACGTCGTCAGAGATGTCTTGATTCAACTCAAATTTCAACGTATTACCAGTGGCATAGCTTTAAAAATATGATTCAGAGTATTCCTAGCTTTAAAGAGTCAGAATTAGAATCTGTCATCCTATGGAATCGTATCTTGGTTTATGCGACACTCTATGGACAGGCGAAAAAAGTTAGTGATGTGCTAAAACGATACAACATTCACCTCAGTAATCCATCTCTAGATGAGTTTACTTATTCTGCGACACCATTTATTATGCTGAATAATGTTAATTATCTAGAATCTTATGTTTCTGCCTCAGATACCGTAAGTAGCTTTTCTATCAATTCAAATAGTGGTAGTGGCGGCTTTGGAGGTGGTGGCTTCTCTGGTGGTGGCGGAGGAGGCGGTGGTGGCGCCTTCTAAGCTACGCTAGTCGGAGTTTACTCTCAATAGAGACACTCAGTCTATATGATTTTGGGTGTCTTTTTGTTTGGCGAATAATTCCTTTCATTCTAAACTGTTAGGAATTTTTAGTGTGAAGAGATATAAAGTAACAAAAAAAGAGCCATTGGCTCTTTTTTTATCGTCTTAATAACCAGGTTCAAAGATTTCAATAATTTGAGTCAGATAACCTGCATGTAGACCGATACGATAGTCAACATTTGGCAAACTCTTTACTAAATCATTCAGTTCTTTATCTTTGCTAACCTTATCAGCCAAAACTGGTAATTCAACAACAAGGAGTTGTGAGTGATCTAGTTGAAGGTAACTACTATTGACCTTGACATCAGGACGAAGTAGTTTAAATATCGCTCTTTCCGAAGCTTGGAGCAGTTGATATAAATCGAGGTCAGATAAAGGGATCTCACCAAACTGAGGACTGATGTTTATAGCAATATCAATATGAGCAGCTCGCATTTCTAAAATGCGGTTAGAGAGGAAACTAGATATTATTGGATTGCTAAGCCTATCTAAGTTTTCTTGAGTCTCTGGATTACCAATGCTAGCATTGTCCGTTTTATAAATCTCAAGTAGACTAGTAGCTTTGGCAGTATCTTCATTTTCCAAGGCAAGAGAAACCTCCTTGAGATTTTTCTTGAATAAGTCGAAGGACGTTTGCTTTTGCATAATAATCTGGATAAAGGATTTGCTATAGTTAGTCATAGTACCCAACAATTTATGACGTTCTTTGTTCAGTCTATCGATAGATTGTTGGTGGACAGCCTGGTTCCAATTGTAAAAATCCCATAGTAGTAGGGCAATATAGAGAACTAAGATAACAGAACTATTAGGACTGACCTTAAAAACTATTTCAAATAAATTTTTAGGGTCATTTGCTGTTGGAAGAATACTGTTAAGACCATGGATAACAGTAAAGAAGACATAATAGACAGCTAGGAAGGCAGTGCTTCGCAACCAGTTACGTCTAGTCCAAGCTTCGTCAAGACTACTCATCTGATTTAGGTCTACGGCGAAGATTTTAAGCATTAGGTAAATGATTAATGGTGCTAAGATGTAGGTCAAGATATGTAAGTTAGTGTTGAGGGTAATATCACCTTTGATATGTAAGACGTGAGGGATAATGACAATTGAAAGTAGTCGTGTTGCCATATCAAAAAGGATAGTTGGATAAAAAGCGTAAAGCAATCGATGATAGAAAGAACGCTCTTTGACAAGGGCCAAATCGGCAACAAGGAAGAAAAGCGGGTCCACAACGATTTTTACGAGACTAAAATAGGACGCTGCAGCTACATAGGACAAAAATAGAAGTAAAAGGTGTCCTCGTAATGGCTTAATCTTAGACATAGTCTGGTAGAGGTACCAAATAGAAATGAAACTAACAGCCTGTAAGAGGGGATTGATAATATTAGTAATCATTGTAACCTCCTTTAGTCATGTCAATCTCAATTTGTAAGCGATAAATCCCAGCACGTGTATTTGAAACAATGTTAACGTTTGAATAAGTAGATAGAATAGTATTGACGCGTTTTAGTTCAGGATCAGAGAAATCAGATGTAATAGCTGAATCTTCTTTAGTGCTTGAACTTTCAACGACAAAGTGTTGACTATCCTCATCCTTAAAATAAGCATAGCTAAGGTATTTCTGTTCACTATCTTGTGCTTGGTCAATGACATGATCCAAGATAGTTGATAGGACATATACCCAGTCTAAAGGATAAATAGGATAGACGGTAATAGGTTCTGGGACCTCCATACTAACCCAAACATCCAGTTCTTTTGCCTTTAGAAATTTAGCTTCAAAGAGTACCTGTAAATCTGGCAGTTTAATATTATCTAGTTTGTCTCGATAAAAATGATCAATCTTCTTATCTAGCGGATTCGGTGTCAGTAAGTAGTCAATTAACTCCTGAGCTTCCTCATTTTGTTGAAAACGAATGATATCGTAGAGGTTTTCAGCTTCGTCTTTGATGAAGAGCTCTTGGCTAGTCTTTTTCTGATACCAGGTATTGATGTTCTGGCTTGATTTTTGAAGAAGATGAGAATGTTCCTCTTGGGCTGCTTGTGTTTGAGCATTGAGGTCTTTTCTATAGAGTTTAACCTGCTTAGATAGAATCAGAGCCGTAATGATAAGAAAGGCAATGGTAAAGTGAATGTCTGTTGAAACGAGTTCAGAAGCAAAGTAAATAAAGGCTAAGCTACAAAGAGCGACAGACGTTGACCTGTACCATGGTCTTGCTTTATCAATTTGCATCATTCGAGAGTAGTCCACCTGAAGAAGGGCACTTTGTGCAAACCAAAGTAAAAAAGCAAGAAAGAGAATAAAGGGACCAGCAAAATAGTAATCCAAGACTGCAGGGAAAAAAATTGGAATAATCAGGAAAATGACCAATCTTACCGTTAAGGCAAAGGTGAAAGGTATGAAGAAAGTCTCCAAAATGGTATGTCTTAGATTTTTGTAGGATTTGGCAGCTAGAAAGAGTACAAGTGCAATAAAACCGGATTTTGGATACAACATGCCCAAATAACTAGAGGCAAAAATTGCTATACCAGCTAAAATAATAATCCAGTATCTAAGCGGCCTTTGCGTGGTCACCTTGAAGATAATAATTTGTAAAATAAAAGCTATACATGCCGTAAGCCCGTGAATTATGACATCACTCAATATCAAATATTCTCCTATTCGGGTAAAATCTATACAATCATGCTATTATACCATATCACAAACAAAAAGAGCATACGAATTGCCTATAAGTGATAAAGATGTAAGGCTTTTCATTTTTCAAGCATATTTCTTGCCCATTAAGTTTTTTTAACCTATCCTAGATGTATAGTAAAATTTCGATAGAGGAGATCGATATGGTAAAACTTTCTAAAGAGACACATCTTGAGATGTTCACTAAAATGGAACGTATCCGTGAATTTGATTCACGTATTAATAAATTGGTTCGTCGTGGTTTTGTTCAAGGAATGACTCACTTTTCAGTTGGTGAGGAAGCAGCCAACGTTGGGGCTGTTCAACACTTGAGCTATGACGATATCTTCTTTTCAAATCACCGTGGTCACGGACAATCTATTGCCCAAGACATGGATTTGAATAAAATGATGGCGGAGCTTGCAGGTAAGGCGACAGGTGTTTCTAAGGGCCGTGGTGGTTCTATGCACTTGGCTGACTTTGAAAAAGGTAACTACGGAACTAACGGTATTGTTGGTGGTGGTTATGCTCTTGCCGTAGGTGCAGCTCTCACTCAGCAATACAAAGAAACAGGAAACATTGTTGTGGCCTTTTCAGGAGATGGTGCAACTAATGAAGGCTCATTCCATGAGTCAGTCAATATGGCAGCTACTTGGAAATTGCCGGTTATCTTCTTTATCATCAATAACCGTTATGGTATCTCAATGGATATTCATAAAGCTACAAACACACCTCACCTTTATACACGTGCGGAAGCTTATGGTATTCCTGGTTTCTACTGTGAAGATGGTAACGATGTCTTGGCTGTATACGAAACAATGGGCAAGGCTGTTGAGCATGTCCGTGGTGGCAATGGTCCCGCTATCGTTGAGGTAGAATCTTACCGTTGGTTTGGTCACTCAACTGCTGATGCAGGTGTTTACCGTACTAAGGAAGAAGTTGACGAGTGGAAGAACAATAACGACCCAATTATTAAATACCGTGACTATCTCGTTTCTGAAAATATCGCAAGCGCTGAAGAGTTAGGTGCTATCCAAAGCCAAGTCAAGGCAGAGGTTGATGCAGCTTATGAGTTCGCCCAAAATAGCCCAGATCCAGAACTTTCAGTTGCCTTTGAAGATGTATGGGTAGACTAAAGAGAAAGGTTGAGGAATACAAGTATGAGTGAAACAAAATTGATGGCCTTGCGTGAGGCAGTAAACCTTGCTATGAGCGAGGAGATGCGTAAAGACGAAAACATCTTCCTTATGGGTGAAGATGTTGGTATCTATGGTGGTGACTTCGGTACATCAGTTGGGATGTTGGCAGAATTTGGTGAAAAACGTGTTAAAGATACACCAATTTCAGAGGCAGCTATCGCTGGTGCAGCTGTTGGATCTGCCATCACAGGTCTTCGTCCAATCGTTGACTTGACTTTCATGGACTTCATCACGATTGCGCTTGATGCTATCGTTAATAATGGTGCAAAAAACAACTACATGTTTGGTGGTGGTTTGAAGACTCCTGTAACTTTCCGTGTAGCTTCCGGTTCAGGGATTGGTTCTGCGGCACAGCACTCACAATCTCTTGAGTCATGGTTGACTCACATTCCAGGGATTAAAGTCGTTGCTCCAGGTAATGCTAACGACGCTAAAGGTCTTTTGAAATCTGCTATTCAGGACAATAACATTGTTATCTTCATGGAACCAAAAGCACTTTACGGTAAGAAAGAGGAAGTGACTCAAGATCCTGATTTCTACATTCCACTTGGAAAAGGTGAAATCAAGCGTGAAGGGACTGACCTTACTATTGTCACATATGGTCGTATGTTGGAACGTGTTCTTAAGGCTGCTGAAGAAGTGGCTGAACAAGGTATTAACGTTGAGGTCGTTGACCCACGTACGCTTATCCCACTTGATAAGGAATTGATTTTCGAGTCAGTTAAGAAGACTGGTAAACTGATGCTGGTCAATGATGCATATAAGACTGGTGGGTTCATCGGTGAGATTGCTGCTATGGTTACTGAAAGTGAAGCATTTGATTACCTTGACCACCCAATTGTACGTTTAGCAAGTGAAGATGTGCCTGTACCTTATGCGCGTGTCTTGGAACAAGCGGTTCTTCCAGATGTTGAAAAGATTAAGGCTGCTATTATCAAGATGGCCAATAAAGGAAACTAACTTTCTAGCGACGGTTAAGTGATATGTCTCGCTAGTAAAATGTGTTTCTTGATTTAACTGTGAGAGTATCGGAAAATATAATTTAAAGTAGAAAGGAGGGGGCGTTAAAGCGTTTGAGTTGATTTGAACTCAAACGAAATGCTTCGGAATTTAGATAGTTTTATTTGTGTGCAAGCACACTAAATGTAAAACTCCTAAAACTCTGTCGCATTTTAGCGTTCTTAGTATCATAAAATATGGCTTTTGAGATTATTATGCCAAAGCTTGGTGTGGACATGCAGGAAGGCGAAATCATCGAGTGGAAGAAACAAGAGGGTGATGTGGTTAATGAGGGGGATATCCTTCTTGAAATCATGTCAGATAAAACGAACATGGAACTTGAAGCAGAAGATTCTGGTGTTCTTTTGAAGATTACCCGTCAAGCTGGTGAAACAGTACCAGTTACTGAAGTTATCGGTTATATTGGAGCAGAAGGTGAAGTTGTGGCTGATAATGCTGCGAGCGCACCGGCAGCAGAAGCTGCTCCGCAAGTTGAAGAAGTTGCTACTGTGGAAGCACCTGTAGTGGCAGCACAAGCCCAAGCCCCTGTCGTACACGAAGGTGGCAAAGTACGTGCAACACCTAAAGCACGTAAAGTAGCGCGTGAGTTGGGGATTGACCTCGCTCAAGTTCCAGGAACTGGAGCAAAAGGTCGTGTTCATGCTGATGACGTTGAGAACTTTAAGGGTGCTCAACCTAAGGCAACTCCGTTGGCACGTAAGATTGCAGCGGACCTTGGTATTGATTTAGCTAGCGTATCTGGAACAGGCTTTGGTGGTAAAATTACCAAGGAAGATGTCCTTGCAATCAGTGCCCCAGCCCAAGTTAAGGAAGCTGCAGCTGCACCTGTGGTTGAAGCTAAGCCAGAAAAAGTCTTGCCAGAAGGTGTGGAAGTTATCCCAATGTCTGCTATGCGTAAGGCTATCTCTAAGGGAATGACGCACTCTTACTTAACTGCGCCAACCTTTACCCTTAACTACGATGTGGACATGACTAACCTTATGGCTCTTCGTAAGCAAGTCCTTGATCCAATCATGAATAAGACTGGCATGAAGGTGACCTTCACTGATTTGATTGGTTTGGCAGTTGTGCGTACCCTTATGAAAGAGGAACACCGTTACCTCAATGCATCCTTGATTGATGATGCGCAAAATATCGAATTACACAAATTTGTTAATCTCGGTATTGCCGTTGGTCTCGATGATGGCTTGATTGTACCGGTCGTTCATGGTGCAGATAAGATGAGTTTGTCTGACTTTGTGGTGGCCTCTAAGGATGTCATCAAGAAAGCTCAGGCTGGTAAATTGAAGGCGGCAGAAATGTCAGGTTCTACTTTCTCTATCACTAACTTGGGAATGTTCGGAACCAAGTCATTCAATCCAATCATCAACCAACCAAACTCAGCTATCCTTGGTATTTCAGCAACTATTCAGACACCGGTTGTTGTTGATGGTGAAGTTGTCGTACGTCCAATCATGGGTCTATGCTTGACTATTGACCACCGTATTGTAGATGGTATGAATGGTGCCAAATTCATGGTTGATTTAAAACATTTGATTGAAAATCCAATGGAATTGTTGATTTAAGTAAAAAAATATCTGAAAACTGAAGTTTTAAATAGAAAGGAGAGGGCGTTAAAGCGTTTGAGTTGATTTGAACTCGAACGAAATGCTTCGGAATTTAGATAGTTTTACTTGTGTGCAAGCACACTAACGTAAAACTCCTAAAATTCTGTCGCATTTTAGCGTTCTTAGTATCATAAAATATGGCTTTTGAGATTATTATGCCTAAGCTTGGTGTGGACATGCAGGAAGGCGAAATCATCGAGTGGAAGAAACAAGAGGGTGATGTGGTTAATGAGGGAGATATCCTTCTTGAAATCATGTCAGATAAAACGAACATGGAACTTGAAGCAGAAGATTCTGGTGTTCTTTTGAAGATTACCCGTCAGGCTGGTGAAACTGTACCAGTTACTGAGGTTATTGGTTATATTGGAGCAGAGGGTGAAGTTGTGGCTGATAATGCAGCCAGTGCACCTGTTGCAGAAGCAACTGCTCAATTAGAATCTGCTGGTCTTGAAGTTCCTAAAGCTCCTGCCACAGCTGCTCCAGCAGCTACTGCAGAAAAAGCACCACTTGCTGATAATGAGTACGATATTATTGTTGTCGGTGGTGGTCCTGCTGGTTACTATTCTGCCATTCGTGGGGCACAACTTGGTGGTAAGGTTGCTATCATTGAAAAATCTGAATTTGGTGGAACATGTTTGAATAAAGGATGTATTCCAACTAAGACCTACCTTAAAAATGCAGAAATCCTTGATGGGCTTAAGATTGCTGCAGGTCGTGGTATCAACTTAGCGTCAACAAACTACACTATCGATATGGATAAGACTGTTGACTTTAAGAACTCTGTTGTTAAGACTCTTACTGGTGGTGTTCAAGGTCTTTTGAAGGCTAACAAGGTTACTATTTTCAATGGTCTTGGTCAAGTTAACCCAGATAAGACAGTTACTATTGGTTCAGAAACAATCAAGGGACGTAATATTATCCTTGCGACTGGATCAAAAGTTTCACGTATCAATATCCCTGGAATTGAGTCACAACTTGTGATGACATCAGATGATATCCTTGACTTGCGTGAATTGCCTAAATCACTTGCTGTTATGGGTGGTGGTGTCGTTGGTATCGAACTTGGTCTTGTTTATGCTTCATACGGTGTAGAAGTAACTGTTGTTGAGATGGCTGACCGCATTATTCCTGCTATGGATAAAGAAGTGTCACTTGAACTTCAAAAAATCCTTGCTAAGAAGGGTATGAAGATCATGACTTCTGTTGGTGTTTCTGAAATTGTTGAAGCCAACAACCAATTGACCCTTAAACTTAATAATGGTGAAGAGATTGTAGCTGATCGCGCCCTTCTTTCAATCGGTCGTGTTCCTCAGTTGGATGGTCTTGAAAATCTTAACCTTGAATTAGACCGTGGTCGTATCAAAGTGAATGCTTATCAAGAAACATCAATCCCTGGTATCTATGCACCGGGTGATGTAAACGGAACTAAGATGCTTGCTCACGCTGCTTACCGTATGGGTGAAGTTGCAGCTGAAAATGCTATGCATGGTAACGTTCGTAAGGCTCACCTTGACTACACACCAGCTGCTGTATACACACACCCAGAAGTCGCAATGTGTGGTCTTACTGAAGAAGATGCACGCGCTAAATATGGTGATGTCCTCATTGGTAAATCAAGCTTTGCTGGTAATGGACGTGCTATTGCTTCAAACGAAGCTCAAGGTTTTGTTAAAGTCGTTGCAGATGCGAAGTACCATGAAATCCTTGGTGTTCATATCATTGGACCGGCTGCAGCTGAATTGATTAACGAAGCGTCAACAATTATGGAAAATGAATTGACTGTAGATGAGCTCTTGCAATCTATCCACGGTCACCCAACCTTCTCTGAAAACATGTACGAAGCCTTTGCTGACGTACTTGGAGAAGCAATCCATAACCCACCAAAGCGTAAATAATACGGATAAAATTCTCGGACAGATGTTCGAGGATTTTTCTTTTGTCGCAAATTTTCATCTTTAGATAAATCTCGTAAATTTCTTTGCATTTTTTGTGTTAAGTACGAATAGTTAGTTAAAGGGTTTTCAAATAAGATAAGTCGCTATTTTAGTAGCGTTTATAATTTTATAATATTTCTATTTTATTTAGAAAATTTTTAATAACGCCCTTTCCACGAGAGTTTTTCTGTGGTAAAATGGTTCAAGTATTACAAATGCAAAAGGAAAGTTAAATGCGAACAAAAGATTTTATCTACTATGCTAGTGCGGCTGTTCTCTTGGCTGTAACTACTCAGGTTGCTCAAGCAGACGAAGTGGTAACACAAACGCCTTCTATTACTGAAGGGAATCAGTATCAACCTGCGACAGCGGCTGAGATTTTTGGTGGTGAAGCAGCCTTACCTGTAACTCCTAGTTCAACGGTTTCAGCACCCGCAGCTTCGAGTGAAGTGGCAAAAGCTAGTGCTCCAGTGGTATCTACGTCTCCTGCTTCACAGAGTTCCGAGGCTGCAACGGCAACTGCATCAACATCTGTAGCTAACTCAACAACGATTGTTACGTCTACATCAGCAGTGACTTCAAACGCTAGCTCTGAGAGTGTGACCGCTTCTGCACATTCAACAGCTTCTGAAGCCCCTAACAGCGCTGTTGCCACACCTGCTAAATTAACGAATTCTACGGATGTTCCTTCGCCAACTCTTAAGGTGCAACCGAAAACTTTTATCGATGTCAGCAGCCATAATGGTGAAATCAGTGTAGATGACTATCGTGCTCTTGCACGCCAAGGTGTTGGTGGTGTCGTTGTCAAGTTGACTGAGGATACTTGGTACAATAATCCTAAGGCAACGTCACAAGTTCGCAATGCTCAAATTGCCGGTCTTCAAGTATCTACCTATCATTTTTCTCGATACACAACAGAGGAAGAAGCACGTGCCGAGGCTCGTTTCTACATTCAAGCTGCACAAAATCTTAACCTTCCAAAGAGCACTGTTATGGTTAATGATTTCGAAGACTCTAAGATGCTTCCAAATATCAACCGTAACACTCAAGCTTGGGTTAACGAAATGCGTAAGCATGGATACAACAACTTGATGTTCTATACAAGTGCTAGCTGGTTGGATGAGAACAATCTAGGCTATCGTGGACCTGTCTCAACCTCTCAATTTGGTATTGAAAATTTCTGGGTCGCACAGTACCCATCATCAACTCTTACAGCTACAAGCGCTAAAAACATGCGTTACAATGCTAAAACTGGTGCTTGGCAGTTTACAGCTACGGCTAATCTCTTGTCAGGTAAACATGTCTTCGACCACAGCGTGGATTATACAGGACGTTTCACAGCTAATGCTAGTGCTGAGGTTGATGCAACTCAAGGCAATTTGAGTGGAACCATTGCTATTGTCAACACTAATCCAACTGTTGGTAGCTTTGATGTAGTCATCTCTAATGTCAAAGCACCAAATGGTGTTGAAACAGTCTCTGTTCCAATTTGGTCAGAAATTAATGGTCAAGATGACATTATCTGGTATACGGCTAACCGTCAAAATAATGGAACTTATACAGTAAACGTTAAGGCTTCAACTCATAAAAACTCGACAGGGCTTTATAATATTCACCTTTATTATGTTCAAAAAGATGGTCAATTGACGGGTGTTGGTGGAACAACTACGCAAGTCTTCATTGGTAAGACACCTGAGCAGTTGAAACCTAAAGCAAGTTTTGCTATTGAAAACAATAATGCTAAGGCTGGAACTTTTGACGCCGTTATCACTAATATCTCAGCACCACTAGGTGTTAAAGAAGTTTTAGTGCCATCATGGAGTCTTGAAAATGGTCAAGACGACCTTATTTGGCATAAGGCGACTAAGCAAACTGATGGCAGCTATCGTGTAACCATTAAGGCAAGTGAGCATAAGGGCACTAAAGGAAATTACCGTGCTGATGCCTACATCGTGGACAACGCTAACAATCGTCATTATATTGCCGAAAAAGTAGTGTCTGTTGATTATGCTCGACCAAGTGGTGTCCTTACAATTGAAAACAACAATACTGCAGCAGGTACTTTTGATGCCGTTGTTCGTAATATTGTTGCTCCTACAGGTTTGAAAGAGGTTCTTGTTCCTTCATGGAGTTTAGCTGGTGGTCAAGATGACCTTATCTGGCATAAGGCAACTCGTCAAGCCGACGGTTCTTACCGAGTGACCATCAAGGCAACGGATCATAAGAATTCAACTGGTAAATATCGTGCTGATGCCTACATTGTAGATGACTCTAACAAACGTTTCTATCTCACTGAAAAAGTGGTAGAAGTTACTCAAACTCGCCCTAGCGCAAGTCTCGCTATTGAAAATAATAATGCTGATTTAGGTACTTTTGATGCTGTTATTCGCAATATCGTTGCACCAAATGGGGTTAAGGAAGTCTTAGTTCCATCATGGAGTCTAGTTAACGGACAAGATGATCTTGTTTGGCAAAAAGCTAGTCGCCAATCTGATGGTAGCTACCGTGTTACTATTAAGACTAGTGAGCATAAGAATTCTCTAGGAAATTACCGTGCTGACCTTTATATCGTAGATAATGCCAACCAACGTCATTATGTCACTGAAACAATTGTGGATGTGAAACATAATAAACCAGTCGGTACCATTTCAGTAGTCAATAACAATAAAGATACTGGTACTTTTGATGTCATTATCAGTGATGTTTATAGTCCTAAAGGTGTTCGTACTGTTCAAGTGCCTATTTGGTCTGAAAAAGATGGTCAAGATGACATTCGTTGGTATGAAGCGACACGCCAAGCAAATGGCACTTATACAGTAAATGTTCAAGCTACTAACCATAAAAACTCAACAGGCTTGTACAATATTCATTTGTACTACATTTTAAATGATGGGTCACAAGTTGGTGTAGGAGGGACAACGACAACTCTTGAATTCCGTAATGCTAAGACTAAAACGCAAACCTATATCACTAATGTTAACTCAGAAGCAGGTAGTTTTACAGTTGTTGTTGATCAAGCGCCACAAGGACGTCAGATTAAGAATATCCGTGTAGCTGTATGGTCAGAAAGCAACCAAGGAAACCTTTCTTGGTACAATACGGCACCTACTGGAACACATACTGAAATCAATGTATCGACTGTTAACCATAAGAATCTCATTGGTAACTATACGACTCACGTTTATGTAGACTATGTAGACAATACTGTAGACGGATTCAACCTTGGTGAGACAGCTCTTGCTCCACGTAATCGTCGTTTATAAGCCTGAACCGCTTTTTATTCAAAACATAAACTTCGATGGATTTATAAGTGATATGGTGCTAAAAAATGAATTTATCAAGTTGTCTTCTTCAAGTCATGTCCTCTATAGATATGAAGGAAACTAATTTACATATTAGCTTTCTTATACTAAAATACAAATTTATTCAATTTAACTAACGCCAATAACAATGGTTGGTATTCTTTGGATTACATTCACGGTGTTCAGAGTCGAGATGTAATGGATACTAAACTTGGTGCACCATTCTTCTCAATCTTTGCTTAATCTGATATATAATTAATAAATCGAGGGAATCTGATGGTTCTCTCTTTTTAATAATCTCGCAGAGAAAACGCTTGCATAAATCTAATCTAAATGGTATATTAAAAAACATGAAAACGTTAACAAAAAGGAGTTAGTATGAAAAGGAATACTCAAACTAATGACGAAAAAGTCCTTCGTTATAGTCTTCGCAAGTACAAGTTAGGGTTGGCTTCTGTAACCATTGGAGCTGTTTTTTTGAGCTTTGCTGCTACTCATGGAGTCAAGGCAGAAGAAGTAGTGTCAACACCTGCCTCAAGTACACAGGTAGAATCAGCTGATTCTAGTCTTACCACCAGTGGTCTAGTAACTGAAACGCCAACAGCTCCTGTAGCAGCTGAGAATGCCACAGTGTCCAAGGCAAATGAGCCAGTCTCTCTTTCAGAAGAAAATACTAGTCCTACTGAGACTACCAAGCTAACTGAAACTAGCGAAAACACGCCAAAAACTGTAAGTACTAACAATAGTCAACCTCTTACGAATGCATCTGAGGAACCTATTGCTGACGGGTCTATTCGCTTGCATTTCCAAGAGTTACCAAGTCCAGATAAGGCATCACTTGGGCTTTGGACTTGGGATGATGTGGAGACGCCATCATCTCAGAAAGGTGCTTGGCCAACAGGGGCAACCTCATTTGCAGAAGCCAAACAGGATGATTATGGTGTCTACTCGGATGTGAAGCTGTCTTCAACACCTAAAAAGCTTAGTTTCTTGATTAATAATGCCGCTGGAACGAACCTTTCAGGAGATAAAACTGTTGAAATTCTAAGTCCTCAAATGAATGAGGCCTGGATTGACAAGGATTTTCAAGTTTACAGTTATCAACCTATCCCTCAAGATCACGTTCGTATCAATTATTTCCGTACGGATGGCGACTATGGCAATAAGTCTGTATGGTATTGGGGAGATGTAAAGGATGCCCCAAGTAATTGGCCTGATGGTGTCAATTTCCAACCAAATGGTAAGTATGGTGCTTATTTAGACATTCCGCTAACCGAGGCTGCTAAATCTATCGGATTTTTACTCTTAGATGAGAGCAAAACAGGAGATGATGTGAAAATTCAACCAAATGATTATAAATTTAGTGACTTGAAAAAAACTCGTCAGCTTTTCGTACGAGATACTGATACGACAGTCTACACCAACCCTTATTTTGTTAAGGATGTGCGTTTGACTGGAGCTCAGCAGCTTAGTCCAAGCCAAATCGAACTTAGCTTCACCAACTTAGACGAGGTCTCATCTGAGGACATTCTCAAAGACCTAAAGGTGACAGACAAGGATGGTAACAGTGCAACTCTTAAACAGCTTGAGTTGGATGCTAAACTCAAAAAAGCTACATTAACAGGTGATTTTGCTGCGGAAAATCTGCCTTACAAGGTCACTTTGGGCAATGATAGTTTTAAAACGTCTGAGAGTTGGCAATTGAAGGATGCGCTCTACAGTTACGATGGTGAATTGGGTGCCCGTCTTCAAGAGAATGGTACTAAGGCACATGTGACACTTTGGTCACCAAGTGCTGATCAAGTAGATATCATTGTCTATGATAAGAATAATCAAGACATGGTTCTTGCTGAACATGCCCTAAGCAAAGGACCTCGAGGGACTTGGCAAGCTGACTTGCTTGCGACTGATCTTGGTTTGGAAAACTTAACAGGTTATTTCTATCAGTACCGCATTAAACGTGGTGATCAGTCTGTAATCGTTTTGGATCCTTATGCTAAGTCTTTGGCTGCTTGGAATAGTGACGATGCCAGCAAGGGACCTGAGCACAAGATTGCCAAGGCTGCCTTTATAGATCCTACTAATTATGGACCAAAAGATCTTGACTACGCTAAGATTCCAAACTTTAAATCTCGAGAAGATGCCATCATTTATGAGGCTCATGTACGAGATTTCACCTCTGATAAGGCTATCTCAGCTGAATTGAAACACCAGTTTGGGACTTTCGCAGCCTTTGCAGAGCGTTTGGATTATCTTAAGGATCTCGGTGTTACTCATATTCAGCTTTTACCAGTATTAAGCTACTATTTTGTCAATGAAATGCAAAATGGGAAGCGTTTGGATGCCTATGCATCAAGTGATAGTAACTACAACTGGGGCTATGATCCACAAAACTATTTCTCTTTGACGGGCATGTATTCTGAAAACCCAAATGAACCAGCTAAACGTATCGAAGAATTCAAGAATTTAGTTGCTGCTATTCATGCCCACGGTATGGGCGTTATCTTGGATGTAGTCTATAATCATACAGCCAAGACAGCTATTTTTGAAGACCTTGAGCCAAATTATTATCACTTTATGGATGCTGATGGTACTCCTCGTTCGAGTTTTGGAGGGGGTCGTCTAGGCACGACTCACTATATGAGTCGTCGTGTCTTGGTTGATTCGATTGCTTATCTTACTAAGGAGTACAAGGTGGATGGTTTCCGTTTTGATATGATGGGTGACCATGATGCTGAAAGTATCGAGCAAGCTTACCATGCTGCACGTGCCCTTAATCCAAACCTTATTATGCTTGGTGAGGGCTGGGTGACTTATACTGGCGATGAAAATAGCCCTGTTCAGCCTGCCGATCAGTCTTGGATGAAAGACACAGATACCGTAGCTGTATTTTCAGACGATATTCGAAACACCCTCAAATCAGGTTATCCAAACGAGGGGACACCTGCCTTTATCACAGGTGGCAAACGTGATATTAATAAGGTCTTTGACAATATCAAGGCACAACCAACTAACTTCGAGGCTGATTCTCCAGGTGATGTGATTCAATATATTGCTGCTCACGATAATTTGACCCTTTTTGATATCATCGCCCAATCAATCAAGAAGGATCCAAGCAAGCCTGAGAATAATGCTGAAATTCATCGTCGCTTGCGTCTAGGAAACCTCATGGTATTGACTGCTCAGGGAACACCATTTATTCACTCTGGTCAGGAATACGGCCGCACCAAACAGTTCCGTGATCCTGCCTACCGTTATCCTGTGTCTGAGGACAAGGTGCCGAATAAGTCACATCTCTTAGTGGATGAAAAGGGCAATCCATTTGACTATCCTTACTTTATCCATGATTCTTATGATTCTAGTGATGCCGTCAATCATTTTGATTGGACTAAAGCAACTGATAGCCAGGCCTTCCCAGAAAATACGAAAACTCGCGCCTTTACCAAAGGTTTGATCGCCTTACGTAAGTCGACAGATGCCTTCAATTTCAAATCAAAAGCAGATGTAGATGCACGTCTAACGCTATTGACAGTTCCTGGTCAGGACAATGTCGCTCAAGAAGATTTGGTATTGGGATACCAAACTGTTGCTTCGAATGGAGACCGTTACCTTGTCTATGTCAATGCTGATAGCAAGGCTCGTCAGTTTGATTTGAGCAAGATTACAAATGGCCTATCTTATCTGGTTTTGGCAGATGGCAGTCAAGTCAATTTATCTGGAATTAGTGAGTTATCAGGTGTTGCAATCAACAATCATATCTTGACCTTGGATCCACTAACAGCGACTATTATTCGTTTGACTAATGCTCAGACGCCAACTGAGGCAGTAGATCAGCCTTCTGAAAAGACCGGGTCATTTGGTGGTAAAGATACTGAGGCAACTAAAGCAAATGTCAAGGCTTCAGGTAAAGAGGACCTTGTTGGAGATGCTGAACTTGTTAATCGTGACAATGGTCAGGCTAAGACTGAAGCTAGTCGTCAGACTGATAAACAACTGCCATCCACTGGTGAAAAGACAAATCGTGGACTCTTTTTAGCAGGTCTTCTAAGCATTCTTAGCCTAGGATTCCTTCGAAAACGTCGTACAAAATAATAAGTAGCAACAGGTTATTTCCTGTTGTTTTCTTATTTAGAATCATTCTTATCTGCTCTTTAGAATAGTTCTTAAATAGCCTAAAACCGTTGACAGTGCTGGTTTCTTCTGTTAGTTTAGATATGTTCTCTTACATACGAGAGATCATTATTGACTTATCATCGTTCGTTCTTTATTAATGTTAAAACGACGATTCACATATATAACGACAAATGTCGAACACTATCTTGAAAATAGGAGACATTCATGAAAAAACTTAGCAAACTTGGTGTTGTTCTTTTGGCATCAGGACTTTTATTGACGGCTTGTGCCAAATCTGGTAATTCAAGTCATTCAAGTTCAACTAGCTCAAAACTCACAGCCAGTGAGCAAAAGCAATTGAAGCAGGCCACAAGTGATTATAAGACTTTCGTAGAAGGCGAAATTGATCAGCTTTTGAAAGATACTGAAGGATTCAGTGAAACCCTCAAGTCAGGAAATCTTGAAGAAGCTAAGAAACAATACCCATTGATTCGTATGGCTTACGAGCGTTCAGAACCGATTGCAGAAAGCTTTGGTGAGTCTGACGTGAAAATCGACTACCGTTTGGTTGATTACATGGACGAAAATAAATCAGAAGACGGTTGGTCAGGGTTCCACCGTATCGAATGTATCATGTGGCAAGATAACACGACAGAGGGTACGGCTGCCTATGTAGATCAATTGGTTAACGATATTAAGGAACTCAAAGCTAAAATTGCAACTGTTAAAGTTACTCCAGATATCATGCTGACGGGTGCTGTTGACCTTTTGAACGAAGTAGCCACTCAAAAGATTACAGGTGAAGAAGAGGTCTTCTCACACACTGATCTTTACGACTTCCGTGCCAATATTGAAGGGGCAGAAAAAATCTTTGAACTTTTCAAGCCGTTGATCCAAAAGAAAGATGCTAAACTTGTTAAGACTCTGGAAACTGAATTCAAGAATGTGAATGGTCTTTTGGACAAACACATGACTGATGAGAAAAACTATAAGTCTTATACAGATTTGAGTGAGGCAGATACTAAGGAATTGGCCGAAGCTGTAACTAAACTTGGTGAACCATTATCACAAATGGGTGTTATCCTAGATGGGAAATAAGAAAAATGACTGACGAAAAATTTTTAGATCAAAAAATGGACCGTCGTGAATTTCTTAAAAAAGCAGGTATTGGAGGGGCAGGGCTTGCGCTTGGTCTTTCTGGTGCATCTGCTTTTTTCGCTAATCAGGATAGTTCAAGTAAAAAGGCTTATGATGGTGATGAAGATATTAGCTTCTTTGGCAAGCACCAGGCTGGGATTACGACTCCTATGCAGAAGGCTTGCTACTTGGTGGTGCTAGATCTTCATACAACCGATAAAAAAGAAGTCATCCAGCTTTTTAAAGACTGGACCGATTATAGTAGTAAATTGGTCGAAGGAGAGTTAGTCAAAAAAGACGGTTCTAATGCCCTCTTGCCTCCTACGGATACAGGCGAAACGGTGGGACTCAACCCCTATCGCCTGAGTCTGACTTTTGGAGTTTCGGCTGATTTTCTTAAAAAACTTGGTTTAGAATCCAAACGTCCTAAGCTCTTCCGCGATTTGCCTCCATTTCCTAAGGAGCAGTTGCAGGACAAGTATATGGGTGGTGATATCGTGATTCAAGCCTGTGCGGACGATGAACAAGTAGCTTTCCACGCTGTCCGCAATCTGATTCGTAAAGGTCGTAATAAAATCACCATGAAGTGGAGCAAATCAGGGTTTGCAGCTATCGGAGACCGCAAGGAAACGCCTCGAAATCTTTTTGGTTTCAAGGACGGTACTGCCAATGTTACGACAGAAAAGGAATTCGATAAGGTTGTCTGGACTGATAGTAAAGATTGGATGAAGGGTGGTTCTTATATGGCTCTTCGTCTGGTACAGATGCACCTTGAAACTTGGGATCGTACTAATTTGCAAGAGCAGGAAAACACCTTTGGTCGTTACAAGGAATCAGGCGCTCCCTTTGGTAAGAAAGATGAGTTTGATGAAGTAGATTTATCTAAACTTCCTGTAGATTCGCATGTCCGTTTGGCTAAAGAAGTAGACCTTCCTATCTTACGTCGTTCATATTCTTATTCAGATGGCATTGATGAGAGAACTGGCCAGTTTGATTCAGGTTTGATTTTCATTGCCTACCAGAAGGATCCAGACCGTTTTGTTAAAATTCAGACTAATCTTGGTGCTGTAGACAAGATGAACGAGTACATCACCCATATCGGAAGTGGGCTCTTTGCTTGCTTTGCTGGCGTGGAGAAAGGAGGCTACCTTGGTCAAGCACTCTTTGAATAAACTCCTCGTTTTACTTGGGCTTTTAGCCTTATTCTGGACCTATCCAGTAGCTGCTGAATCATATAGTGACCTCTATATCAAAATTACAGATGCCACAACAGCTGTTCAAAATAAAGATCAAACAAAAGCTAAGGAATTGGTTGCTGAGATTAAGACTGATTTCGAAACAAAAGAAAATCACGATTCCAAGGCTGGTAAAAAAGTTAGCAAGGCTCTTGATATTAAAGGTGACGTGACAGAAGAGGACCTAACCTCCATTTCGTCAGCCCTTCTTAAATTTGAGAAAGAGCAAAATCCTGTTGATTTAGATGCCGAAAAGGAAAAACTTGAAACACGCTTAGAGCCTTATTTCAAAAACTTACAGGATGCCATTACGGCCAAAGACCTGACTGCAACACGCAAAACTTACAGTGAATTAAATAATGCTTGGACGCGAAATGAAGCTGTTGTCCGTGACCACAGTACTGCCTACTACGGCAAGATTGAGACGGCCATTTCACTTTTGCGAAGTAGCATTGAGACGGAGCCTACTGATTTCACCAGCATCCAGTCATCTTATGATGATCTCAAGGGTGGGATTGATGACTTTATCAAGGGTGTCCCTCTTGATAGCACAAGCTCAAGTTTAACCCTAAAAGATGGTATTAAGCTCTTGGAAAAGGCTCTAGGTCAATTCCAAGCAGGTGATGACAAAACGGCTGCGGCAACTATGAAGAAGTTCATCACTATCTGGCCAACCATTGAAGGCGATGTAAGCACAACTAATCCAAGCCTTTATACGCGCGTGGAAAGTGAAACACCTGTTATCATGGTTAAGGGAAAAGAAAAAGCTTATCAGGACAAACTGCAAGCCTTGATCACAGACCTATCTGCTATTGATACAAGTGCTTCTTATAATGCCTTTGATGCCATGTTGATTCTCTTACGTGAAGGGGTTGAAGCCCTCCTCATTGTTATGGCCCTTGTGACAACTCTTAAGGCAGCCAAGATGCGTAAGGGACTCAAATGGGTTTATGGCGGAGCCATTGCTGGTGTTCTTGCCAGCGCAGTTATAGCTGTTATCTTACAAGTTGTCTTTCCAGCTGTGACCTCGGGGGCTAACCGTGAAATTATTGAAGGTGGCGTTGGTATCTTTGCAGTTGCGATGATGATTCTGATTGGAATTTGGCTCCATCGCAAGTCTTCAGTCAAACAGTGGAATGACTTTATGGACCGCCAGATGAAGACGGTGACGGCTACTGGAAGCTTTGTGTCCATGTTTGCACTCAGTTTCTTGGCTGTCTTTCGTGAGGGTGCCGAGACTATACTTTTCTATGTCGGTATTGTCCCACGTATCACGACAGCTAATTTCTTGATTGGTATTGCTTCAGCCATTGCAGTTCTTGTTATCATTGCTGTGGCTATGACTAAAGCGAGTCACTATATTAAACCACACCGCATTTTCTTTATTTTGACTTGGTTGATTTATGCCTTGGCCTTCAAGATGCTCGGTGTCAGTCTTCATGCCCTTCAGTTGACTAATATGATGTCTAATCATTTGATTAGTGGTTTCCCAACCATTGATTGGGCTGGTATCTATCCAAGCTGGGAAGTCTTGATTCCACAACTTATCTTTATTGCTATTGTTGTCTTTGTGACGGTGAAACAGCATGGCAAGAAATAAAGATGAGATGACTATTGTTGAGCATCTGGTGGAATTTCGGAGACGTTTCATTGCAGTAGTGTTGTGCTTTTTCCTAGTTTTTTGTATTACTCTGTTGTTTGCTGGGCAACTCTATGCTTATCTAACCAGAGGATTTGACAAGCCTTTATTAGTTCTAGGGCCTAACGATATTCTTTGGATTTACATTAACTTGGCTAGTCTCATGGCTTTTACGGTCACTTTGCCTTTCACCACCTACCAGATTTGGCAGTTTGTGAAACCAGGTTTGAGGGACAATGAAGCGCGTGCTATCTTTGCTTATATCCCAGCAACTTTTGTCTGTTTTGTATTGGGTTTGGCTTTTGGTTATTATTTTGTTAGTCCAGCTATCTTAGAAGTACTTTTAAAACTAGGCGAAGGGCTCTTTAATACACAAATTACAGCACAGAACTACCTTAGTTTCTTACTGCATACGACAGTGCCTTTGGCTGTTCTCTTTGAACTTCCCATAGTTGTGAGTTTTTTGACATCTATCGGCATAATAACACCAGTTTTTCTGACACACTATAGACGCTATGCTTACTTTATTCTCTTGGTTTTGGCAGTCATTCTAACACCAGCTGACTTTATCAGTGACCTGGCCATGACGGCACCCTTAATCTTGCTTTATGAAGTTAGCGTAACTCTAAGTAAGCTCATTTATAAACGTAAACAAAGAAAATATAAAGATAAATAGAAAGGAAATCTCATGGGAATTCTACGTGATATCGGAGCCCCAGGACTTATCATTATTGTCCTAGGAGCCCTCCTCATATTTGGTCCTAAACGCTTGCCAGAACTCGGCCAATCCATCGGTAAAATGCTAGCCGAATTTAAAGCAGCTGTAAATAAGACTGATGAAGATAAAAAGGATCAAGAGACTGGGAAGAAAGACTAGTTCCTAGATACTCTATTTTCTTGACAATTCTAAGCTTTTATGACATAATACACCTGTATTGAATAGTAAGTCTATATCATAGGCAAGAAAAGACCCCAAGCTAACATCCACATAAGCTCGGGGTCTTTTTTAGCACTATCTATCCTTGTTTAACCACTTGTCGATCAGACGAAGGATAACACCGACCACAATAGGTCCGATGATAGTTTTGAATAGTAAATCCATCATAGGCAAACTCACCTCCCTTCGTAGGCGGTGTCGAGGTGCCAAGGGATATTATATCATAGATTGAGAGAGTTGTTTAGTGAGTGTCAGGAAGTAAATGTTAAAAGGTAGTTTGATCATGCCATACAAAAAAACAGCCCTCTTGAGCTGATTTTTTTATCTTACAAACTGATACGTCTTTCTGTTTCAGCGTCGAAGAAATGACCTTTTGCAACGCTGAAAGTAAGGTTTACTTTTTCACCTGGATTGTGGAAGTCACGCGCATCAACACGGGCAGCAAATTCAGTTCCTCCAAGTTTTAGGTAAAGCATTGTTTCTGCACCAAGAAGCTCTGAAACGACGACTTCAGCATCTATATTGGCATCTGGATATACTTCTTGAACGATTGGACGGCTTGAAACATCTTCAGGACGGATACCAAAGATAACTTCTTTGCCTTGATAACCTGTTTCTTTCAAGATTTTAGCTTGACCTTCAGAAATTGCAATATCCAAGCCTTCAGAGTTAGTGATACGGTTGCCATCAACCTTAACATTGAAGAAGTTCATAGCAGGACTTCCGATAAATCCAGCAACAAATTTGTTGGCTGGTTCATTGTAAAGTTCCTGAGGTGTACCAATTTGTTCGATACGACCGATAGTACCAGAACCATCAGGATTTTTAGTAGAACTCATGATAACGATACGGTCAGCAAGAGTCATGGCTTCTGTTTGGTCGTGAGTAACATAGATGGTTGTTGCGCCAATATTACGAGTAATTTTAGCAATTTCAGCACGCATAGTGACACGAAGTTTAGCATCCAAGTTTGAGAGAGGTTCATCCATGAGGAAGACTTTAGCATCACGAACGATGGCACGTCCCATAGCTACACGCTGACGTTGACCACCAGAAAGGTCTGCCGGCTTACGATCTAAGAACTCAGTCAATCCAAGGCTAGCAGCAGCTTCACGCACACGTTTGTCGATATCGTCTTTTTTATATTTACGAAGTTTAAGACCAAAGGCCATATTTTCATAAACAGTCATATGAGGGTAAAGTGCGTAGTTTTGGAATACCATGGCAATGTCACGGTCTTTTGGTGATTTGTCATTAACTACTTCACCATCAATATAGAGTTTACCTTCAGTGATTTCTTCAAGTCCAGCAACCATACGGAGAGTTGTTGATTTACCACATCCTGAAGGACCTACGAAAACGATGAATTCCTTGTCTTTGATGTCGATACTGAAATCTTCAACAGAGTAGTGAGTTGCATTTGGGTATTTTTTGTAAATTTTATCCAGTTTAAGAGTTGTCATATCATTTATCCTTTATCCTTTATTATTTAACTGATCCGCCGGTTACACCTTCAACATAGTATTTCTGCATGAAGATAAAGAGAAGAGTGATTGGGATGGCGATGATAATAGCACCTGCGGTAAATGGAAGGAACCATTCATTGATAGCGTCTTGGTTAAGCATTTGGAAGAGTCCAAGGGCAACGGTATATTTATCTTTAACGTCACCGAGGATAACAGATGCAAAGATGAAGTCTACCCAAGGTCCCATGAAGGCCATGAGGGCAGTGTAGACGATGATTGGTTTAGAAAGTGGCAAGGTAATCTTGGTAAAGATTTGAAGACGAGTTGCCCCATCAATCATTGCTGATTCATCCAATGAGTAAGGAATGGTATCAAAGAAACCTTTCGCAATGTAGAAACCAAGTGCTGCCCCAGCAGAATAAACCAAAACCAAAGATGTCAAGGTTTGTGTCAAATTAAGGGCCTTCAAAATATAGTAGACCGCAATCATAGACATGAAACCAGGGAACATGTTAAGTACAAGTGCCAATTTCAAGAAGCCATTTCTGTGCTTGAATTTAATACGGCTAAGTGAGTAGGCCATCCCAACGGTAATCAAAGTTGAGAGGATACATGTACATGTGGCAACGATGAAGGTATTGATGAACCATTTTCCAAATGGATAAGCATCGCTGGTAAACAGTTTGATGTAGTTATTAAATGTGTAAGTCTTAGGGAAGAAGTAAGGCACCGCATTGGCTCCTTCACCACGGAAACTTGTAAGGAAGATCCAGATAATAGGAATCAACCAGATAACAGCTAGAACTGTCAATAGAATATAAGTACCAGTTAGGTAAAGATTTTTCTTACGTTTCATTATTTAGCAGCCCCTTCCTTGAATGAAGATGATCTTGTGTAGGCCAAGAGACTGAATGTTGCAGAGATGGCGAAAATCAAGATACCGATAACAGATGCCAAGTTATAGTCTTTAGCGCTAACAGTCAGTTTGTAGAGCCAAGTTACCAAGAGGTCAGTTGAACCCGCTTGATAGTATTCAGAATTTTTAGGTCCACCACCAGTAAGGAAGTAGATAACGTTGAAGTTATTGATATTACCGATGAATTGTTGAATCAATGATGGTGCCATAATCAAGAGAATTTGTGGGAAAGTGATACTCTTGAAAATTTGGAATTTACTTGCTCCATCAATTTCAGCTGCTTCAATCTGCTCAGTTGGCAAGTTCATGATGATACCAGTTGCGACCAACATTGTAAATGGAATACCAATCCACATATTAACAAAGATAATAGATAACTTCGCCCAGAGAGGATCAGTTAAGAATGGAATAGGTCCATTAGTGATATGCAAGGTTTGAAGCAAACCATTCAAAGGTCCATGGTCATTAAGGAAGTTACGCATCAAAAGAAGTGATACAAACTGAGGAACGGCGATAGTGATAACAAAGAGTGTACGCCATACTTTCTTGAATTTAAGGCCCTTAGTGTTGAGCAAGAGGGCAAGGACAATACCGAAGAAGAAAGTAGTTGCTGTTGCAGCAACGGCCCAAATCAAGGTCCAAGTCAAAAGTGGGAAGAAAGTACCAGCCATTCGACCTTGTAAAACTTCACCAAAACTTGAGAAACCAACCCAGTCAAAGAGTGATTTAGGTGCTGGGTGATTGTGGTCAAAGTTAGTAAAGGCCAAACAGATCATGTAGATCAGAGGCAAGATTGTGAAGAGCAAAACTCCAATCAGTGGGACAGTCATAAGACCCATGTGGAAACGGCCATCAGCCAAGGTCTTGAAGTCTTCGATAAAGTTAGGAACTTTACGTCCAGACTGTTTGAGAGCCATGAGATGACGAGCACTCTTAAGATTACACCAGTAAATATAAGCGAAGACTGCACAGAAGATTAATGAGGCAAGTCCAAAAATCAACATAAGCATTGAATTATCTCCAGCAACCTGAACTGTAAGTTTAACGCCATTAACTTCTTTAACGGCCTCACCTTGTTCTTGAGTTCCCAAAGTAAGCATTCCTTGAAGAGCTGGGACAATTTGGATAACGAATGCTACTAAGAAGGCAATCTCAGAAAGGAGGAAAAGCAATCCCTTGGTAAACTGTTTGTTAACCAAGTTTGCAAATCCCATTACCAGAAAGGATAATTTGACATCCCATGTTCCTTCTTTGAAGACTTGGCGCATAGGAGTTGTGTCGTAGATTGTTTGTGACATAGATATCTCCTCAGATAAATGTGTGATTAGTGATGGTTTCTATTTTGTCTACAATAAAAGATAAAGAGGATAGGAACTTGACCCACCTCTTTACCTTGTCATTGTTAGGATTCTTATTTAGCCGCTGCCAAATCTTTATCAAATTGTTGTAATTTAGTAAGGAATTGGTCTTCCTTGATTTTACCGTTATAAGCGTCACTCATAAGAGCAGCACTTTCAGTCCAGAAGACTGACATTTGGCTAAGTTTAGGCATAACAGTTGTGTACTGCTCAGATGAACCCATAGTAATTACAGCTTGTGCAAGTGCATCCTTTTGAACAGCTTCAGAAGCTTGAACTTCTTTGTTGGCTGGGATGATGTGACGGTCTTCATTAGTGAATTGGTTATTTTGACTGTCTTTGCTTGTCAAAGCTTGTGCCAATTGGTAAGAAGCAGCAATACGTTCAGCGTTACCTTTAGATGGTGTTTGGTTAACTGCGTAAAGTTTTACACCCATGAAGGCTTTTTGTTGAACGTCTTGACCACCGATATTAACTGTTGGGTAAACAGCAATACCAAGATTGTCTTTACCGACAGCTTTAGCAGCTGCAGCGTAGTCCCATGGTCCTGATTGGAAAGCATCAACAGAACCATCTTCGAATTTAGCCATCATGTTAGCTGAATCAACATTAACAAATCCTTTGTTGTCTTTTTGAGCTGCGATAAACTTAAGAACATTCACACCAGCTTCGTTACCCCAGTTAGTACCTTTCACATCTTCACCGTTAGGACCAAAGAGTGTGTCACCAACTGAAAGGAAGAGAGGAGCAGTTACATAAGCGTTAACTTCTTTCAAGTTGCTACCAAATTTAGCTTTAGAAGTGATTGTTTCATATGATTTCACATCTTCTTCATTAAGTTTAGATTTGTTGTAGTATGTAACTTGAGTTTCGATACCGTATGGGAAGGCGTAAGTTTTACCTTTGTATTGAGCACCTACAGCAGCTTGTTCAGTATCTTGTTCAGCAATTTCTTTTGAGTATTGCTCTGGGATTTCTTGGATAGCCCCAGCGTCTACCAATTTACCGAGTTGGTCATGTGGAAGTGAGAAGACATCTGCAGCAGTAGAAGCATCCTTAGTCAAGTTTTCTTGGGCATTTGGATCTTCCATTTCTACCATATCAACTTTGTAACCAGATTTCTTTTCAAACTGTGCTACTGTGTCTGAGTAAGATTTCTTAGCTCCAGTTGGTACCCAAAGTTTCAAGGTCTTGCTATCTGAACTTGAGCTCTTGCTTGAGTTTGACCCACAAGCCACCAAGAGCGACCCAGCCACGAGAAGTCCAGCACTACCAAGTAATACCTTTTGCCATTTTTTCATTTCTATTTCCTCCAGAAATTTAGTTTACGATAACCATTATGCAATCGCTTTCATCATTTGTCAAGTATTTTATAAAAAAATTTTTAACTTTGTGCAAACGATTGCAAAACTAAATTGTTTCGGTTATAATTGTTCTTGTATTTTACGACTATAAATATTTATGAGAATGAGAGGAAAATAATGGCTACAATTAAGGATGTTGCCCAAAAAGCAGGAGTAAGTCCTTCAACGGTTAGTAGGACCTTAAAAGATAATCCAGCCATTTCTGAAGAAACAAAAAACAAGGTGCGGGCGGCTATGGATGAATTAGGTTATGTCCCCAATCTTGCAGCTCAGATGTTGGCAACTGGCTTAACTCATAGTTTAGGTGTGATTCTTCCTCCTTTGGCGCATAGAGAAAATATCAGTCAACCCTTCTATATGGAAATTCTAACAGCAATTAATGAAGAAGCAAGTCGCAATTCTCAGGTCGTCAGTATTGCCACAGGTGCTAGTTTGGATGAATTAGTTAAACAAGTCGAACTCATGCATCGCCAAAAACGAGCTGATGGTTTCATTATTCTCTACTCTGAGAAGAATGATCCTGTTAAATCCTATCTCCTAAAAGAAAAAGTTCCTTTTGTCGTCATTGGAGCTGCAGGTGATACAAAAGATAAGGTTACCTACATCGATAATGACAATAAGGCCTTAGGTAAGGAAGCAGTGACTTATTTATCATCTCATGGTCATAAAAAAATAGGTTTTATTACGGATGACCTTTTTGGTCAAGTAGGACAGGAACGTTATCGAGGTTATAAAGAAGCAGCAGATGAACTAGAATTAGAAATCTTACCTGAACTTGTATTTTCATCTAAAACAATCGATAAGCTAAAGAAGGAATTAGATAGATTTTCTCCGACAGCTTTGATTGTCAAGGATGACCTTATCGCCCTTCGTCTCATTCAATGGCTAAACAATCAAGGAATTAGAGTACCTGAAGATTATGCTATCATTTCCTTCAATAATTCTACTTTTGCAGAAATCATGCATCCGTTCTTGACCACTTTTGATATTAATATCCAAGAACTTGCTAAAGAAAGTGTACAAAGTCTTAATGGACTCCTTAAGTCAACTAAGAACAAGTCACAGAAAGTCATCATTCCATTTAAACTTATAGAAAGAGAAAGCGTCTTAACGCATTCATAATATCTTAAGGAGAATCTAAGTAGTTGGTTAGTAAATTAGCCGGCTACTTTTTTATTTTATGTAAGATGACTATTTTCCGGAATTCACTAGAAGCCTCGGCTTAAAAACACTCTCTCAAATTGTAAGCGTTTGTTTTGCGAACAATTATTCAAAAAAAAATAAAAAAATTTCTATTTTTTTGCTAAAAATTCTTGACTAATGCAAACGCTTGCATTATAATCATAAGTGTAAAAAATAATTTGAGGTAAACTTTATGAACAAACGAGCAAGCGGTGTATTGATGCACATCACATCACTTCCAGGTGACTACGGGATCGGATCTTTCGGTCAAGCAGCCTATGACTTTGTTGATTTCTTGAAAGAAACAAAACAAACTTACTGGCAGATCTTGCCACTTACTACAACAAGTTATGGGGACTCACCTTATCAATCATTCTCTGCGGTAGCGGGGAATACACACTTCATCGATTTGGATTTCCTTATTCGTGACAAGTTTCTAACTAAAGCTGATGTTAAAGGCGCTGACTTTGGATCAGATCCAGAGTTTATCGACTATGCTAAAGTTTATGAAGCACGTCGCCCAATCCTTGAAAAAGCAGTAAAAGCTATCTTGGCAGATAAAAAAGAAGCTAAAAAATTCGAAGCTTTTAAAACTAAAAATGCTAACTGGTTAGCAGATTATGCTGATTTCATGGCTATCAAAGAACACTTTGATAACAAAGCGCTTCAAGATTGGGATGACAAAAAAGCAGTTAAACGCGATGAGGCAACTCTTGAAAAACTTCGGAAAGAACTTGCTGATGTCATCACTTACCACCAAGTAGTGCAATACCTCTTCTTTAGCCAATGGGCAGAACTTAAAGCCTATGCTAACAAAAATGGTATTCAAATCATTGGTGACATGCCAATTTACATCTCAGCTGATAGTGTTGAAGTTTGGACTCAACCACACCTCTTCAAACTAGATGCCGAATGTAAACCACGTTACATTGCCGGAGTTCCACCAGATAACTTCTCAGCTACTGGTCAACTTTGGGGTAACCCAATCTACGCTTGGGATAAACATAAAGCTGAAAATTATTCTTGGTGGGTATTCCGTATTCAAGAATCATTCAAACTTTATGATTACTTGCGTATTGACCACTTCAAAGGTTTCTCTGACTTCTGGGAAATTCCTGGCGGAGATGAAACAGCTGAAAATGGTAAATGGGTTCCAGGACCTGGTTACGACCTTTTCAAAGTTGTTAAAGAAGAATTGGGTGATCTTAAAATCATTGCTGAAGATCTTGGTAACATTGATGATAAGACACGTAAACTTCTTGCAGACTGTGGTTACCCTGGAATGAAGATTGTTCAATTTGGTTTCTACGATACTACTGGAAACAGCATTGACATTCCTCACGTATACACACAACATTCAGTTGCTTACACAGGTACACACGATAACGAAGTAATCAACGGTTGGTACGACAACTTGACGCAAGAGCAACGTGATTACACTGATGCTTACATTAACCGTCGTCAAGGTGAACCAATTACACGTGCTCTCCTTCGCACACTCTTTGCTACAGTAAGCAACACAGCTATTGCGACTATGCAGGATATCCTTGATAAACCTGAAAATAGCCGTACAAACTTCCCTAACACAGTTGGTGAAAACTGGAAATGGCGTATGCTTCCAGGTGAAATCACTGTCGACAAGAAAGAATTTTTGACAGACATTACAGAAAGATATAATCGAGGTAATAACTAAAATGGCTACATTTACACAATATGTTGAAGCAAAAAACAAAAATCTTAAGGACCTTTCAAACGAAGAAATCTACTATCTTTTGTTGGAATTCGTAAAAGAAGCAGCTGCTCCAAAACCTAAAAACGATAGCAAACGTAAAGTTTACTACATCTCAGCTGAGTTCTTGATTGGTAAACTTTTGTCTAACAACTTGATCAACCTTGGCATCTACAAAGATGTTAAAGCTGAATTGGCTGCTGCTGGTAAATCAATCAGCGAAGTTGAAGACGTTGAACCAGAACCATCTCTTGGTAACGGTGGTTTGGGTCGTTTGGCTTCATGTTTCATCGACTCTATGGCAACACTTGGCATCAACGGTGAAGGTGTTGGGCTTAACTACCACTGTGGTCTTTTCAAACAAGTCTTCAAAGATAACAAACAAGATGCAGAACCAAACTACTGGATTGAAGATCAATCATGGTTGGTACCAACTGATATCTCTTATGATGTTCCATTCAAAAACTTCACATTGAAATCACGTTTGGACCGCTTGGATATCTTGGGTTACAAGAAAGAAACTAAGAACTACCTTAACCTCTTCGATATCAACGGTTTGGATTATGATTTGATTGAAAAAGGAATCACTTTTGATCAAGACGAAATCCAAAAGAACTTGACACTTTTCCTTTACCCAGACGACTCAACTCGTAAAGGTGAGCTCTTGCGTATTTACCAACAATACTTCATGGTATCAAACGCTGCTCAACTTTTGATTGACGAAGCTATCGAACGTGGTTCTAACCTTCACGACCTTCCAGATTACGCTTATGTACAAATCAACGATACTCACCCATCAATGGTAATTCCAGAATTGATCCGTCTTTTGACAGAAAAACATGGATTTGAATTTGATGAAGCAGTAGCTATCGTAAGCAAAATGGTTGGTTACACAAACCACACTATCTTGGCTGAAGCCCTTGAAAAATGGCCTCTTGACTACCTTGAAGAAGTCGTTCCACACCTTGTTGTTATCATCAAGAAATTGGATGCTATCATTCGTGAAAAATACGAAGATCCACGTGTTCAAATCATTGACGAACACAACCGTGTTCACATGGCTCACATGGACATCCACTTCTCTACAAGCGTTAACGGTGTAGCAGCACTTCACACAGAAATCCTTAAAGCTTCTGAGTTGAAACCATTCTACGACCTTTACCCAGAACGCTTCAACAACAAAACAAACGGTATTACATTCCGTCGTTGGTTGGAATTCTCAAACCAAGAACTTGCTGACTACATCAAAGAATTGATTGGTGATGGTTACCTTACTGACGCAACTCAATTGGAAAAATTAGCTGCCTTTGCTGATGATCCAGCAGTTCACAAACGTTTGGCTGAAATCAAATATGATAACAAGTTGTCACTTAAACGTTATCTTAAAGCCAACAAAGGTATTGAGCTTGATGAAAACTCAATCGTTGATACACAAATCAAACGTTTCCACGAATACAAACGTCAACAAATGAACGCTTTGTATGTCATCCACAAATACTTGGAAATCAAAAAAGGAAACCTTCCAAAACGTAAAATCACTATCATCTTTGGTGGTAAAGCAGCTCCTGCCTACGTTATTGCTCAAGACATCATCCACTTGATCTTGTCACTTTCTGAACTCATCAACAATGATCCAGAAGTAAGCAAATACCTCAACGTTCACTTGGTTGAAAACTACAACGTAACAGTTGCTGAACACCTCATCCCAGCAACAGATATCTCAGAACAAATCTCATTGGCTTCTAAAGAAGCTTCAGGTACAGGTAACATGAAATTCATGCTTAACGGTGCCCTTACACTTGGTACAATGGACGGTGCCAACGTTGAGATTGCTGAATTGGTAGGACCAGAAAACATCTTCACATTTGGTAAAGATTCTGATACAATCATCGACCTTTATGAAAAAGAAGGTTATGTACCACGTGATTACTACGAAAAAGATGCTAACATCAAAGCAGCTGTTGACTTTATCGTAAGCGAAGACCTCGTTAAAGTTGGAGATAAAGAACGCTTGGAACGTCTCCACAAAGAACTTATCTCTAAAGACTGGTTCATGACGTTGATTGACTTGGCTGAATACATCGACAAGAAAGAAGAAGTATACGCAGCTTACGAAGATCAAGATGCATGGAACAAAAAAGTTGTTTACAACATTGCTGAAGCAGGATTCTTCTCATCTGACCGTACAATCGAACAGTATGACAAAGACATCTGGCACACAAAATAATATTCTAGTTGCATAGAAGGAAAACAAGATCAGAAATGGTCTTGTTTTTTTGTATGAAAAAAACAGCCAATAGATAAATTAGCTGTATTTACATAAATAATGTTATGTTACCTATGAGTGATAATTCAGTATATCATTCATATAGGCTTCTTTATTTGATGAATCATAAGTTTTAGATGTTGAGTATTTTAGATAATGGATTTCATTTTTTGCATTTCTGGATTCTTCTTGTAAGTAAGAATCTGTAATGGTAATCTTAAAATCCTCGCTCTTACCTGTTAGATCAAGGCTTAGCGGGAAATTTGTAAATTCATCTGAGTAAAAGGCCATTTTATAAAAGTTGTACCTGTCACCTCTAAATGAATTTAAGTGAGGGAATTGTATATGGTAGATGCCATTCCAATAATTTCCATACTCTCTAATTTCGTAGTCATCGAAGAATTCCTGAATTCTTTCTTTGTTAGCAAAATCCTTATCAAAGGTAACAAAGGGAGCCTGCCAATCCCAGAGTGGGATGTCTCCTTCATTTCCGTAGATAATATAGCTTTGCATTTTTCCTGATTTAGGATTTTTCAACTGAAAGTGGTATTCACTGACACCATCTTTCACAGCCCCAGTTTGATAAAGGGTATCGCCAGGAACTATCATAAACAGGAAGTCCCTTAGATATAACTCGAAGTCGGCATCCATTGTTTTATCATGTAATCCAGGGAAACGTCGAATCATTTGTCTGTAATTCTCTGCATTCGAAAACCATTCTTCATCAAAACCCGGACCAACCTCAAAAACTTTACGGTCAAAATAGCGTTCATAACGGTCGAAAAAGTTTTCAGTAGAAGTCACCTGTCCAAATGGTAAAATGATTTTGGTCTTATCAGTAAAAGTGATATGCAATAAAAGTCTGCGGGGATCAATTCCTTTATCAATATAATGGCCGACCTTATATGTAGACAGATTATCAGGGAAATCGTCTTTTCCGAAGTGTAGGACCTCAATCTCAATATCTTTGACAACTTTTCTTCGAGGTATTATCTTCTTGACGCTGTAATTATAGGCTTTGTAATAGTAATTGTTTTTATCGTAGAGATAAGGCTTATAAGCTCTTTGGTAGGCATTATAGAGAAACATTCCAAGAGCAACAAAAAGAAGCAGAGCAAATGCTATTTTGACCTTTTTATTTATTTTACTGGTTACCCTCGAGAAAAAGAGACTTAATTTACTAGGATTTTGTATCATTCCAAAACTCCCCATATATTTTTTACTATTATATCATGAAAATCCTTATACCTAAGGCGTCTTCGTGTACTTTGTCACCGTTTTCCTTTATAATATAAGTATCACATTACAAGAGGAGACCTCATGAAATATATTGTAAACACATCAAATGATCCTGCCTATAATATTGCTTTGGAAGCCTATGCCTTTCGTGAATTGGTGAATGAAGATGAACTGTTCATTCTTTGGATTAACCGTCCAGCTATCATTGTTGGTAAACACCAAAATACCATTCAAGAGATTAACAAAGAATATACAGATGCTCATGGTATTAAGGTCGTTCGTCGTTTGTCTGGTGGTGGCGCTGTTTATCACGATTTGAATAACCTCAACTATACTATCATCTCTAATAAGGCAGATGAAGGGGCATTTGACTTTAAGACTTTCTCTCAACCTGTAATCGCAACACTTGCTGATTTGGGAGTTAAGGCTGAGTTTACTGGCCGTAATGACCTTGAAATCGATGGTAAAAAGTTCTGTGGAAATGCTCAAGCATACTATAAAGGTCGTATGATGCACCATGGTTGCTTGCTCTTTGACGTTGATATGTCAGTTCTTGGCCAAGCCCTCAAAGTCAGCAAAGACAAAATTGAATCAAAAGGTGTTAAATCTGTACGTGCTCGTGTGACAAACATCGTAGACGAATTGCCAGAAAAAATCACTGTAAATGAATTCTCAGATAAGATCTTGGAAAAAATGAAGGAATTTTACCCTGATATGACTGAATACGTCCTTTCTGAGGATGAATTAGCTAAAATCCAAGAGTCTTATGAGAAGCAATTCAATACTTGGGACTGGACATACGGTCAATCACCAGAATACACAGTAGAGCGTAACGTTCGTTACCCAGCTGGTAAGATCTCAACTTACGCCAATGTTGAGAATTCAATTATTAAATCTGTTAAGATTTACGGAGATTTCTTTGGTATCGGGGATGTATCTGATATTGAAGAGTTGCTGGTCGGTGTACCTTACGAGTACGAAGATGTCTTGGCTAAACTTAAAACCATTGACACAACACATTATTTCTCACGTATGACAACCGAGGAGGTTGCAAAAGCTATCGTAGCTTAATTCATTGTTTGAACAATCTGGAAGACTCCAGGTTGTTTTTTCTTGGGAAAAATTCTATAAGTAAAAAATACGTTATAAAGATTTTTCAAAGTCAAAGAACAATAAAGATATTTTCAAAAATTGGTTTATGATTGATTTAGTGTGGTATTGTGTATATCTGAATAGTAAACCTATAAAGCCGCTAAGTGAAAAACATCTTATAACATCTTTCCGAAAAACTGTAATTTTCTTGAAAGAAAGATAAGGGTGTGATATACTTCTATTAAGTAATATTGGAGAAAAAAACAAATGAAACGTGAACTCTTACTCGAAAAAATTGAAGAATACAAATCTCTTATGCCTTGGTTTGTCTTGGAGTATTATCAGTCTAAACTATCGGTTCCATATTCTTTTACGACCTTATACGAATACCTAAAGGAATATAAACGCTTTTTTGACTGGTTGATTGACTCAGGTATTTCAGATGCTCATGATATTGCCTCAATTGACATCAAAACCCTGGAAAATCTAACTAAAAAAGACATGGAGTCATTTGTGCTCTTTCTACGTGAACGTCCGTCCTTAAATACCTATTCCAAGAAACAGGGAGTTTCTCAAACAACCATTAACCGTACGCTTTCAGCTCTATCTAGTCTCTATAAGTATTTAACTGAGGAGGTCGAGGGTCCTGACGGTGAGCCATATTTCTATCGTAACGTCATGAAAAAAGTTTCTACTAAGAAAAAGAAAGAAACTCTAGCTGCACGTGCTGAGAATATCAAGCAGAAACTCTTTCTAGGCGATGAAACCATGGAATTTCTTGATTATGTCGAAAATGAATACGAAGTTAAGCTCTCAAATCGCGCAAAATCTTCGTTTTACAAGAATAAAGAACGTGATTTAGCGATAATAGCCTTGCTACTGGCTTCAGGGGTTCGACTTTCTGAGGCTGTTAACCTGGACCTTAAAGATATCAATCTGAAAATGATGGTCATTGATGTTACTCGAAAAGGTGGCAAACGAGACTCAGTTAATGTAGCAAGTTTTGCAAAACCTTATCTTGAAAATTATCTTAGTATCCGTGATAAACGCTATAAGGCTGAAAAGCAAGACCTTGCCCTATTTTTAACGGAATATCGAGGGGTTCCAAACCGTATTGATGCTTCAAGTATCGAAAAAATGGTTGCCAAATATTCTCAGGATTTCAAGATACGTGTGACTCCCCATAAACTACGACACACTCTGGCAACACGTCTTTATGATGCTACCAAGTCTCAAGTTTTAGTTAGCCACCAACTTGGCCATGCTTCCACTCAGGTCACTGATCTTTATACTCATATCGTCAATGATGAGCAAAAAAACGCTCTAGATAATTTATAATTACCCTAGTCTAACCATTCCTATTTGGAGTGGTTATTTTTTAGTTTACATAAATTTAATTATGCTAAAATCATTTTATGACCATTCATAAACATAACTAAATTTATGTAAATATTACACACAAAAAACAAACTCTCCTTCATGGAAAGCTTGTTTTACTTATTAATAATCTTTAAGAGCTGATTCAACCTCAGCTTTTTCTTTTTCAATCAAGTCTACGCGTGCAGCAATTGTCTTAATTCCCATCAAGATATTACGTTCTAAGGCTTTATCACTTGTTTGTGGCTCGAAGAAAGCAATATATTGATCAAGACGTTCTTGTGTTTTAAAGATTCCAGCTGGGATATTAACAAAGCTATCAAAGCTCATATCGCCACCTAGAGCTGCCTTAATCCAATCCCAGTTATCTTTCGCCCAGTTCCAAACGGTTTCTTGTGCAAATGATTTGCTGAGGAAATTCATATACCATAGGTACAAATCTTGAGGTTTAACGACATGTTTGTCTTTAAGCTGACCTAGCACGTAGTCGAGACCTTCTTGGTTTTTAAGGTATGAAACTGCTTGAGTCAATTGACGACGGAAATTACTATCATTTGTTGTTACATATGCATTGACATAGTCTTCAACAAGAGTTAGACTGTTTTCTTGTTTCATTTGGTTAATGAGAACGAGACCACGGACACTTGCAGGGATGCTTTCAATGTTCTCTTTATGAGCTTGGAAAACACTTGCGGCCGCAAGGACTGCTGGTTGATAGTCTGCTTGAATCAAGTAGCTAAGAGCTGTTTGACGAACCATTTCGTCTTCATCTGATTCTCCATCTTTGGCATCGAAACCAAGACGCTCAAAGTCGTTTTGGAATTGACGACGTACTAAAGCCTTGTAATGCACTTCTGCTTCTGTATCCTCATCGATAAAGCGTTTCAAACCAGCGAGGATTTGAGACTTAGCTTGAGCAATCAAGAAGCTTTCTTCTTTTTCGACAAGATCAAGAAGAGCGACTAGGCTTTCATACGAGATACGGCCACTTTCAGCAAGAAGACGGCGTTCTTGCAAAATCTGAAGTTTACTTACAGTATCAAGGTTAGCAAATTCCTCTAAGAGGTGGTCCAAGAGTTCACCTTGATAATCTGTGATGTAATGTGCTGTATTTGCTGTATTAAGGCGAAGAGCTCCGTTATTTTCAGCAACAAGCTGGTTATAATTTGGAATCTCAATACGCTCTTCTGAGAGTGTGTCTGGGAGCCCCTTCCAGTTTGTGTTCAATGGAATCTCCCAAAGACGACCTTTATCTTCATGTTCACCAATGAAGAATTGTTTTTGACTAAGAATAAGAGTGTCGTCAACTACTTCTGCACTAACAACAGGGTAACCTGGCTGCTCCAACCAAGTATCCATGAAACTAGAGACATCTTTACCAGAAGCATCAGAGAGGGCATTCCAGAGATCTCGTCCAATAGTGTTGTTGTACTGGTGTTTTTCGAAGTAAGCTTTAAGTCCTTTGGCAAAGGCTTCATCGCCTAACCAACGGCGAAGCATATGCATGAGACGGCTACCCTTAGCATAAACGATAGCACTATCAAAGAGGGTATTAATCTCATCTGGGTGATTAACTTCCATGTGGACTGACTGAACACCATCTGTAGCATCACGTTGGAGGGCATGAGGCACACCAGTTGTTTGGAAATCTTCGAAGATATTCCAGCTAGGCTCAATGGCATCTACTGAAACATACTCCATCATATTGGCAAAGCTTTCGTTAAGCCAGAGATCATCCCACCATTTCATTGTAACAAGGTTACCGAACCATTGGTGAGCCAATTCGTGGGCAACCACAAGGGCTACTTGTTGACGACTTGCAGCTGAGCTATTTTCATCTACAAGAAGGTAAACTTCACGATAGGTAACAAGTCCCCAGTTTTCCATGGCACCTGCTGAGAAGTCAGGAAGTGCGAGATGGTATGACAATGGGATAGGATACTTGACTTGGAAGTAGTCTTCGTAGAAATCAATGACACGAACGGCAATATCAAGGGCAAAGTCAACGCTGTTTTCAGCTTGTGCAACTGTAGCGAAGACACCAACTTCAGTACCGTTTTGTGTTTTCGCTGTCTTACCTTGAAGAGCTCCAAAACCAAAGGCAAGGAGGTATGTAGACATACGAGGGGTTGTCTCAAAAGTCCAAACTCCAGTCTCTTCACGCAAATGGCTATTGATTTCAGGCATATTTGACAAAGCGATATCGCCTTCTTCAGCATCAAATTTCAATGAGAAATCAAAAGTAGCTTTAGCTTCTGGTTCATCAACAGATGGGAAGGCTTCACGCGCAAAATGAGATTCAAACTGCGTTGAAATAATTTCTTTTTTCTCACCATTGTGGGTGTAATATGATGGGTAAATCCCTGTCATATTATCTGTAATACGACCAGAGAATTCAATGACAAGCGTCAAAACACCGGTCTCTGGAAGTTCAATATGGAAGGCTTCGTTAGCATCATCCATTTGGAAGTTCAATGATTCATTATCCAAGAGAACGGAACTAATGGTAAGGTCTTTTTGGTGAAGGGAGATATGGTTATCAAGGGCTTCACCTGTGATGGCAACATTCCCTGTAAAGGTCTTTTCAGAACGATTAATGTCCAAGAAAAGATTGTAGTTTTCAGGGATGAAACTTTCGATAAAACGAGCAACAGATGCTGTCATACGTATATACTCCTAATCTAACTTTTCGTATCGAAACAGACTGACAAATGTTTCGATATTAGACTCTTTTACAAAAGAAAAGGGTCTGAATTATTCAATACAAACCCATTATAACATAGATTGGAAGCTTTGCCTACAGTTCAATGATTTTACCAGATTTGAGGTAGACAACCCACTCGCAGAGATTGCGGGCATAGTCACCGATACGTTCCAAATACATAAGTACTTGGAAATATTCTTTGGCAGCGAAGGCAGCATCTGGATTCTTACGAACACCTTCTACTGTCATAGCTTGAATATCACGGAAATAGTTATCAATGATTTCATCTGAAGCTGCGATTTCATAAGCGCGTCGTTCGTCACTGTTCAAGTAAACATCTAGAGCATCTTCGACCATGTGGCGGACTGCTTTCCCCATTTTCTTGATTTCAGCTTCAATTTCAGTTAGACGCTCTTCACCTTTAATGCGGATGGTTGCTTTAGCGATAGCAACGGCATGGTCACCCATACGCTCAACGTCGCTAGATGCTTTAAGTGCGGTGATAACTGTACGCAAATCACTTGATACAGGTTGCTGTAGAGCAATAATTTCAAGTGATTTTTTCTCAAGTTTGGTTTCGTAGTTATTGACGATTTCGTCATTTTCAATGACTTCCTTAGCCAAATCACGGTCATGGCTGATAAAGGCACGTACAGCTTTCTTAAGCTGAGCTGCAACCTCTGTACCCATAGCGTAAAATTGGTTGTGGAGTTTTTCTAATTCTTCTTCGAAGGGAGTTCGTAACATCATAATTTTTTTAGTAATCTGTCCTTTCTTAACCGAATTTACCGGTAATATAATCTTCAGTTTCTTTATGTTGTGGATTTAGGAACATGTCTTTCGTTGTTGAATACTCGATGAGCTCTCCATCAAGGAAAAAGGCTGTTCGTTGTGAGATACGACTTGCCTGCTGCATAGAACGAGTGACTAGCAACAAGGTGTATTGTTCTTTAAGGTTATAGAGGGTTTCCTCAATCTTACCAGCGGATATAGGGTCGAGGGCCGACGTTGGTTCGTCAAGAAGGATGACCTTTGGAGATGTGGCTAGCACTCGTGCAATGCAGACACGTTGTTGTTGCCCTCCTGAAAGTCCAAGTGCTGAGTCATGGAGACGGTCTTTAACCTCTTCCCAGATTGAAGCACCCTTTAGTGATTCTTCTACTGCTTGATCAAGAACAGCCTTATCTTTGATACCATTGATACGAAGTCCGTAAACAACGTTTTCATAGATTGACATTGGAAAAGGGTTAGGTTGTTGGAAGACCATTCCGATTTCTTTTCTGAGCTCAACAGTATCTGTTCTAGGACTATAGACATTGTGACCGTTGTATGAAACAGCACCAGTAAGTGTCCATTCGGGATTTAAATCTCCCATTCGGTTGATAGAACGGAGCAGGGTTGATTTCCCGGATCCTGAAGGACCGATAAGGGCCGTGATTTCATTTGGATAGAAATCCATTGTCACATTATTGAGGGCTTTTTTCTTATTGAAATACACCGATAAATCATTAATTGAAATGATTGGTTCAGTCATAAGTGCTCCTTTCTATCCAAAGCGTCCTGATACATAGTCACTGGTTGACTGTAGGGCAGCATCTTGGAAGATTTTCTTGGTTTCATCATATTCGATAAGATCACCAAGGTAGAAGAATGCTGTATAATCACTAGCACGCGCTGCTTGTTGCATATTGTGCGTCACGATGATAATAGAGTAATCTTCCTTAAGTTCAAACATGGTCTCTTCGAGCTGCATAGTAGCTACAGGGTCCAATGAAGCTGCAGGTTCGTCCATGAGGAGAATCTGCGGTTTCACGGCAATAGCTCTTGCAATACAAAGACGTTGCTGCTGACCACCCGAGAGGGTAAAGGCAGATTTATGAAGGTCATCTTTAACTTGATCCCAAAGTCCAGCTTGCTTAAGTGATGTTTCAACAATCTCGTCCAAGGTTTGCTTATCTCTTACACCTTTACGTTCGTGAGCAAAGGTGATATTTCTGTAAATAGACTTGGCGAATGGATTTGGACGTTGGAAAACCATTCCAATATGTTTACGCATTTCATAAACATTGATATTACTTGCGTTAACATCGACTCCTTGATAAAGGATTTGTCCAGTAACCTTTGCAATATCAATCGTATCATTCATACGGTTTAGACTACGAAGAAAAGTTGATTTACCGCATCCTGAAGGCCCAATAAGAGCTGTGATTTTATTTTTCTCGAATTGCATGTCAATGCCTTTGATGGCTTCTTTTTGACCATAGTAGACATGCAAGTCCCTTGTTTCAAGAGCGAGCTCCTTCTCTGGGAAGGTGATAATATGACGCTCGTCCCAATTATATTTTGTCATAATAACTCCTTTAAGCGGATGTTAATTTCTTATGGAGGTAAGCTCCCAAACGACGTGCACCAAAGTTGAAAATCAGAATGAAAATCAAGAGCACTGCTGCTGAACCGGCAGATACTGCAGTGGCGTCAGGTGTCGTACCTTCTGAGTTGACCTTCCAGATGTGAACAGCAAGTGTCTCTGCTTGGCGGAAAATCGAAATTGGACTAGAGATGCTAAGCGGATTCCAGTCGCTCCAGTTAAGTGCTGGTGCAGATTGACCTGCTGTATAGATAAGCGCTGCTGCTTCTCCGAAAATACGACCAGAAGCAAGAACGATACCAGTAACAATACCAGGTAAGGCTTCTGGAACAACAACGTGACAGATAGTTTCCCAGCGAGACAAACCTAGAGCTAGGCCAGCTTCACGTTGGGTATGGTGAACGGTTCTTAAGCTATCTTCAACCGTACGAGTCATTTGTGGCAAGTTAAAGACAGTTAAGGCCAAGGCACCTGATAGGATTGAAAATCCATATTGAAATTGGACAACGAAAATCAAATAACCAAAGAGTCCGACCACCACTGAAGGTAGTGAAGATAGGATTTCAATACAGGTACGGACAAAGTTGGTAAGTCGTCCTTTTTTAGCATATTCTGATAAGAAGATGCCAGCTCCCATTGAAAGAGGCACAGAAATAATCAAAGTAATAACCAATAGGAAGAATGAGTTGTAGAGTTGAACCCCAATTCCTCCACCAGCTTTGTAGGATGATGATTGACTAGTCAAGAAAGACCAGCTGATGTGTGGTATCCCGCGAACCAAGATATAGAGAATCAAGGCGGCCAGGATTGTTACAATAATGCCAGCAATCACATAGAGTGTGCTGATGGCAATTTTATCAATTTTTTTAGCGTTCATAATTTCTCTTTCTCTCACGGGTAATGAATTTCACCAACATATTGAAACCAAGACTCATCAATAAGAGCACCAGGGCGAGAGACCAAAGGACATTGTTTGAAACAGTACCCATGACTGTATTTCCGATTCCCATAGTCAAGACAGATGTCAATGTTGCTGCTGGTGTCGTTAAAGAAGTTGGAATCACGGCGGAATTTCCGACAACCATTTGGATGGCCAGAGCTTCACCAAAGGCACGGGCCATACCAAAGATAACGGCCGTGAAGATACCTGGTTTAGCCGCATTAAGTGTCACACGCCAAATCGTTTGCCAGCGTGTAGCCCCCATCGCTAGACTAGCTTCACGATAGTGACGAGGCACTGCACGAAGCGTATCTGTTGTCATAAAGGTTACGGTTGGTAGAATCATGACGAACAAGACAAAGGTACCTGAAAGAATACCAAAACCTGTTCCACCAAAAATTAAGCGAACAAATGGAACCACTACTTGGAGACCAATAAATCCATAAACAACGGATGGAATTCCGACCAAAAGTTCAATAGCGGGTTGTAGGAATTTAGCCCCTTTAGGAGAAATCTCAGTCATAAAGATGGCTGCTCCAATGGCAAATGGGGTTGCAACCAAGGCTGAAAGCAAAGTCACTACGAATGATCCCAAAATCATTGGTAGAGCCCCGAATTTGCCTTCAGATGGTGACCAATCACCACTAAAGAGAAACTCGACCAAGCTAATTTTATTGACAAAGAAAGTCGCCAGCCCTTTTTGAGCAACGAAAAGTAAAATCATCGCTACGATGAAAACAATCAAGGCCAGGCAAAGGAAAGTGATTGTTTTACCAAACTTTTCGAGGCGTGAATTTTTAGAGGGTGATGTTAATTGCTTCACCAATTCTTCATTTTTCATGCTTATTCCTCACTCTTCTTTGAGACTTTACCATCAGCATCCTTGGTAACTTTCATGCTATGGATGGAAATGTAACCCATTTTTGCGACGACGTTTTCTTGGACTTCGTCACTCATCATGTAATCTAAGAAATGTTTGGTATAGCTATCCGGTTTTCCCTTGGTATACATATGTTCGTAGGACCAAATCGGCCAATCGTTAGTTGCAACATTTTCAGCTTTGGGTTCAAATCCATTTAACTTCAATGTTTTAACAGAATCATCAAGGTAAGCAAATGATAGGTATGAAATAGCACCTGGTGTCTGAGCAACGATTGACTTAACCATACCGTTAGAATCTTGCTCTTGGGTACGGATTGGTGATTTACCATCCATAATCACTGCATCGAAAGTTGCGCGTGATCCTGAGCTAGCTGCACGGTTAATAATAGTAATCTCTTGGTCTTTACCACCAAGCTGTTTCCAGTTTGTGATTTCACCAGTGAAAATCTTACGCAGTTGTTCTGTTGTCAAGTTATCTACAGAGACTTCTTTGTTTGTAATAACTGCAATCCCAGCAACGGCAACTTGAAAGTCGACAAGCTTACTAGCATCAATTCCCGATTTTTCCTCGGCAAAAAGGTCACTGTTACCAATTTGAACGGCACCGGATTGTACTTGAGAAAGTCCAGTACCAGAACCGCCCCCCTGAACGTTAACGATATTGTCAGGGTTCTTTTCAGCAAACCCATCTGCTGCCGCCTCCACTAAGGGTTGAAGGGCCGTAGAACCAACTGCTGTAATGGACTGGCCACGGTCAATCCAAGAGGCACAGCCAGTTAAAACCAGCATGGCCATTGCCAGTGACAGAATCACTGCAAGGACTTTTGTTTTTTTCATTTTTGTCCTCCGACATTTTGTAACATAAGTAAGAAAGTGTCTCATAGATATGCTGTTAAAAGACACCTATCTAATTATAACAAGTATAGGATAACTAAGTCATATTAAAGTTTGGTTACAGGTTCTTAAATGTGAAATCTTAATCCTTTAGGATAGTAGTTTTTAACCGTATTTCCAACAACTTTAGCAAACCCAAAACCATTGCCGTCCACTAAAAGCTGATACCAACCGTTAGGATGTGTTTGATTTAGAGTAACCACATTACCAGAAACGTATTGGGTAAACTGGTCTTGACTTAGCTCTATACTTGAAACAACTTCATCAGATGTTAAAGCAATTCCAAGAGCAAAACTTGGTTCGAAACGTTTTTTCTTGAAGACACCAAGATGCAAACCGTTACGAGCGATTTTAACTTTAGAAAGGTCTGGGAGCCCTTTTGGAAGCAGGTAGAGATTGTCCCCAAAAACTTGCAGTAAACCATCCAGTCTAGTTTTAAGGTGTTTTTTTGCAAAATCTTCCCAAAGTTGCTTCTGCTCCTTGTTTAGGTTAGATTTTCCCTCTTTGATACGTGTTTGCTCAGGCACGCGCTTATCCTGGAATTTTGCCACAAACTGGCCTTCACCTTTGAAATGGTGTGGATACATTCGAGCTGTTTCTGGAAAATCAATTCCATCACTCATGCCATTTAATTTAGGGATTGCCACCAATTCAAGATCAGGATTATTTTCTAAAATCCAAGCAACAATACCTTCATTTTCCTCAGGAGACCATGTGCAGGTTGAGTAGATCAATTGTCCACCAGGAGCGAGCATTTTCAAACCGTCTGATAAGATGTCCTTCTGTAATTGTGCCAGTTCACTAGGATACTCCTTATGCCAATATTGGATTGCATCAGGATCCTTACGAAACATTCCTTCTCCAGAACATGGTCCATCAAAGACAATCGTATCAAAATAATTTTTGAAAACTTTGGCTAGTTTATCAGCTGACGTGTTTGTCACAATAACATTTCTCGCTCCAAAACGCTCAATGTTTTCAACTAGAATTTTGCTACGCTTTGGATTGATTTCATTGCTGACCAACAGTCCTGTATTATCTAGGTAACTAAGAAGATGAGTAGACTTTCCGCCTGGAGCAGCTGCCAAGTCTAAGACACGACTTCTCTTGGCAGGAGCTGCTACTTGAGCAACCATTTGAGCAGCTGGTTCCTGAGAATATACCAAACCAGTTGCATGATCGGCAGATTTTCCAGAAATTTTACCGTAATGGCCCCAAGGTGTTTCAGGAATGGCATTAGGAAAGTCCTTCTGTTGCTTTTTAAGAGGGTTGGTACGGTAGGCGGACACGGCTTCTTGGTCAAAAGATGCAAAGAAGTCCTTCGCTTCATCTCCAAGGAGCTTATTATATTTTTCTATAAAGTCTGATGGAAATTGCATAGTTTCCTTTCTATCAAAAAACTGGACTAACCAAGAGAACTTGCTGTTCTGATTTGTCCAGTATGGTTTTGTGTTTCAAATTAATTTTCTGAGCCCATAATATGCTTGATCTCTTCAAGTCTGTCTTTAGGGACAAGCATCACAGCTTGACGACTAGAATAATCCAGTGGTTCTCCAGAAATGGTCTCAAGGTGATAACCCAATTTTTCTCCCATAATACTTGCTGCGGCATAGTCCCATGGGTAAATAACTGAAAAGTAAGCTAAAATTTGACCAGATAGGACTTTTGACATGCTTAAACCAGCACCACCGTAGACACGAACGCCCAAGGTCTTATCAATAAGGTCTTTTAAGCCGTGAAAATTTTTAGCATACATAGCTCCATTGCTAGCGACTAGGCAACGGTCTAAAGGTGGGTTTTTATATGCTGGAAGCAACTTGTCATTACAATACACATCAAACTGGCCACCACCATAGAAAAGTTGATCAGCCATGACGTTATAAATGAGGCCGAATTTTCCTTGCCCCTCTTCATAGTAGGCAATCATAACACAAAAATTATCTTGTTGGACAATAAAATTGACCGTTCCATCAATAGGATCCAAGACCCAGACATTTCCATCTTTGATATTATGAACCAAGCCATTTTCTTCAGCGAAAATATTGTCTGAAGGGAAGGAGGATTTAATACGTGCCACGAGTAAATCTTGTGTTTGTTTGTCAATATTAGTTACTAAATCATCAAAAGCCGTCTTTTCTTCGACCGTGATAGTTTTACTCAAACTTTCTTTAATAAAAGCACCGGCTTCTTTGATGATTTCTTTGGCGAAAATCAGTTTATTTTCCAAGTGATACAAATCCTTTATCTTTTGCTTTAGCAGCTTTGACAGCTTGATAGGTTGAAAAACCGCTAGCTTCTTCAAAGGCCTTGTCTAGTTGTTTTTCAGGTGCTTTGCCTGGAACAACGGTTTTAAATGCCTTATAGGCTTGCAAGAGTTGGTCACGGTCAACCTTGCTCTCGTATGCTTTTTCTACCTGACTCAAAAAATGAAGCACTGTGGTAATTTCCTCAGTGCTCCATGATGGATCGAGTGGGTAGGAATAATTTCCTTTAGTCATTGTTACCCTCAATTTCAGCTCGAATGGTCGCTTGGCGCAATTCTTGCTTTCTATAATCACGAGGCAAAAAGGCACGAATTTCATCTTCGTTGAAACCAATTTGCATGCGTTTGGTGTCCATAATGATAGGTCGACGAAGAAGATTTGGGTATTCAGAAATCAATTGAATGAGTTCCTTGATGGTCAAATCATCCACATCGATATTCAGCTTCTGAAAGACTTTTGAACGAGTTGAAATGATATCTTCAGTACCATTTTCCGTGTAAGACAAAATCTTCATTAACTCATCGTGAGTTAATGGGCTCGTGATAATATTGTGTTCGTCAAAAGCAACTTCATGATTGGTCAACCAGGCTCGTGCTTTCCTACAGCTGGTGCAGCTAGGTGATAAAAATAAAGTTACCACGCAAACACCCCTTTCACTTTAACATTCCTAATCATTATACATTATTTGATTAGTTTTGGCTACGCTTTCTTAAAATTTTTCCGCGATTTTTTTATCAGCCTCCAGTTGAGCACATAGTTCATCGATATTATTGAACTTAATCATATCACGGATATAATCCAGCCAAAAAACTTCAATTGTCTTTCCATAAATATCGCCTTCAAAATCAAAGATATTGGCTTCAAGACGGAGTTCTGTTCCCCCAAAGGTAACGTTTTTTCCTAGGCTAGTCATGGAACGATAACGTTTGCCATCAATTACAACATCGGCAACATAGACACCATCAGCTGGTAGAAAAGTCCTATCAATAGGTGCTAAATTTGCTGTTGGAAAACCAATGGTACGTCCACGGGCATCACCATGCACCACGATGCCACGTGTAGAGAATTCATGGCCAAGGAGTTTATTGGCTTCTTTAACCTTGCCTTCTCGTATTAATTGACGCACACGTGTTGACGAAATCTTTTCACCATCGCTTTGTTGCTCCTCAATGACATGAACATTACCAGAAAAATTACGGGCTAAATAGTCCGCATCTGTTCGATGATGTCCAAATTTGTAATCAAAGCCCACAACAACCTCTTGGGCTTTTAGACGTTTAATATAACGAGCAATGAAATCGTCTGAACTCGTTCGGGCAAAATCACTATTAAAATCTGTCAAATAAAGCTGATCAGTGCCATAGGCTTTAAAAAGATCACAACGTCTCTGAGGTGCTGTGATATGAAGGAGGAGATCATCCGTATACCTTTGAAAAGTCAATTGAGGACTCTCATTAAAGGTAAGGACAGCTACTTCAAGCTGTTTTTCATCAGCAATCTGGCGCGCCTTATCAAAAAGGACCTTATGACCACGGTGAAGAGCATCGAAATACCCTAAGACAAGAACCGTTTCCTTTTCCTGATGGATATCTTTATAATCATTAATAGAAGTTACTTTCATTGACTTAATACTTTTCTAGGTTTATAAACTTGATTTCGCTTTTCCATGATGGCTAGAACCTTGTCTCCTAAAAAGGCCGCAACTAAGGGTTCTTGGCTATCGATAGTAATAAAGCGACCAAATGAAATTTCTTTAGCATCATCCTCAGTGACTTGAACAGCTGGTAGGTCCTGAACACCAAATTCGATGGGAAGGAGGAAGGAAGTATCCCCCGCTTCTACCATTTCTGAAATTTGTGAGAGTGTTAGTGCCTTATCTAAGGTTAGACCAGCTGAGGCTGTTCGACGAAGAGCAGACATATGACTCGCGTATCCGAGTTTAGCACCCAAATCGACAGATAAAGTACGGACATAAGTCCCCTTGCTACAAGCAACACGGAAGGTGAATTTTGCGGTATTGTTTTCCAATTCAATAGGAGAGGTACGGACAAATTCGGTAATTGTCACTTGACGTTGTGGACGCTCTACTTCTTCTCCAGCGCGGGCGTACTCATAAAGTTTCTTTCCGTTGACCTTAACCGCTGAATACATAGGAGGAGTTTGTGTGATTTCTCCCTCAAAACTAGCCATTGCCATATCGACGGTTTCTTCATCTAACTCTGTAACCGGAGTTGTTTGAACGACATCTCCACTAGCATCCTCGGTAGTTGTTGAAAATCCAATGGTAATTTCTCCCTCGTAGACCTTTCCTGCTTCAGTCATGTATTCAATAACACGAGTCGCTTTTCCAATCGCTATAGGTAAAACACCAGTAACATCTGGATCAAGGGTACCTCCATGTCCGATTTTTTTCTCTTGTAATATTTTACGTAGTTTAAATACAGCATCATGACTGGTCATTCCAGCCTCTTTTTTGAGATTAATAATTCCTGAAATCATACTTTTAATTATATCAAAAGCAATCCTAAAGAGCTAGGTAGAAACATAAAGAGGCAGAGAGCAAAGTCTCAAACCTCTTAAGTATTATAGTCATAAGCAATCGCAGGTCTGCTAGCTTATTAATCGATATCTCTATTAAGGTCGCTTTCCAATTCAAAGAAAGGCTGAATATCCTGCACATATTCTAGGACACCCTGAAAGTCTCCCTTGTCATCTCTAACAGCTGCATAGGTAACATAGACGAATTTTCCTAAACGTTCAGATTTGAACCACATTGGAACTTGGTCACGCTCTCCACTTCTTAGTAATTCAAAGATTTTCTTGACCTTATCAAGCACTTTTGGCGGATGACAAAGTTCAACGTTTCGTCCAATTTGGCTAGGTGTTCGTTTAAAAACCATTTCATTAGCAGGAACATTATCATTATAGTATTGGAAAATATCGTCTTTATTGACGAAAGTGATTTCCAAAGGAAGATGGTTGAGAATGAGATTGGCCTGCTCCACAGAAAGATAACCGTTGCCAAAAGGCTGAGTCGTTTCTCTATCTACGACAGTTTCAGTTTTTGGTTTTGGAGTGAAGCTGATGGTAAACTGCCCTTCGGGAGTGTCAATAATTCGGGTATTGTCCAGATGTTCGTCACTACTTAGTTCAGATTGTTCTTGCGATGTATCAGCATTTACCTCCTCAAAACGTTCACGCTTAGGTTTCCAGACAGCTGTAGGTTTTATTATTGCATAGCCATAGGCATCGCTTTCTTCGGCAATCGAAAGCCAATCGTCTTGCGTGAAGGTTTCAAGCAGAATCATAAGTAAGATAGCCTCTTCTTTGAAAATCATGGCTTCAAACTCTTCTGAGAATGCTTCGAAAGACTTTGAAAATTCTTCTAAATCAGCCTCTGGAAGTTCTTTTAGTTTAGCTTCTGCCGCTCTAAAAAGTTTTCGGATGTCATCGTCTACTCCCCACATCACTTTTGGAGGGGAGTCATGGCCGTAACGCTCCATTATTGGAAAGAAAAGCTTTTCTTTACGCGTATAATGATTATGGAATTGACCAAGTAGAGTCATCTGATGCTTAAGTCCATTGAACAAGTCAGATTTAAAATCTTCATTTTCAGGCTTACTAATATTTTCTATGATACGTCGGATACGGAGAATAGCTGAACGTAGGGCTAAATTCTCTTGTTTAAACACATAGACAGGGTGGCCCTCTTGATCAGTGTCTGCCACTTCCACATCTGCAATAGCACCTTTAAAGAGGTTTGCGTGGACATTACAGAGGCTCATTACGTCTTCAAAGGTAACCCCATCTTCTGATGACATCAATTCATGCTCCATCATAGAGATTTCGAGGGCAGATACTCCCTTGAAGTGTTGATTGAAGCGCTCTTGAACACTCTCAGGACTGGCTCCATGGTGCAAATCTAGTAGAATTTCTTTGAGTATTTGAATACGATTATCTTCCATATCAGTCACCAATTACGTCATAACCGTTGAAAATCAAGGTTTGCTTGATTTTATCTAGGGGAATATTAGCTAACTTAGAGCCAGCTTTTAGACTAGTCACCTTACCGACAGTATTTAGCATAGCTGGATTAGACAAGGACTTGAAACCGAGATCAATCAGTAATTCCTTAACCTCTGGATGCTCTTTAATGATTGTTGCAACAGGTTGTGATAAATCTATAGTGTTGGTAGTCATAATGACCTCCTAATAACATATTTACTACTTCCATTATACACGAGAATAATGAAAAAAAACCAACAAATCTTAGTTTGCTGGCTTTTGATTAATTTCCAAATAGAGCTTCTGTCACATTATGCTGGATATTTTCCCACTCCTGCTCAGCCCTCACCATCTTACGATGGTAATCAGCACGCCCACGCAAGTAGGCAGCAATTTGATAATCTTGCTTCACAATTGGTATCTCAGGAATTTTGATGTCTAGGAGATCAGCCGTCGATAAATTTAGGACGGCCTTTCCCTTATCAGCATAGTCTAAATAGGCACGACCAATCTCTGTCTCAAGAAAAAACTTGATGTAGAAACCACGGAGTTTTTCCTTAGGTCGTAATACTGTGATATTTGATGAGGCGACAACTTCACGCTTGCCCTGATCCTCGAAAACAGCAACTTTTTGTACAGTTCCCTTAGATGCAATAAGAACATCACCGTCTTCTAAGAGAAATCGTAAAAGTTTGCGTTGTTCCTCAGAAAACGTTTTAAGGGCATCGTAGGCAATGCCGTTGGGTGTCATATCCGATAGATTAATGACAGCAAATTCGCCAGGATCTGCCTTAGCAGGAACAGCTTTTCCTTTAAATTGATCGACAACATCGCCTAAACGAACAAGTTTGTCTGTATTAGCTTCGTAATCGATAATCAGTTGAGGTCTTTCTTTTTCAGACATTGAATCTCCTTTTTATATTTTACTATCCATATTGAGTATTGCTATACAATAATAGCAAGATGCTAATACTTTTGCAAGTAAAAACTGTAAGAAAGGCAAAAATAAAAAAGAGACCTGAGCCTCATTTTATAAGCTTTTAACCGCTGCTACTGCTGCTTCATAGTTTGGATCAGTATTGATATTGTTCAAATATTCGACATAAGTAATCTTATTGTCAGCATCTGCCACTAAAACTGCACGCGCTAACAAGTGCCATTCTTCAATGAGGACACCATAATCTTTACCAAAACTATTATCATAGTAGTCAGAAAGCATGATGGCATTTTCAAGTCCTTCAGCACCACACCAACGAGCTTGTGCAAATGGTAGGTCCACTGAAATAGTAATAACTACTGTATCGTCTAATTCTGACAATTCCTTATTAAAGGTACGTGTTTGAGTTGAACAGATACCAGTATCGATTGATGGAACGATAGAGATAACTTTTTTCTTTCCATCGAATTCTGAAAGTGATTTTTTCGTCAAATCTGCTGCTGTTAAGTTAAAGTCACGCAAGGTATCTCCAACTTGAAGTTGTTTGTCTTCTGCTACTGTAACTGGTTTTCCAATAAATGTTGGCATGTTAATTGTCCTCCAATACTTTTTTTACTATTGTACTGTAAATATAGCAATAAGCCTAAGCATTTGTTTAGAACTTTTCAAACAGTAGTCTAATTTTTTCAGCAATAACTGCATTAATTGCAGGAATAACCTCATCCGCAAAGTTTTTTAGGTAGGGATAATCACCAATTTGCACTCCATATATAGCATTTTTGAAAAGAGAAATATCATTTTGATCATTTCCAAATGCTACAAAGGCTTTACCAAAGTGGTTTAAAACAGTACTAGCCTTGGTCACACCTTTAGGATTAATGTAAAGACATCTTTCAATATCATGATAACTAAGGTCTAAACATTCCAGTTTGTTTAGATTAAAGATAAGGTCTTCACGTATATCTTCATGCTCTACAAGTGGAATAACAACTTTGATAGGCTCATTAAGTTCATGAACAGGCAAAATCCTTGCTTTGTTTAATGGATCAACATTTGAAAGAAAAGGGATTTGCTCAGGATTTTGAATAGCACAATTAAAGGTATCATCAATAAAATAAGGGAGATTATAAGTATCACAGTAGCTAACAATCGTTCTGAGAGCAGGAGAAGGTATTGTGTATTGTGATACTAAAAGTTCATCTTGAAAGACTTCGCCGCCGTTTAAGCCAACTACTATCAGCTTTCTCAATTCTCCTTCTAAAATACTAAGACAATCTCTGTAAGAGCGTGCTGTTGCAAAAATAATGTCATGCCCGTATTTTGGTGCAGTTAAAAGAACCTTTTGTAGGTCTTTTGACATGGTCATACCATCAAAACATAGGGTTCCATCCAAATCAAAAACAAATTTCATAGGGATAGTATAACAAAAAACCAGCTAAAGAGCTGGTTAAATTATTTTGTATTGAAATACTTAGATTTTATCAAGAGCTAGTTTTAAATCTTCAATCAAATCATCTGCGTTTTCCAAACCAACTGAGATACGAATTTGATTTGGAGTGACACCACAAGCCAGTAAATCAGCTTCTGCTAATTGTTGGTGAGTTGTTGTTGCAGGGTGCACCACCAAAGATTTTGCATCAGCAACGTTAGCTAAATCTGAGAAGATTTCAAGATTATCAATTACGGTACGTGCTTCGTCTTGTCCACCTTTAACATGGAAAGTGAAAATAGAACCTGGACCTTTAGGGAAGTATTTTTGTGCCAAGTCATAGTAAGGACTTGATGGTAATCCAGGATAGTTAACCTTTTCAACTTTTGGATGATTTTCCAAAAAGTCTACGATTTTTTTAGTATTTTCGACGTGGCGTTCGACGCGAAGTGAAAGTGTTTCAAGTCCTTGCAAGAGCAAGAAAGCATTGAAAGGTGCCAAGGCAGCCCCTGTGTCACGCAAAAGTTGTGTACGAAGGGCAGTTACAAATGCTGCTGGACCAACATCACGCGTATAGCTGATATTGTGGTAAGATGGGTCCTCGTCAACCAACTGTGGGAATTTGCCTGAAGCTTCCCAGTCAAATTTACCAGAATCGACGATAAGACCTCCAATAGTTGTTCCATGTCCACCGATAAACTTAGTTGCAGAATGAACCACGATATCTACACCATGGGAGATAACATTGATGAGATATGGAGTTCCAAAAGTATTGTCAGCAACCAATGGAATCTTATGACTGTGAGCAATCTCAGCAATTTTTTCAAAATCAGGAATATTGATAAGCGGATTTCCCAAAGACTCAATCAAGACAAGCTTGGTATTATCTTTGATAGCAGCTTCAATTTCTTCAGGATTGTCAACATCTACAAAAGTTGTTGTGATACCATAGCGTGGAAGGGTTTCTTTTAAGAGATTGAATGTCCCACCATAGAGGGTTGTCGCAGCAACAACGTGATCGCCAGCATGTGCCAAACCAAGGATAGCATAGGTGATTGCAGCCATACCTGATGCCGTAGCCAAGGCACCAACACCACCTTCGAGGGCTGCAATACGTTCTTCAAGTACTGCTACTGTTGGATTGGTAATACGTGTGTAAATATTACCAGGTTTTCTAAGGGCAAAGAGATCTTCACCTTCTTGAGCGTCGTCAAAAACATATGAAGTGGTTTGGTAAATTGGAACAGCACGTGATTTTGTTTCCTTGTCAGGTGTTTGTCCAGCGTGTAATTGTAAGGTTTCAAATGAAAATTCTCGTGACATATGGGTGTCCTCCAAAACAAAAGTTGCCTTCATTCTACACCCAGAAAAGCTAGCTGTCTAATAGAAATTTTTTATCAAAGTGATAGGGAGAGCTTATAAAAAGGACCTTTCGGTCCCTTTCTATTTCTTCACAATAGGTGCTACGCTTGCCAAGACTTTTTTAAGTCCAACTTCTGGGAATTTTATCTTAAGTTCCTGTGTCTTGCCACTTCCAGTTACTTCTAGGACGGTACCATCTCCCCACTTCTTGTGGTGAGCGATATCTCCGATTTCCCAATCAGTAGCTGAGTTGCCTGAGTCTGAAGCCTTACCAAAAGGTAGTCCCCCAGTGGCTTTTGAAAATGGCTGAGCACCAGTATGTCTTTGCGGCTGTGCATTTGCTTTTCTGGTCTGAAGCGCTTGTTGTAAACTCATGCCCTGACCAAATTGTGTAGGCTCTTCCTTTGTAAAACGAACACCAAATGATGAATTGGCTGGACGTGCTAGACCTTGATATTGTAATAAATCATCTGAAATTTCACGTAAGAAACGGCTAGGACGATTATAGCTAGTCTTACCAAAAAGCGTACGCGTATTAGCGTTGGTAAGGAAAAGAATCTCTTCCGCCCGAGTGATACCTACGTAAGCCAAACGACGCTCTTCTTCGAGTTCATCTGGCTCTTCTGAGGCACGTGACAAAGGGAACACTCCCTCTTCCATACCAATTAGGAAGACAACTGGGAATTCAAGCCCTTTGGCAGCATGGAGAGTCATCAAGGTTACCTCTGCTGCTTCCATATCACCATCGTCCGTATCAGCAATTAAAGCTAAATCGTTTAAGAAACGGCCTAAACGGTCAATTCCTGTCTCGTCTTCCGTACCATCGGTGTTGGTTTCGTCAAAATTCTTAGTAACAGACATGAATTCTTCGATATTTTCAATGCGCGCTTGACTTTCAAGTGTTTGTTGCATCGAAAGAGCATCCAGATAACCAGACTTATCCAAAACAGCCTCTACAGCTTCAGTGATGCTTAGTCCATCTAGCTGATCACGTAGGTTCAGAATCATGTTAGCAAAATCGTAAACGCCCTGAGCTGCTTTCCCCTTAATCAGTGATAACATAATATTAGCTGAAGCATCTAGGAGACTCATGTTTTGCTCATAGGCAAAGGTACGAATCTTTTCTAGTGTCCCAGGTCCAACTCCACGTTTAGGTTCATTAACGACACGTTCAAAGCTAATATTATCAGCAGGATTGGCAATTAAGTTCAAGTAAGAAATGGCATCACGAATTTCTTTACGGCTATAGAACTTGGTTCCTCCAACCATGGTATAAGGAATATTAGACTTGAGTAAAGCTTCTTCAATGGTACGAGACTGAGCATTGGTACGGTAAAGTACAGCGAAATCCTTGAAGTTCTTACCTTCTTCACGAATAATGTTATCAATAGTTGAAGCAACAAAAACAGCTTCATCACGCTCGTCATTAGCACGGTAATAAACAATTTGTTCACCGTCATCATTTTGAGTCCAAAGTTTCTTAGGACGGCGGTTACGGTTGTTCTTGATAACTTCGTTGGCTGCTTGGAGAATTTTCTTAGTTGAACGGTAGTTTTCCTCCAAGAGGACAACCTTAGCTTCAGGATAGTCCTTCTCAAAATCAAGGATGTTCTGCATGTCAGCCCCACGCCAACCGTAGATTGATTGGTCAGCATCACCCACGACACAGATATTCTTGAAGCGAGATGCTAAGAGTTTTACCAACTGATACTGAGCATGGTTGGTATCTTGATATTCATCCACGTGAATATACTGATAACGCTGCTGATAATAAGCGAGCACATCGGGATTTTTGTCAAAGAGACGCAGAGTCATCATAATCAAATCGTCGAAATCCATGGCTTCACTACGACGGAGCTCTTCCTGATAGGCTTTGTAACATTTAGCAACGATTTGAGTATACATGTCACCAGCTTGGTGCTCATAAGCCACTTCATCCAAGAGGTCATTTTTTGCGTTGGAAATCGTCCCTAAGATGGCACGTTCATTCCACTTCTTAGGATCAAGATTAAGATTCTTGAGAATACGTTTCATCAAAGTACGTTGTTCACCAGGATCCACGATAGTAAAGTTTCGATTGTAGCCAATATGGTCCGCTTCACGACGAAGGATTCGCACGCACATACTATGGAAGGTCGCAATCAAGGTTTCTGAAGTTGCTGGGTTTAAAGCCATAGCACGCTCACGCATCTCACGAGCTGCCTTATTGGTAAAGGTAATGGCCAAAATATTCCAAGGATTGATCATTTTTTCGTCAATAAGGTAGGCAATGCGGTGGGTAAGTACACGTGTCTTCCCTGATCCTGCACCAGCCATAATCAACAAAGGACCTTCAGTCGTTTGGACGGCTTCGGCCTGTTTGTCATTCATACCAGTTAATAATGGGTTCATCATATTCTCCATTCTCAAAAATAAGCTCTACTATTTTATCATTTTTTGGATGAAAATGCAGTCTCTATTCATAATGAGTGTGAAATAACTTTAGCAAATAATCGTTTGTTTTTATTGGGAGGTTGTTTGATAAAAATGATTGTTATTCCAAGCTTTTCTAGATTTTGGTGAAAGGGATTCTTAAGTATAATATTCGGTTTTTTATAGTTTTGATAAAAATTAGTGTTGACACTGTTCGGTTTTTTAGATAATATAGAACCACAATAAAATAAAAACCGAGTGATGTCATCAGGAAGACTGGTGATTGACGGACTTCTGGAGAGATCTTGAAGCAGCCTTAGCTGTAAACAAGACACCGAAGGGGCAAGGGGTAACAACCGAAACTCTCAGGTAAAAGGACAGAAAGCATCGCAAGTTTTTTTACTTGTAGTAATAGCTTTGTATTCTCAGAGGTCTGGTTAAGCCAAACCTCTTTTTGACGTCTCGGTTAAAGGAGATTGTTACATTCATGTTAGACTTTTTTACTACCATTGATGATTTTGTCTGGGGTCCACCCCTTTTGGTCCTTCTTGTAGGAACTGGGATTTACCTTACGCTTCGTCTTGGACTTTTGCAAGTTCTTCGTCTTCCTAAAGCTTTTAAACTTATCTTTGCTGAAGATAAAGGGGAAGGTGATATTTCTAGTTTTGCAGCCCTTGCGACAGCTCTTGCTGCAACTGTTGGTACAGGTAACATTGTTGGGGTAGCTACAGCCATCAAAACTGGTGGACCTGGTGCCCTTTTCTGGATGTGGATTGCCGCTTTCTTTGGTATGGCAACCAAATATTCCGAAGGTCTTTTGGCTATTAAATTCCGTACACTTGACGACCAAGGTAATGTTTCTGGTGGTCCAATGTATTACATCACACATGGTTTCTCTGGGAAATGGCAAACAATTGCTAAACCTTTGGCCTACTTCTTTGCCTTTGCAGGTGTCCTAGTTGCATGGTTGGGGATTGGTACTTTCTCTCAAGTTAACTCAATCACCGCCTCACTTCAAAACAGCTTTGACTGGTCACCAAAAATCGTAAGTATCTTACTTGCTCTTATAACTGCTGCCATCATTTTTGGTGGTATCCAATCTATCTCTAAAGTTTCTGAAAAGGTCGTACCATTTATGGCTGGACTTTATATCCTAGCAGCTCTTGTGGTTATCTTTACAAACTTTAATCAACTTTTACCAGTTCTTGAAATGGTCTTCCAATCTGCCTTTACTGGGAAAGCAGCCGTAGGTGGTTTTGCTGGTGCAACAGTCATGGTCGCTATGCGACTTGGTATTGCGCGTGGTGTCTTCTCAAATGAGTCAGGTCTTGGATCTGCTCCTATCGCCGCTGCTGCAGCTAAGACCGAAGAACCTGTTGAACAAGGTTTGATTTCAATGACAGGTACTTTCATTGATACGATTATCATCTGTACGCTTACAGGTCTTGCTATCCTTGTAACTGGTCAATGGTCAGGTAGCCTAGAAGGTGCCCCAATGACACAAGCCGCCTTCTCTTCTGTTTTTGGTACATTTGGTGAAATTGCCTTAACACTTTCTTTGGTTCTCTTTGCCTTTACAACAATCTTGGGTTGGTCTTACTACGGTGAACGTTGTTTCGAATTCATTTTCAAATCAACTAAATTCCTTCCACTCTACCGCCTCATTTTTGTGGTTATGGTTGCTCTTGGTGGTTACCTCACACTTGATGTTGTTTGGAAAATTGCAGATATCGTAAACGGCTTGATGGCATTGCCTAACTTGATTGCCCTCCTAGTCCTTTCACCAATCATCATTAAAGAAACCAAATCATACTTTGAACGCCACAAATAAACAAAAAGAGCTCAGGCTCTTTTTTCTTGTCTTTATCAGCACCAATCCTTGCGACTACTGCTCTTTTGCGTTACAATGAAATTAAATCATTTTTAAACTTATACAGAAAAAATCCAAAGGAATAACTATGTCAATTACCAAAGAATTTGATACGATTACTGCCATTTCAACGCCCTTAGGTGAAGGTGCTATCGGTATCGTTCGCTTATCTGGAACCGATGCTATTGCTATTGCTAATAAAGTTTTCAAAGGAAAAAATCTAGAAACGGTTGCTTCACATACTATCAATTACGGCCATATTGTCGAAAATGAGGAAACCATTGATGAAGTCATGGTAAGTGTTATGCGTGCGCCAAAGACCTTTACGCGTGAGGATGTCGTGGAGATCAACACTCACGGTGGGGTTGCTGTGACTAATGAAATCCTCCAACTCCTTATTCGTTCTGGAGCTCGTATGGCTGAACCTGGAGAATTTACCAAACGTGCCTTTTTGAATGGTCGTGTGGACTTGACTCAGGCTGAAGCTGTCATGGATTTGATTCGTGCTAAGACTGATAAGGCTATGGCCGTTGCCGTCTCTCAACTTGATGGGGCGCTCAAGGATCTCATTAACAACACTCGCCAAGAAATCCTTAACACCTTGGCTCAAGTCGAAGTGAATATTGATTACCCAGAATATGATGATGTTGAAGAAGTTACCACAGCTCTTGTCCGTGAAAAAACGCAAGAGTTCCAAGCACTTTTAGAAAATCTTCTTGCCACTGCTAAACGAGGAAAAATCCTACGAGAAGGCCTTTCAACGGCAATCATTGGTCGTCCAAATGTCGGAAAATCTAGTCTTCTTAACAATCTCCTACGCGAGGAGAAAGCTATCGTAACAGATATTGAAGGTACCACCCGTGATGTCATTGAAGAATACGTTAATATCAAGGGTGTTCCACTTAAGTTAATCGATACCGCTGGTATTCGAGACACAGATGATGTGGTTGAAAAGATTGGTGTTGAGCGTTCCAAGAAAGCTCTCGAAGAGGCTGACCTGGTTCTCCTTGTGCTTAATAGCTCCGAACCGTTAACAGAGCAAGACCGTACATTATTAGAAATCAGTCAAAATAGCAATCGCATCATTCTTCTAAATAAGACAGACCTACCACAAGCAATCCAAATGGAAGAGCTTCCCGAAGATGTTATTCCAATTTCAGTCCTCAAGAATGAAAATATTGACAAAATCGAAGATTGCATCAATCAGCTCTTCTTTGATAATGCTGGCCTAGTGGAGAAAGATGCTACTTATCTCTCAAATGCCCGTCACATTTCACTCATTGAAAAAGCTCTCGAAAGTCTTGAAGCAGTCAATCAAGGTCTTGAATTAGGCATGCCTGTTGACCTCTTACAGGTTGATATGACACGCACCTGGGAAGTTTTAGGAGAAATTACTGGTGACGCCGCCCCAGATGAACTCATTACACAACTCTTTAGTCAGTTCTGTCTAGGAAAATAAACATAACTAAATTTATGTAAAAAGGATGCTTAGTCATCTTTTTATTTTACATACATAAATACAGAAATAAAATTATGTAAATCAAAAAACTACCAATACTATAAGACGATTGACTCATGCTTTTTAAGAAAGAAAATGCTATCATGGTATTATCCTATGATTTTGAAAGGTTAATCATGAGTCAAGCTGCTACTGATACTGATTTTAAACATTTGATAGATTTTGATGATAATCTGTTTCCGTTTCGACTGGAGGAAACTATGGTCGAAAATGGACGCCCTGATATTCTATTTCATTGGCATCCTGAGCTTGAGATTCAGTACGTTTATGAGGGGACAGCTCGCTATCATATTGATTATGACTATTTTGACAGTCAGGCTGGAGATATTTTTTTGATATGTCCTAATGAGCTTCATTCGATTCATCCCATAGATAATCAGTCTCATCATACTGATACCCTTCATTTTCATTTGGATATGTTGGGACAGTCTCTGGTGGATCTGCTTAGTCTCCGTTATCTTCAGCCCTTACAGAATTCCAATTTTAAGTTTAAACAATGTCTAAGACCATCAGACGAGGGGTATACGGAAATTAAAGCACTTCTCTTCGAGATTTTTAAGATGATTCGTCAGAAAGATCGTCACTATGAACTTCTTCTCAAGTCAAAGTTGGAAGAATTAATCTACCTTTTCTACTTCTATCGTTTGGTAAAGCGAAAAACTTCTGATGATCATTATCGAAAAAATGATAAAATTCGTGAAATCATTGATTACATCAATCAACATTATGCTGAAAATCTCACGATTGAAAAGTTGTCAGAGCTCATGGGATATAGTAAGACACATTTTATGACAATTTTTAAACAACATACTGGCACCTCTTGTACTGAATTTATCATTCAAGCAAGACTACATGCTGCTTGTGAGGAGCTCCGTAATAGCGTAAAACCAGTTTTGGAAATTGCTACTGATGTTGGTTTTAACAATTTATCAAATTTCAACCGTCAATTTAAACACTATTACGACCAAACACCAAGTCAGTATCGAAAAACACATAGCAACAAGAAGAAAACAAAAAAGAGTTAGCCAAATGGTTAACTCTAATTTTTATCTGAAAACTTCTTAGTATTTTTCTTTACCTTTGTGTTTTCCACTAAGTCCAAAGAGAGTTAGCAACATACCAAGTCCGAGGAGTCCAGCGTGTGAGGCCTTATCACCTGTTGTAGGAAGAACTTCAGTTTGAGCAGAAGCTTCTGCCACTTTTTCTGTTTCTTTAAGTGCTTCGTTTCTTGTTGAAACGAAGAATACTTTACCATTAGGTGTCGTTACTACTTTAGATACAACTGGTTTAGTTGTTTTAAGGTCTTCAGCAACGCTAGATGGCGTAACAGGACTCAATGGATTAAGTGTAGGGTCTTCTGCATTTTCTTTTTTGTTCAAGGCAGCAAAATCAGCACTTGAAATAGAAATGGTACGTGAGTTTGGATTGATAACTGCATACTTAGATAGGTCTGCATGTGTCAAGTAATCCGCAAAGACGGTATCCATTGAAGGACCTTCTTCACGAGGACCACCAAGCATTGTGTAGCCATCACCACCAGCAGCTAAGAAGTCATTCGTTACAAGGTAGTAATTTTCATTAGTGTTGAGTGGTTTATAGCTACCAGTTTCTGGATCAAAAATGTCAATTGATAAGATACGTTTTTCTGCTGGAAGTGTTGTGTCATAATAAACACGAGCTCCTGATACTTGAAGGAAACCGCCAGATGGTTCAAGAAGAGGTTGACCATTTTCATCTAGAACAGTTTTACCACTTTCGTCAACTTGGAGAATAGAACCAAGAGATTTGACAAACATATCATGGATATTTTGACCTGTCACTTGGATTTGAGCAACTGAGTTACCAAATGGAAGAACGGCAATGATATCACCTTTAGTGATTGGTTTGTCTTTGGCAATTGTTTCACGAAGACCACCACCGTTTGTTACGGCAAGGTTAGACTTGTGTGTGAAGGCTGATTGTCCGTAATCTAAGAGAGCATCAGCGACAACATTACCAAGGTTAGTTTCGCGAACACGAACGTTCATACGGTCACCGCTAAGTTTAACTGGACTATTTTCGATAACTACTTTCGAAGAATCTGCCTTGTACTTAGCTTGGATGTCATCAATCATAGTTTTAACTGTTGGGTTAACTTTATAATTCTTCTTAGCTTCGTCGTGTGAAATCACGCCATGTGACAAGACACGGTCAGAATTATAAACGACGCGGCCGACATTGTTAAGGTAGCTACCAGTTTGGTTGTAAGTGACATTATCGCCGTATGTCGCTGTGTGAAGAGTGTGTGAGTGACCATCAAGGACAAGAACACGTTTTCCTTTCAAAGGTGCATAGTTTGAAAGAGCTTCTGCCAATGTTGATCCACGCCATTCAACTGGAGTTGTTGTATCTATACCCAAGTGACTAAGGACAATATAAGTCTTGTATTCCTTACCTTCAGCACGAGCATTTGATTCCACTTGGTCAACAACAGCTTTAACCTCAGTAATAGGATCGGTGAAAGAGACACCAGTGATATTACGTGGGTGTGTCTTAGTAGCTGTCTCAGGTGTAGTAACACCAATAACAACTACTTCATCTCCATCAACACCAGGTGTTTTGTCAATGATTGTAGATGGTTGGAAAAGACGTACGCCGTCCACATAAACGTTAGATGTGATGATTGGGAAATTGATTTGTTTGCTCAAACGACGCAATTGGTCAAGACCAAAGTCGAACTCATGGTTACCCACTGTCATGGCATCAAAACCAACAGCATTCATGACGCTTGCCATGTCCTCCCCCTTAGAGCTGTTTGAGATTGGAAGACCTTGGAATGAGTCCCCTGAGTCAAAGACAAGGGTTGTTCCTTTTGAACGAGAATCATTGACGATACCAGACAAAAGGGCATCACCAATAACTCCGTTACGATCATCTTCAACCATACGACCATGAACATCGTTGGTGTGAAGAACAGTTACAGTGTCGTTGCTGGCACTTGTGCTAGCATTTGTCACGACTTCTGTTGTAGGAGTTGCGGCTGCAGTTGCTGTTTCACTGGCTGTGGCAACTGGTGTCTCGCTTGTTTCAGCTGTTAAAGCAGTAACAACTGATGTTGAACTAGCTACTGGAGCTGCAGACTCGCTTGTTGCAGTTGTTGCTGCAGTAGATGTCGCATTGGTAGTTGCCTCTGTAGCTACTACTTCAGTGCTTGGTGCTGTTACAGCTGCATGAGCTTCTACCTCGTCAGCTTGGACAGCATTAGCCAAGATAGCAGTTGAGACGAGTAGGGTTGATAGTGTCGTTGCAACGACTGTTTTCTTCTTCATTCCAAAAGACCTTTCTGATTTTTAAATCGCTTTTATTATACCACATTTATAAGATTAGAATTAAATAAATTTCAATATTTTATTAGATATTCAAATAATTTTTTCAAAAATCAATAGGTAGCTAAACGTTTTTCAAGATAGCCTTCAAGCAGTTCTAAAGTAAAGCTCAAAGTCCAGTAAATAAGGGCGATTAGGATATACATAGACATGTAGTCATACTCACGCCCACCGATAATCTTAGCATTTTGGAAAATGTCAGGCACTGTAATCATAGCAGCCAATGAGGAACTCTTAACCATATCAATAATAACATTACCAAGAGGGGCTACTGCTATACGCATAGCCTGAGGTAAGATAATCCGACGGATAATAGACTTCTGAGGAAGACCAAGAGAGCGAGCTGCTTCCCACTGCCCCTTATCTACGGCAACTATGGATGAACGGAAAATCTCTGCCATATAAGCGGCACTAACACAGGAGAAGCCAATAAAGGCACAAAGAAGGGCAGGTAGCTGAACACCAACATAAGGCAAACCAAAGTAAAGAATGAAGAGCACGACCAACATAGGAACCCCACGCATGATGGAAATATAAATGCGGGCTGGATACTTTAACCAAGGCTTTTGAGACATTCGCATAAAGGCAAGGATGATAGCAAAAACATTCCCAACCATAAAGCTTAAAAGCGAGATTCCTAAGGTATAAGGTAGACCTGATAGGACATAAGGAATGCTTTTTAGAATCAGTGAAAAATCAATAATCATAAGTCTAACTTTCTAAACATTTCTTTAGCAAATAAGCGATCCAATTGGATCGCTTATATTATTCAACATCAGAGATATCAATCTCAGTATAGTCAACTTTTGTTTTCTTTGTAACGTCTTGACCAGCAAAGAATTTCTCTGAAATCTTGGTAAGGGTACCATCTTTCTTCATGTCTTTGATGGCTTTGTTGACCTTTTCTTGAAGGGTTTTATTCTTCAATGAGAAAGTAAAGCTTGTTGAGTAAGGGTTACTGTAGATACCGTCGTTGATCTTAACTGGGTACTTGTCTTTGATAGCGGCTACTGCCATCTTTTGCAAATAGTAATCGTTGACGATAACGTCTGTACGCCCATTTATCAAGTCCTGCATGTAAACGTCATTGGTAACATTATCATATACGACGAGTTCAGCACCCATTTTTTTGGCAATCTTCATGTACTTTGTACTTGCAGCACCGGCTGCCTTTTTGCCTTTGAGATCCTTCCATGAAGAGATTCCTGAATTATCCGATTCACGAACGACCATTGAAGTGAAGGAATACTTGTATGGTTCAGAACGTAAGAATTTTTTAACATTCTTGTTGTCGTCTTCGAGTGAGTAGTTAGCGATATCGACTTGTCCACTATTTACAGCAGTAAGCATGCCATCTACACCCATCTCAGTGAAGTCAATTTTCAACTTAAGACGTTTTCCAACTTCTTTGAGAATCTCAACGTCATAACCAGTCAAATTATTCTTATCATCGTGGTAGGTTTGTGGGTACAGTGTTCCAGCAGTCGCAACCTTGATGCTACCACGTTTCTCAATCTTTTCCCAGTTCTTCTCACCTGTACTTTGTGACGAGCAGGCAACCAAAAAGACCGCAGCCAAAATTAAGCTAAAAACGGCGAAAAATCTCTTTTTCATCTATGTGTGTCTCCTTGAATAATTAAGTTAAGTTAAAAAACTTATAATCTAAGCCTACACTATTTGAAAGGGTTTTACAAAATATTGAACTGAAAATAATAATGCTCAGCTAAAAACCGAACCTTCTTCCATTTGTTGGGCCAAGTGTAAGAGGAGGCCTTCTCTTCCCTTGGCGGCTGTCAGTTGAACACCAAGGGACAGCCCTTGCCCATCACGATAGACAGGTAAAGAAATCGATGGTTGTCCCGTCAGGTTAGCTTGTTGGGTGAAAGGCGTCCAATCTAAACTATCCGCAAACATATCCCAAATAAGTTCTTGTTGCTTTGGCCAATCAAACTCAGACATATGCTTGAGTTGATTTTGTAGGCTTTGAGAGAGTGCAAACTGTCCGTGTTTAGGTGCCACATCCGCAACTGTAGGAGTCAGAAGAATATCGTAAGACTCATGAAAATTCGTCATCTGATGGCTATACTGGTCCCACTGAGTTAGGACTTTAGAGTAAACTTTGGCAGGAATCTTTTGGCCAGATTGGAAAATAGCCCAAGTCATTAACTCCATATCTTCAAGCGTTATCTGACGTCCCAAACCAGCCTCTATACCATCAAACATGGCAGCCGTCTCTACACTATTCATGATGTAGTAAGACTGCATAGCTTCAATCCCATTCAAGGGCTGATGGGTGATTTCATGGACATAATGTCCTAGACTTTCTAATGCTCTAGCAGCCTTTTTTGTCGCCGCAATAGCAGATTCTGATACCTTACCACCAATAGGAGAGACAGTAGAAAAAGCAATCTTCAGAGGTTGAACTGGTTTTCCTAAAGAATCTTTGTCAAGTTTAGGCAAGATAAAGGGACTTTCCATCTGACACGTCTGCATATGATAAAGCAAGCGTTTTGTATCTCGAACAGACTTAGTCAAAGCAAACTGGACAGAGGCTCCCTGCCATCCACGAAACGAACCAGGACCGACAGGAATTCGTCCTCTGGTAGGCTTGAGACCGATTAGGCCGTTAAAGGAAGCTGGAATGCGAATAGAGCCCCCACCGTCACTAGCTGGAGCCAAAAGAGAAATGCCAGAACTTACAAGAGCAGCCGCTCCACCACTTGAGCCACCAGCATTACGCCTCACATCATCAGGTAGATTGACAGGACCATGAATCTGAGCATCACTGATATTTTTGAAGCCAAACTCAGGAGTGCTAGAACGTCCTAAGATAATAAAGCCCAATTCCTCAAGTTTCTTAACATAATTATCCGTTTCCTTAGCCCGATAACTTGTAAATAGGCGAGAACCTGCAGTTGACGGCTCACCAGCTTGCTCCTGCCCCAAATCCTTTAGGAAAATTGGAACTCCAGCAAAAGGCCTTTCTGAAAAGTCTCTAGTTTCTGCTTCTTTCAATGCTTTTTCGTAGCGTTGACTGACGATAGCATTGATTTTAGGATTCGTCCTCTCTGCTTCACGAATGGTAGCCTCCACTAGTTCTCGGGGACTGACCGTCTTATTTTGCACGGCTTCAGCCATTGCCGTTGCATCTGACCACTCATTAATTGTCATCTTATACTCTCCCTGCTTATCTTTTCCTAAATTATACTAAAAAAAGCGAAACGCCTAAAACGTTCCGCCTTAAATCTTGATAATTAGTCTTGCCAAGTCTCTTGATTTTCTTTGAATTTCTTCAAAAGTTGAAGTCCATCTGCTGTGATGTAGCCTTGAACTTTAGCGACTTTGATCAACTCAGTGTAGTTTGAAAGAGTAACCAATTTCACACCAGCATCCGCAAAGTTTTTCTCAGCTTTTGGCAATTCGTAAGTGAAGATAGCCACAACACCGATAACATCAGCCCCTTCACGCTCTGCAGCTGCTACAGCATCAAGTACTGAACCACCAGTTGAAATCAAGTCTTCAACAACAACCATTTTTTCGCCTTTAACCACACGACCTTCGATTTGGTTACCAGCACCGTGATCTTTTGGTTTGCTACGGATGTAGGCAAATGGAAGGTTCATCTTGTCAGCGATAATCGCACCATGAGGAATACCAGCAGTTGCAGTACCTGCAATCACTTCTACTTCAGGGAATTCTTCCTTAATCTTTTCCACAAAACCATTTTCAATAAGTGTACGAGTTTCTGGATAAGACAATGTAATACGGTTGTCTGTGTAGATTGGTGATTTGATTCCTGATGCCCATGTAAATGGTTCTTCGGGTTTAAGGTAAACAGCCTTGATATCGAGCAAGTCAGATGCGATTTGTGATGCTAATGTCATAATTATTATCCTCCGTAAAGCGTTTTCTATTCTTTATTATAACCTAATTCCATCTATTTTCCTATGAAATAAGGTCTTTTTGAAAATTTATTGACCGTTCCATTGGGCCTTGATGTCGTGATAAGCTGCTACTGGATCGTCAGCTTGTGTAATTGGACGACCAACAACAATGTAATCTGAACCAATTTGACGGGCATCGGCAGGTGTCATAACACGTTTTTGGTCACCAACTGCTGCTCCTGCTGGACGAATACCAGGTGTCAAACAAACGAAATCTTCATTTGTTGCTTCTTTGATTTTTGCTACTTCATGTGCTGAGCAGACAACACCATCAAGACCTGCTTCAGCAGTCTTTTTAGCATAATGAACCACAGATTCTTGAAGTGTGGTTTGGATATTTTGGAAATCACGCATCTGCTCTTCAGAGGTAGAGGTCAACTGTGTTACAGCAATCAAGATTGGACCATCTCCCAAGCCTTCACGCGCAGCCTTCATCATTTCCACACCACCAGCCGCATGCACATTAGTCATATCAACGCCAAGGTTAGACAAGACACGCATGGCTGATTTCACAGTATTTGGAATATCGTGAAGCTTAAGGTCAAGGAAAACACTATGGCCAAGCTCTTTAACGTAGCGTACAATCTCAGGCCCAGCAGCATAGTAGAGTTCCATACCAATCTTCACATAGAGCTTTTCATCAGCAGGAAACTTAGTAAGGAAAGCCTTCACATCCTCAAAGGTCGGGAAATCAAGGGCAATAACAGGACGATTTTCTCTCATTTCTTATATCCTTTCACACAAAAAACCTCCGCCAGTCAGCGAAGGTTGCACGAAAATAGGGCAGTCCCTACCCTTTAGTGATGCCGTAGCATCTCAGTACACCTTTCTCGCCTCTCTGGACTCGATTAAAGGTTCAGTTCAATTTGTTCCATTATAGCGCTTTTATGAGGGAATGTCAAAGGGGGTATCTTTAATCTCTATCCTGTAGTACATTAATGAAATTTTTAAAACTTATTTCAAAGTCTTTAGAAACCTATATATTCATATTTCATTCTTAATTCTTGGTAGATATAATATCTTAAAACTTCTCGAAGAAGCAATGTTGTTTCGTACATCTCACTGATATCTGTTATCAATTTTGGATATTTATCCTTCGAATCACCGTGAGTATAATAATTGCGTGTTTGAGTTAATTTTTTTATCAGCAATTCTCTCTCTACATTTGAAAAAATTTTAGACTGATTAAGCTCATCTATTGAATCAAATAAATTTTTCAACCGTTCAGAAAGACTTGGTTCTTTCTTATTAAATTTCAATCTATTTCTAAACTTACCTCTAACCTCCTCTAAGAGATTTGTATTTATAAAATTGAGCAAACATCGTTTTTGTTCTTCTTCAATATCAGATAAACGTTGCGGTATTTTAAAATTCTTAAAATTTCTTGAATATACTTCTAGATTTCTGATTGCATCAACCAACTGATTTTCCAAGAATAAGTTACCATGAAGATTTTTTGAAAATTGTTTAACTATAAAATCAAGTTCCTCAGATTTATCAAACCAATGATTTAAAATAGCTTCAAAATTATTCTCTAATCTCTTTAAAGAGATATCTTGCTGAGAATTTGATTTCCATTTTTTAGACTTTCTAGCATGTTGCACAAAGAATTTTCCTTTTGTCAGTGGCAAACGTTTATCATCTACCATTTTATAATCAACTAGAAATTCAATATTAGTAAAAGACAAAGG